>JAZUCF010000008.1:0-38320 GCA_045638945.1 Clostridia bacterium | reverse complement strand
GGTGTATTGTCTTCCTAAGACCGCTTTGGCCTCCGACTTTGCAAGGGCTGGCACGGTGAGTGCCGCGCGAGCGAAAGCCCTTCACTCGAAACGAAATATTTTCGTCAGAATCTTTTCGTTTCGAAAGGATGACCTTGTCATCCGACTTAGTTGCAGAACACATGCTCACCTATAGTACATATAACCTCTCTCGTTCTTATCCACTGATTTGTAGCCGTTCTGGGATTGTAATAATAAATTGCTCCCCCCGTAGGGTCCCAGCCGTTTAATGCATCACGTGCTGCACGGTGGCTGCTTGCATACATCTCTGCGTTTATCTGCCCGTCATCTACGGCGGTAAAAGCACCCTTCTGATATACTACTCCCGAAATAGAATTGGGGAAAGAGGGGTGGTCTACCCTGTTTAACACTACCGCTCCTACAGCTACCTGCCCCTCATAAGGCTCTCCTCTCGCCTCTCCGTTAATTACCCGTGCTAAAAGCTCAATATTTGCCTCATTGGGAGAAGAAGATGAAGAGCCTCCCCCCGAAGAAGATGATGAATAGATGCCCATTGCGTTTAGGGTTTTTGTTCCTGCAACTCCGTCAACGCTGAGTCCGTTTTTCTTTTGGAAGCTTCGAACTGCACTTTCGGTCTGCCATCCGTAGACTCCGTCCACGCTTCCGTTATAATAGCCCCAGTTTTTCAGCTTCGTCTGAATTTTGCGGACTTCCTCACCGCGGGAGCCGTTTTTTGATACGGCAAGAACATTGATGCCTATGGCAAAAAGCAAAATCACCACAGAAGCTATGGCATATATACGTTTTTTTTGCATATGACTCCTCCTTTACTAACTTCATTTTTGACAAAGAGGCGTTTTTTATTCAACTTTTGTGCTTTTTTTGGAATTTCACCCTTTTAAAGCTAAAAAACTGTAGACATATATTTTTTTATGTGATAAAATATTATGGATAATAGACAATAAATCTGAAAGGATGGATATATATTGAAAAACTTGGAAAAAACCTATAATCCGTCAGAAATTGAAGACAAGCTTTATAAAAAATGGATTGACGGCGGATATTTCCACGCAGAGCCCGACAGCAAAAAGGAGCCTTACACAATTGTAATTCCTCCGCCCAATGTTACAGGTCAGCTTCATATGGGACATGCTCTTGACGAAACCTTGCAGGACGTTTTAATCCGTTACAAGAGAATGCAGGGCTACAGCGCTCTTTGGGTTCCCGGAACAGACCATGCAGGTATTGCTACACAGATTAAGGTTGAGGAAAATCTCCGTGTGAATGAGGGTCTTACCCGTTACGATCTGGGAAGAGAAAAGTTCCTTGAAAGAGTATGGGACTGGAAGCACAAATTCGGTGACCGTATTATTAATCAGCTTAAGAAGCTTGGTTGCTCCTGTGACTGGGAGAGAGAACGCTTTACAATGGATGAGGGATGCTCTAAGGCAGTAAGAGAGGTTTTTGTAAATCTCTATGAAAAAGGTCTTATCTACAAGGGCAACAAGATTATCAACTGGTGTCCCAGCTGTACTACAGCACTTTCCGATGCCGAGGTAGAGTATACCGAGCAACCCGGCCATTTCTGGCACATACGTTATAAGATGAGCGATTCTGACCGCTACATCGAAATTGCTACTACACGTCCCGAAACACTTCTGGGCGATACTGCAATCGCAGTTCATCCCGAGGACGAAAGATACCAAGACCTTATAGGAAAGACCTGTATCCTTCCCCTTGTAGGAAGAGAAATTCCCATTGTTGCCGACGAATATGTTGAAAAGGATTTCGGTACAGGTGCGGTTAAGATTACCCCCGCTCACGACCCCAACGACTTTGAGGTAGGACTAAGGCATAATCTTCCCATTATCAATGTGATGAATGACGATGCCTCCATCAATGCACAGGGCGGTAAGTATGAGGGAATGGACCGCTATGAAGCACGCAAGCAGATTGTAAAAGACCTTGAAGAATGCGGTGCTCTTATAAAGATTGAAGATTACACACATAACGTTGGAACATGCTACCGCTGCTCTACAACGGTTGAGCCTCTTACAAGCGACCAGTGGTTTGTTAAAATGAAGCCCCTCGCTGAAGAAGCACTCCGCGTAGTTCGTGACGGCGAGGTGCAGTTTGTTCCTGAGCGTTTCACAAAAACATACACCAACTGGATGGAAAATGTACACGACTGGTGTATTTCCCGTCAGCTTTGGTGGGGACACAGAATCCCTGCTTTCTACTGCGACAAGTGCGGTGAAATGATTGTAAGCAAGACTGACGTTGATACTTGTCCCAAGTGCGGAGCTGCTATGCGTCAGGAGGAAGACGTTCTTGACACATGGTTCTCATCTGCACTGTGGCCTTTCTCAACACTTGGATGGCCCGACGAAACTCCCGAGCTTAAATACTACTATCCCACAAGCACGCTTGTTACAGGATATGACATTATTTTCTTCTGGGTTGCGAGAATGATATTCAGCGGTTGTGAGCATATGAAAAAGCCTCCGTTCCGCCACGTGTTCATTCACGGTATTGTGCGTGACAGTCAGGGAAGAAAGATGAGTAAATCCTTGGGTAACGGTATTGATCCCTTGGAGGTTATTGATAAATATGGTGCAGATGCACTTCGTTTCACCCTTGCTACAGGTAACGCACCAGGAAACGACATGCGTTTCTATTGGGAAAGAGTTGAGTCAAGCAGAAACTTCGCAAACAAGATCTGGAATGCGGCAAGATTCGTTCTTATGAACCTTGAAGTTGAGGAATGTACTCTCCCCAAAGCTCCCCAGATTGAGGACAAGTGGATTATTTCACGCTATAACAGCGTTGTTAAGTCCGTTACCGCAAATCTTGACAATTTCGAGCTTGGTGTAGCACTGGGTAACCTTTACGACTTTATATGGGACGAATTCTGCGACTGGTATATTGAGCTTGTAAAGCCCCGTCTTTACGGAGAAAATACCGATAGCAAGCTTGATGCACAAAGAACGCTTTGCTATGTATTAAGCGGCGTGCTGAAGCTTCTTCATCCCTTTATGCCTTTCATTACAGAAGAAATTTTCTGTGCACTTCCCACAGGCGAGGAAACAATTATGACCTCCCAGTGGCCTCTTTACACAGACACACTTTCTTTCCCCGAAGAGGAAAAGAAGATGGCTGTTATATGCGACGCAATAAAGAGCGTGCGTAATATCAGAACGGAAATGAATGTTCCCCCGTCAAGAAGAGCAAGCATGATTATCGTAACAGATAATACAGAGCTTTTTGAAAGCGGCACACTGTTCTATGAGAAGCTTGCAGGTGCAAAGGATGTTGTTATAACATCTACAGAGGAAAACGTTCCCGAAGGCAGCGTAAGCGTAATCGTTGAGGGTGCGAAGATATTCATGCCTATGGATGAGCTTATTGATACCGAAAAGGAAAAAGAGCGTCTTACCAAAGAGAAAGAACGCCTCCAGGCTGAAATTGACAGGGTGGAAAAGAAGCTTGCAAATAAGGGCTTCGTTGAAAAAGCCCCTGCTAAATTGATTGAGGAAGAAAAGGCAAAGGGCGTTAAGTACAAGGAAATGTATGAGAAAGTACTTGAATCATTGAGCAAATTAAATTAATTTGCTCAATGATTCCAAATGTGAAACAAAAAAAGAGGTGTGAAAAAGTCAAACTTTTTCACACCTCTCTTTTTATACGCTTACTGTTGTTTTATCTGTAGATTGGGTATATGCCTTCTTAAAATCGGCTTGCGTGACATTCTGAAAGCCTTGGAGCGATATTCCACACGGAATTCAAGCTCCTTTCTCTTATATCTTCGGCATAAAAGCCCTGAAAGGAGCAAAACAACCGCAATAAACAAATGCACAAGAGCCGAAGAATAAATATTGGACAATTTCTCTATGTATTCAACCCCCGAAAGATATTCGATGCTGAAAATCTGCATTGGCATTGCAAACAGATAAATGTATTTTTGCAATCCCGAAATCGAAAGCCAGATAAGAGAACACGCCGCGAAAACCCCATAGGAGGCTATGCTTATAAGGCAATAATCTGAGAATTTGTTGAAAACACAATAGAATATACGCTGTATTCTGAAAAGCAAAACAAGGAATAATCCGAAAGAAAGCATTATACAAAGAAACATTACCGCAGGCATGTGCCTCTCCGATACAATGTTATCTAAAATAAAACTCTTAATTAAAATAATCGGCAAAGAACAGCAAATAGATATTGCGCCGAAGAAAAGTGTACGCTTTGTTATTTCATCGGCAATCATGGGGAAGCGTGAAAAACGGCATATTTCCACCATTGAAAGGAATGCGGAAAATATAACTGCAAATAACACGCTGGCAACACGCAACGTCTCGGTATCATATACAAAGGCTCTGGCGAGAGCAAAAAACACAATCCCCACAAAAGCACCAAACAAAAGCTTAGAAAAGAAAACCTTATATATATACGAAGGCGTAACCAGAACTCTCTTTTGTTCTGTCGGAACTGTGCGGAAGGTTTTCTTCTTTATCTTTGACGGATTTTCTTTGTCGTGGAAGAATACGTTTACATAGTGACGGGGTTTTTTCAAAAGAAAAGAATGTATGAGGGCAGCGGGAAACAGCAGGACGCTGTATATATACCATTTTGAAAAGCTTCGTTCTCTTTTTGCCGCAACCACGGCAGGGAAAAAGGCCGCCAAAAGCACACACAAAGATGCATATACAATATAGTATCTTGGTGACATAAACGCATCACTTCCTTTGTAAAATTGGAATTGTATTAATAAGCTCTGCCCCAGTAAACCATTTTCTTTGCTTCCCTGCCGCAGCATATGCACTTTGTGCCTAAATTCTCTTGCTCAAAGGGCATACAACGCGCAGTTGCACCGGTATCTTCCTTGATTTTGTTTTCGCACGCCTCGTCACCGCACCACATGGATTTTACAAAGCCGGGCTTTGTTTCAACGATTTGTTTAAAGCTGTCATAATCCTCTGCGGTATAGGTATGTTCATTTCTATGCTCTAAAGCCTTGGTAAAGAGGTTATTCTGAATATCCTCCAAAAGTGAGGCAACAGTTTCTGCAATATTATCAAGAGAAGCCGCTATCTTCTCGCCCGTGTCACGTCTTACAAGCACACAGGAGTTATTCTCAATATCCTTGGGACCGATTTCAAGTCTTACAGGAATACCCTTCATTTCATACTCGGCAAACTTCCAGCCGGGTGTCTTATCTGAAAGGTCAATATCTGCACGAAGCGTCTTTTTAAGGGTATCGCAAAGCTCGCTTGCCTTTTCTTTAACCCCCTCTTTGTGCATTGCAATGGGAACAATCATCACCTGCTTGGGTGCAATTCTGGGAGGAAGAACAAGACCGCTGTTATCGCCGTGTACCATAATGATAGCTCCGATAAGACGGGTGGTAACGCCCCATGAAGTCTGGAATACATGCTGAAGCTTATTATCCTTGTCAGAATACTGAATTCCGAAAGCCTTTGCAAAACCGTCGCCAAAGTTATGGCTGGTACCTGACTGAAGAGCCTTACCGTCGTGCATCAAGCTTTCGATTGTATATGTGGCAACTGCACCTGCAAACTTTTCCTTATCGGTTTTTCTTCCCTTAACGACAGGAATTGCAAGGTACTGCTCACAGAAGTCAGCGTATACATTAAGCATACGGATTGTTTCCTCCTGTGCTTCCTCTGCGGTAGCGTGGGCTGTATGCCCCTCCTGCCACAAAAATTCCATACTGCGGAGGAACGGACGGGTGGTTTTTTCCCATCTTACAACACTGCACCACTGGTTATAAAGCTTGGGAAGGTCACGGTGGGACTGAATAATATTCTTGTAATGCTCACAGAAAAGAGTTTCGCTGGTAGGGCGTACACACATTCTTTCCTGAAGCTTTTCATTTCCTCCGTGAGTAACCCATGCAACCTCGGGAGCAAAGCCCTCAACATGGTCCTTTTCCTTTTCAAGAAGGCTTTCGGGAATAAACATAGGCATATATACATTTTCATGCCCCAATTCCTTGAACTTACTGTCAAGCACGTGCTGAATATTTTCCCAAAGTGCATACGCATAGGGACGGAATACGCAACAGCCCTTGATGCTTGTATATTCGATGAGGTCCGCCTTTTTTACAATGTCGGTATACCAACGGGCGAAGTCCTCATCCATTGATGTGATTTCTTCAACTAACTTTTTTTCTTTACTCATGGTCAAAATCCCCTTAGAAATATATTATATATCTATTTTATTCTATCAAAACTCGCAGAATTTGTCAATTGTTATTGGCTCCTTCATTGACAAAAAACCCTTTATATTATAAAATATATAAAAAGGGGGTAAAATACAATGGAAAGAAGAGACAAACACAATTATTATCTTGATATAGCAACTACAGTACTGGAGAGGGGAACCTGCCTTCGCAGAAACTATGGCTCCATCATCGTAAAGAATGATGAAATTATTTCAACAGGCTACACGGGCGCACCCAGAGGCAGAAAAAACTGCATGGATTTAGGCGTGTGCCGGCGCGAACAGCTTCAGGTGCCCAGAGGTGAGCGTTATGAGCTTTGCAGAAGCGTACATAGCGAGGCTAACGCTATTATCAGTGCATCACGCCGTGATATGATAGGCTCTACGCTTTATCTTGCAGGCAAGGATATGAAAACAGGGGAGCTTGTTCATGATGCAACAAGCTGTGCCATGTGCAAACGCCACATTATAAATGCAGGTATCGCAAAGGTTGTAGTACGCCGTGATGAAAACACCTACGAAGTTATCGACGTGGAAAAAGACTGGATTGAAAATGATGACAGCTTAGGAGATAAATTAGGTTATTAAGCGAATGTGATAAAGTAGCACCGACCGCTACTTTCTCCCATTCTTGGGAAGTGCAAAAAAAGGGGAATAGAGAATGATATATAAACAGATAACAGAGCTTGTGGGCAGAACTCCTCTTATGGAGCTTTGTAATTATGAAAAGGACAATAAGCTTGAGGCAAAAATAATTGCAAAGCTTGAATGTATGAATCCTGCTGGTAGTGCAAAGGACCGCATCGCCGTAAAAATGATTGAGCAGGCCGAGAAAAAAGGGCTTCTTACAAAGGGCAGTGTAATTATTGAGCCAACCTCAGGAAACACGGGTATAGGACTTGCCTCTGCGGCGGCGGCAAAGGGGTATAAGGTTATCCTCACCATGCCCGAAACGATGAGCGTCGAAAGAAGAAAGCTCCTTAGTGCATACGGTGCGGAAATTGTTCTGACTGACGGGGCAAAAGGAATGAACGGTGCGGTGGAAAAGGCGGAGGAATTAGCCCAAAAGCACGAAAACAGCTTTATTCCGGGGCAATTTGTAAACCCTGATAACCCACAAGCACATTATGAAACCACAGGACCTGAAACATGGCAGGACAGCGAGGGTGAAATTGATATATTTGTGGCAGGAATAGGCACGGGCGGCACCATCAGCGGTACAGGGCGGTATCTCAAGGAGAAAAACCCGTATATTAAAATAATCGGTGTAGAGCCTGCCGATTCACCTCTTATCACCTGCGGAAAAAGCGGTAGTCACAAGATACAGGGGATAGGTGCAAACTTCATTCCCGAAATTTTTGATGACGCCATCTGTGATGAGGTTATCGCAGTCGGTCATGATGACGCATATGCGGCAGGGAGAGCCATGGCAACGAGAGAGGGCGTTTTAGTGGGAATTTCATCGGGAGCGGCACTTCACGCGGCAAAGCTTGTAGCACAAAGACCCGAAAACAAAGGAAAGACCATTGTGGTGCTTCTTCCTGACAGCGGAGAGAGGTATCTTTCTACGGAAATGTTTGAATGAAAAAAGTAAATCGGGTGTAAAGAAGCATAACTTTTTTACACCCGATTTTTCTTTTTCAAATTATTTGCTTTCTTCTATATTTTCCAGTGCAACCTTGACCGCCTCTACAACAAATGCTGTAAATGTGCAGTTTTTGCCCTCGATTGCCTTTTCAATACCCTCAATTATATTATTAGGGAATCGTATGCATTTATTTGTTGTGGGAGGAATGGACGGTATCTGAAATTTTTTCACAAAATCACCTCTGCAATACAATTATATGTCTAAATACCCAATATGTATGCATTGCAAATGTATTGCAAAATCAATCAAAGTATGTTATAGTAAAGCAGAGGTGATTTTTATGGCAGAATTTTGCATTGATTGTTGGAATAAAATGAATAAAACTAACGACAGAGAGAAAGACTATCATACGACTTGGGGGCTTTGTGAAGGATGCGGCATATGTAGAACAGTAGTAATTCAAAAAAAGAAAAAATTTTCTCTTTATAAGCTCCTAACTTTGAATTATGACGATTAAGCGAAAAAATTTAATTTTTTTCAAAAAAGTTGTTGACAATTCCGTGACCGTATGTTATTATAATATGCGTGTCACGGGTTGTGACGAATTGAATATGCTGGTGTAGCTCAATTGGCAGAGCAGCTGATTTGTAATCAGCAGGTTGCGGGTTCGAGTCCCATCACCAGCTCCAGGGAGAGTTCCCGAGCGGCCAAAGGGGGCAGACTGTAAATCTGTTGTCACTGACTTCGGTGGTTCGAATCCACCCTCTCCCACCACGAAGAAACGTATCATCATAAGATGGTACGTTTTTTTGGTTCTATAACAACTATTGGGGTGGAGAGATTCCTCGCTTACACTCGGAATGACAAGAGAGAAAGCTTCGTTACCTAAAAAGTGCTTTGTCTGTCATTCTGAGAGAGCTTGCGACCGAAGAATCCCACCCCAATAGTTGACAAAGAAGCTAAAACCCGCACGGGAAAATTCCGTACGGTCTGTTTGTATACTTATTATTTTAATTTTTTCTTTTCTTGTTCCCGTTCAATTTGCTGGATACTTTTATTGGGCGTGGGTAAATCTTCGGGCATCGTACCGCCAAGTTCGCGAATCGTTTCTCTTACCTTTGCACCTACTTCATAATGGGTTTGATTTGCCTTTTCTTTACCTCTGATATTTTCTCGTCTTATTTTTTCATCCGTCTGTGTAGCACGGAACAAATTTGCCGCAAGCTCTGTACTGCCCATATGATCAAGAATTTTTTGGCTTTTCTTTAAACCTTTTCTTGCGTGAATTTCTTTCTTTCCTAAACCACCATACAAGCCTTTATATCCCATGTTTTGAAAAATGGCATAATCTTTTGGTTCGGAAATCCCTGCCATCTGAGCAGCTTCTGCAAGCGACTTGTTATGTGCACTCATTTCTTTGCGAATAGCAAGTCTTTTTTGATTTTCTGTAAGCTCCTCATAATTTTCAATCAGCTCCTGCTGTCTTGTTTTTACTGCAAAGTATGTCTGTCCGACTGCGATTACTTCCTTACGGGGGTCGCCATTCATTACTATGAGATAACAAGCATAACGAGATAGCATAATATCGTCAACTTCTCTTTCAGCCCCTGAGCCTATTCCAACCATTTTGCCAACGTTGGCAAAATGGTCTGATGGATTGTAACCGCTATTTTCGCAAGCAAGCTTTGCCCTCTCTATTGTTTCATTAAATCTTCGCCACTGAGCATATTCAAGTACACTCTGCAATTCGCGTGCAAGCCAATATTCTTCGCCTATATCGTTGGTGTGCTTAATATCCTCAAAAGTCTTTTCACTGTATTTTATAATGTCGTTCATAAATAACAATCCTTTGTATTCAATTTTTCTGTGACACTATCTTCTCATTCTTTTCCTTTTCTTAATTCTTCGCTTGATGCTTCGTGTCACCATCACTATAAGAAGCACAAACAGCACAGCCATCATAACATATGAAAATGCGGTAACGTTATTGCTCTTTACCTGTGACCACATTTCAAGCACTGCCTGATTTTTATCCCCGAAATCCTCCATGATTCCGCATCGCATAACCTCGTCCATAGAGGGATATTGGGTGGTAAGCTGTCTTCCGATAGTATTTGTACGGATAACTGCCTTGCCGTCCTTTGAATACTTATCCTCGGAAAGCGTACCCTCAAAGAAATAACTAAGGTCGTATTCGTGCTTTCCGTCCTCGTCCTCGTAGTTTTCACGGACAAGCTCGAAAACCTCATCTCCTGCAATAGCACTTGTATAGCCTATATAGTCCATGTTCATCACGGCGATTTCAGGGCTGCACAAAAAGTCTACGAAGTCCTGTGCCAAATCCACATTTGCACCCTTGGGCATTACCCATCCGTCAAACCAGATTGTGCTTCCCTCTTTGGGAATTACAAACGCAAGTTCCTTGTTATCTTCTTCCTCGGCTAAATCCATCGCGTATACTGCATCGCCGCTCCAGGCAAGATTTGCATCTATTTTTCCCGATACAATATCGGTTTTACCCGAATCCACCTCAAAGCCGTAAATATTTTCTTTCATCTGGGAAAGAGCCGTGCCGACTTTTTCAATGTTTTCATCGGCAACATCATTTGCCGCTGCGTGGACGGTTTTTCTCAGCTCCTCGGCTGAAATTTCACCATTTTTATACTGCTCCACACTATTTGTTAATTCCTCTTTATGAACATAAAGCGAGCCTACCACATATGCGTCACGTGAAACGTCCTTGCAGGTCATACGGTTTTTATATCTCGTGTCCCAGAAAAAGTCCCATGTTGAAACATCCTCAACGGGGATATTTTCGGGGTTGTATAAAAAGCCTACCGTTCCCCACATATATCCCACAGCGTAATCCGTCCAGCCGTTCTTTTCAAATAATTCCCATATGTACGGAGATACATTTTTCCTGTAGTTCTCCATTTTTGAAATGTCGAACTTTTCCACGGAAATGTTTTCTTCGCCGCCTGTTTTTGAAGCGGCAATCATTTTCTGAATGACATAGTCCGACGGGCATACCAAATCGTATGCCGTCTTACCGGTACGCAGAGTGTTGAGCATTGTTTCATTTGTTTCAAAGGTGTCATACTGCACCTTTACTTTTTTGCCCGTACGTTCTTGATAATCCTTTTCCCACAGCTCAATTACAGAATCGCTGATTTTGGTGCCGTCGTCGTCTTTTCCTTCGTTGATATAATCCTGCCAGTTGTAGACACGCAAAATCTCTGTTTTCGCATAAGCGGAGGGAAGATACCCGAAGCACAGAAGCAAACACAATATTAATGCACTGATTTTTTTCATTTGTTTTCCTTCTCCCCGGATTTAATATTGACAATAATTAGTATAGCCAATGCAATCAGCGTTATCACGGTTGTAAGTGCACGAAGGGACGGCGGAAGCGTTCCTCTCTTGCTGGTTACGCCGTAAACATAGGTGCTGAGTGTCTGATAGGCTGTATTTCGTGTAAATGCCGTTATAATATAGTCATCAAGACTAAGGGTTATTGAAAGTATAAATCCCGAAAACACTCCCGGCAAAATTTCCGGCACAATAATTGACCACAGTGCTTTTTTCGGCGTTGCACCTAAATCCAGTGCCGCTTCGTATATGTTGGGGTCCATCTGCATAAGCTTCGGTCTTACGGACAGCACCACAAACGGAATCGTCAACACCACGTGACCGATAAGAAGTGTGGTGAAATTAAAGGTAGCACCGATAGATACAAACAGTATCGTAAGTGAAAGTGCCGTTACAATTTCAGCGTTCATAACGGGAATATTGCTGATGCCCTCCATGACTGCTTTTGCTCTGCGTTTACTGTAGAAAATACCGATTGCACCCAAAGTTCCAAGCAAGGTAGAAACTATTGCCGAGGAAATTGCAACCACGAAAGTATTTTTAAAAGCCTGCATTATTTCACTGTCACGAAAAAGCGATTCATACAAACGAAAAGTGAATCCGTTCCAGTTGCCGATAATCTTGGTATCCGTGAAGCTGTAGACTATAAGGAGGATAATAGGGGCGTACATTATCAGAAGAAGTATGTACACGTAAAACCGACATAAAAATGCCGTGAGAGAAAATTTCTTCTTGCTCATTACCACAGTCCCCCTCTCGCGTTTTCCTGAGGCTCAGAATCAGCACAGAACGAGCCTATCGCAATAATCGCCAGCATGATAAGAGCCACAAGGCTTCCTATATGCCAGAGACCCTGGTCGAAATAAAGCTGAATACTGTTACCTATAAGGGAGATTTTTCTTTCTCCCATAACGT
This sequence comes from Clostridia bacterium, assembly GCA_045638945.1. Lineage (GTDB taxonomy): Bacteria > Bacillota > Clostridia > UMGS1883 > UMGS1883 > UMGS1883. Next base: position 26,205 of record JAZUCF010000008.1, on the reverse strand, counting down.
CGCTTATAACATAACTGCTCATAGTAGGCATAAATACCATAGTTGATGCAGATATAACGCCGGGCATAGTCATGGGGAGAATTGTTTTAAAGAAGGTCTGCACCTTGTTTGCCCCTAAGTCATAGGAAGCTTCAATAAGGCTTTTATCCATCTTTGTCATAGTGGTATAAAGGGGCAGAATAACAAACGGCAGATAGTTATACACCATACCTATCATAGTGGCAAGGTAGGGATATTCGCCGCCCGATATACCTATGGCAAACAGCAAATCTCTCGTTGCCGCAGTCCTGAGAACAAAGTTAATCCACATGGGCATCACGAAAAGAAGTACCGTTGCCGTGCCAAAGCCAAATTCCTTTTTTGCCAGAATAAATGCCGCAGGGTAACCCAGCACAAGGCATATTGCCGTGTTTAAAAACCCGATAAATATGCTGAACATAAGCGTATTTATGTTATGTCCGCCCGAAAAGAACGCACGGAAGTTATCAAGCGTTATTCTTCCGCTCTCATCGGTAAAGGCATATGCAACAATCAGCATCAGGGGAATAACTACAAACAGAATCATAAACACAGCATAGGGAACGGCAAGAAATTTTCTGGAAAAAATACTTTTATTTTTTCGCATATTTCTTTGCCTCCCCTTTAAGCTTAAGCTTTATTTTTTCACTCTTTACGCTAAGACCTACAAGGTCGTTTTCATCATAGGTGTATTCCGTGTCAAGGACAAAATCCTCATCCTGCGGTGTGCGGATTGTAAGCTGATAATGGTCACCCTTGTATATGATGGACACGATTTCGCCACTAACGGTTCCGCTCTGCTCATCGTCTAAGATATCAATATCCTTAAGCCCGATTTCCGCCCGTACATCTGCATCGGTGAAGTCGTAGCGTACTCCGTCGGGGCCTACCACATAGCCTTCCTCGTCTACGGTAGAGCCGGGAACAAGAGAGGTTATGTCACATTCAAAGGCACTTTCGGAAATAACCACGCGGTTATTCTTATCAATATAGGCATCATTATAAATGTTTGCCGTAAGCTCTTTTTTCATGATATGTATTCCGTCAGGTTCAATGTCAAAGCCGTAGGTTTTATCAATTTCAAGATTGCGGGTATCTACAATTACAAGCTCGTTTCTGCCAACCATCATAATATATTCATAGTGAATACCCTTGAAAATCTTGCTGACAATCCTTCCCTTTGCCATGCCCTTATCTTCCTCTGTAATATGAACATCCTCGGGGCGGATTACCACGTCAACCTTTTCGTTTTTCGGAAATTCATCCACACAGTCAAAAACATGGTTTATAAACCTTACCTTTTTGTCGCCTGTCATTGTGGCACTGTAAATATTGCTTTCACCGATAAAGTTTGCAACAAAGGCATTACTCGGTTCGTTATAAATGTCCTCAGGTGTGCCTATCTGCTGAATCATGCCGTCCTTCATTACAACCACTGTATCTGAAAGAGTAAGTGCCTCCTCCTGGTCGTGAGTTACGTAAATAAAGGTGATGCCAAGCTTCTTATGCATTTCCTTAAGCTCAAGCTGCATATCCTTACGCATCTTAAGGTCAAGAGCACCGAGCGGCTCGTCAAGAAGAAGAATTTCAGGCTCGTTTACAATAGCTCTGGCAATGGCAATTCTCTGCTGCTGACCGCCCGAAAGGGTGGAAATATCACGGTTTTCATATTCCTCCAGGTCAACGATTTTGAGAGCATTTTTTACCTTTTTATCTATTTCTGCATTAGTGAGCTTACGCATTTTAGCTCCGTCTGCTACCCTTTTCAGCTTAAGCCCGAAAGCCACATTTTCGTACACATCCATATGGGGGAAAAGTGCATATTTCTGAAACACTGTGTTTACAGGGCGTTTATACGGAGGCAGATGGGTAATATCCTCCCCGTTTAAAAGGATTTCTCCCCCTGTAGGAAGCTCAAAGCCTGCAATCATTCGGAGGGTGGTAGTCTTTCCGCATCCGCTGGGTCCTAAAAAGGTAATAAATTCACCCTTTTTTACATAGAGATTAAAGTCATCTACGGCATAGGTCTGTCCGAAATGCTTTGAGACGTTTTTAAGTTCAATAATTACGTTTTTCTCCATTTGTAACACCTCTTTATCTGTAAAAGTAAAAACGCAAGCTGCATTACACAACTTGCGTTAAATATCCTGAAAATGCGACACTCCGCCTTAGAAAACGGAAAATCGGGACGTCGGGCATACAGAGTCTATATAGCAATAATACTTTTACTACTCTTATTGACCATTTCACAAGTTTGCGTAATACGCTTCGGTTATAAAGTAACCAACTTATAAAACTGAGCTTTTAACTCAATCAATAATGGCGGAAATCCGCCAATCGGCAGTGGACCCGGCTGTCCGTATGGCCTTGACTTCATTCTGAAGTGGTCCTAAAATATTTGCTTTGAAGACTCCGATTGAAATTCTATGAATTTTCCCATCGTCTTAACCTGCTTTTTTTATTATACTACCTACAGGTAGGGGTATGTCAAGTGTTTTTTGAAATTTCGGGGCTTTTTTATGCCATTTTTTAAATTTTCTATTGCCTTTTTTTACGAAAACGTATAAAATTATATAATAGCGGTGTACGCCGTTTTTAAGGAAGGACTTGATTATAATGTTACACACAAATTTAGATATTAACGAAAAGGGGCATCTTACCTTTGCAGGGGTGGATACGGTAGAGCTTGCAAAGGAATACAAAACCCCTCTCTATGTGCTTGACGAACAGCGTGTCCGTGAAAAGTGCAGGACATATATTGATGCTATGAAAAAATGTTTCGGGGAAGAAAGCATTCCCCTTTACGCAAGCAAGGCACTCAGCTTTAAGGAAATGTACAAAATTGTAAATGACGAGGGAATGAGTATTGACGTTGTTTCCGGCGGAGAGCTTTATACTGCAAAGGAAGCAGGCTTTCCCATGGAAAAGGTATACTTCCACGGAAATAACAAAACTGATGAGGAAATCGCTTTTGCAATGGACTGCGGTCTGGGTTGTTTCATGTCAGACTGCCGTGAGGAGCTTGGGGCAATAAGCCGTATTGCCGGGGAAAAAGGAATTACTCAGAAAATAATTATGCGTCTTACCCCCGGAATAGATACTCATACTTATGAGGCGGTGAGAACCGGTCAGGTAGATTCTAAATTCGGTGTTCCCATTGAAACAGGACAGGCGATTGAATTGGTGGAATTTGCCCTTTCGCTTCCCAATATTGAGCTTATTGGCTTCCACTGCCACGTAGGAAGTCAGGTTTTTGATGGGCAAACCTTCTGTGACAGTGCAGATATTATGATAGATTTTATCCTGCTTGTAAAGGAAAAGCTCGGCTACGAGGCAAAGGTTTTGAATTTAGGCGGCGGTTACGGTGTACGCTATGTTGAGGATGACCCTGTTTTGGATATAGCCGAGAGTATAAAGGAAGTAAGCGAGCACATTAAGAAAAAATGCACCGAAGCAAAAATTGATATGCCCCGCATTATGATGGAACCGGGAAGAAGCATTGTTGCTGATGCGGGAATTACCCTCTACAGCGTAGGAAACGTAAGAACAATTAAAGGCTACAAAAGCTACGTTGCCGTAGACGGCGGTATGGCGGACAATCCCAGATTTGCCCTTTACGGAAGTCTTTACAGCGTGCTTGTTGCAAACAAGGCAAATGAAAAAGCAGATTTTATGTGCGACGTGGTTGGTAAGTGCTGTGAAAGCGGTGACGTTATTGCGGAACATATTAATCTGTCTCACTGTGAAAAAGGCGATTATATAGCCGTGTTGACAACGGGTGCATATAACTACTCCATGGCATCAAACTACAACAGAATTCCCCGTCCTCCCATTGTTATTTTAAAGGACGGAAAGAGCCGTATCGGTGTTAAGAGGGAAACCTATGCCGACCTTGTAAAAAATGATATTTAAGGAGAAAAAGCCATGGTAATTAAGATTGCCGGGATTGTTATCGATGTAAAAAATAAATATAACTATTTCAACGAATTCGCCAAAGAATTTGAATATGACGGCAAGGCGGATTTTACGGTGGAAGTTTCCGATGAGATTATGCAAAAGGTAATTTCGGAAAGCCCCGATTTCCCTGACGGCTACCTTGAAAGCCTGGAAATTTACAGGATTATTTGCCGCAAAATCCTCGATTATGATGCAATGCTGATGCATTGTGCCGCCGTTGCCGTAGACGGGGAGGCATACCTCTTTACGGCATTAAGCGGCACGGGGAAGACCACCCATATAAGGCTATGGAGCGAGAAATTCGGGGACAGATTTGTTGTGGTAAACGGAGATAAGCCTATTTTAAGACAACGCGGTGACAAATTTTTTGCCTGCGGAACTCCGTGGAGAGGAAAGGAAAATTACGGGCATAACATTGTTGCACCCATCAAGGCTATCTGCATACTGCAAAGGGGAGAAAAGAATGAAATAAGAAAAATCCCTCCCCACGAGGCTATTTCAACCATTCTGACACAGACCCTGCGTACAGATGACATGGCTGAAATGGAAAAAATGCTTACCATTACGGACAAGCTTTTAAGCCGCGTTCCGTTTTACGTGCTTTCGTGCAACATGGAAAAGGAAGCTGCCGATGTATCTTATAACGGAATGCAAAATTAGGTGATTTTTATGAAGCTTTTCAACAAAAGAAAATTTAAAGAATCCGACTGTTGCCGCTATTGCAAGCACCTTGTGGTAAACGGCGAGGAATATTCGTGCAAATATGCAAAAGGCGAATTTAAGCTTGGCGGAATATGCAAAAAGTATATTTTCAACCCTTTTGCTCCCCGTACTCCGAGGGTGCGGAATCTTGATACTACTATGTTCGACCCGCTGGATTTTAAAATTTAAGGAGAAAAATATGATACCCGATAAAATTGAAAGCTTTAAAATAGACCATAATAAACTTTGCCCCGGAATCTACGTTTCACGTACTGACGGGGATATTACCACATATGACCTTCGCACGAGAAAGCCCAATATGGGAGATTACATGGATAATATAACCATGCACAGCACCGAGCATATGATTGCAACATATATCAGAAGCTCTGCCCTTTCTAAAGATATTATATATTTCGGTCCTATGGGATGCCAGACGGGGTTTTATCTCCTTGTAAGAAATGCGGATAACGAAGAAGTTCTTTGTGTTTTGAAAGAAACCCTCAAAAAAGTGATTGACCACGAGGGAGAGGTATTCGGAGCTTCTGCCATAGAGTGCGGAAACTACAAAAATCTTGATATAGCCTCGGCAAAGACAGAATGCAAAAAATATCTTGAAGTGTTAGAGGGGTACACCCCCGATTTTAAGTATGAGGTGTAAAACATGATTGGTATTATCGGAGCAATGGATATTGAAATCGAGCGTATTAACGCTGAAATGACCGAAAAAAGGGAAGAAACCGTAAGCGGTGCATTATATACCATAGGAAAAATCGGAAACACCGAGGTAGTAACGGCAATTTGCGGAATCGGAAAGGTGTTTGCCGCCATTTGCGCACAGACCATGATTATAAAATACGGTGCCGATGCTATTATAAATACAGGCGTTGCCGGAACGCTTACCGATAAAATAGGTATTATGGGAATTGTGGTAGCTTCAGGGCTTGTTCAGCACGATATGGATACTACATATTTTGGGGACCCCAAGGGTATGATTTCCGGAATAAACGTTGTGGAATTTAAAGCTGATGAGGCTCTTTCACAAAAGGTCTGCAAAAATATAGACGGCGATTACATCCGAGGAATAATTGCCTCCGGCGATGCATTTATCGCCGATGAAGAAAAGAAAAAAGAAATTGCGCAAACCTTTAATGCCGTTGCCTGCGAAATGGAGGGCGGTGCAATCGCTCATGTCTGCCATGTAAACAACACCCCCGTGTGTGTGGTAAGGAGCATTTCTGACGGTGCAAACGGAGATAAGGAAATGAGCTATGAAGAGTTCCGCGAGGAAGCGGCGGCAAAATCAGCAGAAATAATAATTAATACAATAAAAAATTTATAAAAGGAAGGTAAAAAGATGAAAAGCATTGTACTGGCGGCAGGTTATGCGACAAGACTCTATCCCCTTACAGAAAACTTTCCCAAGCCTCTTTTAGAGGTGGCAGGAAAAAGTATCCTTGATTGGCTCTTAGATGATATTGATACCATAGAAGAAATTGACGAGCATATCATTATTTCAAATCACAAATTTGCACATCATTTTGAAAACTGGAAAAAGACATGTACTCTTAAAAACCCCGTTACAATCATTGATGACGGCTCAATTTCCAACGAAACAAGACTGGGTGCAGTAAAGGATATTCAGTTTGCCATTGATACTCTTAATCTTGATGACGACCTTTTAATCGTTGCAGGAGACAATATGCTGGATTTCTCATTTAAATCATTTGTGGATTTATTCCACGAAAAAAATTCAGCGGTTGTAATGTGCGACTTTATTGAGGATGTAAATGCACTTCGCAGAAGCGGTGTAATGATTCCTGATGAAAACTTCAGAGTTATTTCAATGGAGGAAAAACCTCAAAATCCCAAGAGCAACTGGTGTGTAGGTCCTTTCTACATATATAAAAAGGACGAGCTTCATCTTATAAAGCAGGGCATTGAGGACGGTTGTGGCACGGATGCGCCCGGTAGCTTTGTCTGCTACCTGTGCGAAAAAACAGATGTGTATGCCCTCAGGCTCCCCGGTAAACGCTATGACATAGGAACATTGGAGAGTTATGAAGAAGTAAAAAAAGTTTTTGAGAATAAATGAGGGCTGTGATAAAATGCACAGACCGCAAAAAGGCAACTGAATTATAAAATATATACAGTGCAAAAATATAAAATAATATATTATTGTTGAACAATCGTATAACTACGATTGTTCTTCTTTTTTATGCCTTTTTGCTACAAACAAACTTCACCTCTCGACGTACCCACGTACGCCTTCGGGCAAGCCCCTTTGGGGTTCAGTTTGTCCGTTCTGCACTATTTTCTCTTCGCCCTAAAACAACAAAACGGCTGTGACAAAAGGCACAGCCGTAAAGAAGAGCCGTATAAACAGCTTTTTTATTTATCTTTTTAATGCTTCCACAATCTTTGGAAAATCCATAAAGTGCGATGCTTTTATTAAAATTGCGTCTCCCTCGTTAAGTATGCTGTCCGCCTGAGAGAGAAATTCCTCCTTTGTGGCAAACCACATTGCAGTTCCTCCATGAGAAATGCAGCCTGCGTATATTTCCTTTGAAAGAGTGCCTATTGCAACAAGAAGCCCCACCTTGCTTTTTGCGGCGTATTCGCCCACACTTTTGTGAAGATACTTTTCCTCCGCTCCAAGCTCTCCCATATCACCGAAAATCGCTACGCTTCTGGGATAACCGTCACTTTTTACAAGAAGGTCGATACCGCTCATCATAGACTGCGGTGCCGCATTATAGCAGTCATCAATTAAGGTATACTTCGCTGTACGAATTACATTTACTCTGCCGCTGATTGCTTTTGCCTTTTCAATGCCCGCCTCTATTTGACTGTGGGTAAGGCCAAGCCAGCTTCCTGCCGCCATTGCTGCCATTGCCGCAAAAAGAACGTGTCTGCCCGGTACATTTATATGGCAATTATACTTTTCTCCGAAAACCCACGCTTCAAAATCCGTTCCGTCAAAGCCGTGTTCGCAGAGCGATTCTATATAAATATCATTATTGGAATTAAAGCCATAATCACAGCGATTGGGTCTGTCTAAGGTTTTAAGCAAATCGTCGTCGCCATTTAATATGCACCTTGAGGTTGCACTCATGTATTCAAAAATTTCGCTTTTTGCTCTTAAAATATTTTCCCTCGAACCAAGGTTTTCTATGTGGGATATACCGATATTTGTCATTATACACATTGTGGGGCGTGCAATTCTTGAAAGCACACGCATTTCATCAAAATGGTTCATTCCCATTTCCACAACGGCAACCTGAGTATCGGATTTAATTGACATAACCGTAAGAGGAAGCCCTAATCCGTTATTGAAATTACCTTCCGTTTTAATAACCTTGTACTTTTCTTCAAGCACAGAGGCAACGATTTCCTTGGTGGTGGTTTTTCCCACGCTTCCCGTGATGCCTATAACCGTGATATTAAGCTTTTTGCGGTACGCCGCGGCGATGTCCTGAAGTGCCTTGACGGGGTCATTTACAATTACGCAGGGATACCCCTCATAGGGTCTGTCGGAAACAATGCACAACGCACCGTTTTCCACTGCGGAGGGAATATAGTTGTAGCCGTCTGTTTTTTCACCCTTTATCGCAACAAAAAGGCTTCCGGGCACACTCCTACGGCTATCGATTACGGTTGTAGTGATCTTTTCGTCAAGGAGAGAGCAATCTCCCGTAAAGCTTCCGTTTGCCGCCTGCATTATTTCACGTATGGTAAAATCAATTTTTGAGGTCATAAGCTCACACCCTTTTTATCCCCAGTTTAATAATTTCCTCGCAAAGCTCATTATAGCCTATTCCCACTGCCGCCGCTTCCTGCGGGAGAAGGCTTGTGGGGGTCATGCCGGGAAGCGAATTTGCCTCCAGACAATAAATATCATCATTTTCATCCAAAAGAAAATCCATTCTTGCATAGCCCGAAAGTCCCAGTGCTTTAAATGCCAGAAGTGCGGCATTTTGCATTTTGTCCGACTGCCGGGAGGTTATCTCTGCGGGGCATATTTCCAAAGTCAGGTCTGCCTGATATTTATTTTTATAATCGTAAAAGCCCTCCTTGGGAATAATTTCGATTGCAGGAAGTGCTCTGTCTCCCAGAACGCCCACGGAAAATTCCCTGCCCTCTACAAATTCCTCCACAAGGATTTCGTCCTCAAACTTAAAGGCTTCCTCAAGTGCTTTGTTAAAAGCCGTCTCGTTATCTGCAATATAAACACCGATACTGCTTCCTCCGCAGCAAGGCTTTACTACAACTTTTTTACCGCCGAACTCTTTAAAATCTGCCTTTTCACCCTTTTTAACCATTTTGCCGCCCGGGGTAGGTATGCCGAAGGACTTGAAAATCTGCTTGGTGAGATTTTTATGCATGCTCACCGCACAGCCTAAATAACCGCTTCCCGTGTATCTGATACCCAAAAGGTCAAATGCTGCCTGAAGCCGTCCGTTTTCGCCGTTTTCACCGTGCAGTGCCATAAATACTATATCGGCATAGGAACAAAGCTCAATGATGTTTTCCCCGAAAAAGACATCGGAAGAAGTACCCCTTGCCTTTTTTATTGCTTCTATATCGGGAACAACCTCGCTGACACCTTCTATTTTTGCGGGATTGGTCGCATTTTTAAATTCTTCCTCCACGCTCTGCGTCATCTTATATCCCATGAAAACATCTGCCAGAATAACATGATGTCCGTTTGCTATAAGGGCGTTCTGCACCTTTGCCCCTGTTGTAAGGGACACATTTCTTTCGGTGCTGAGACCCCCTGATAATACAACTATATTCATAAAGACACCTCTTTACCATTTAAAATAAATACTGCCCTTTTGCCGTCCGAGAAAATTTGATTTGCCATTTTCAGAATATTATCGGCACTAACCTCAGACACCGCCTTTAATATTTCATCATCTGTCCTCACTCTGTCCGTAAGAAGAAGCGATTTTCCGTTTTCCGCCATATGGCTTCCGACACTTTCACGGCTCATTACGATACCGCATTTAATCTGACTTCGAGCCTTGTTAAGCTCATAGTCGCTGACCTTTTCAGTGCATATCCTCGCTATCTCGCTATCTATCATACCAATGGCTTTTTCCAGTGCATTATCCGAAAGCCCTGCATAAATTCCCGCCATCCCTGCCTGCGGAAAGGATGCCGTATAGGAATAAATACTGTAGCAAAGACCGTTTTCCTCCCTGACCTTCTGGAAAAGGCGGCTGGACATACTTCCTCCTAAAATATTATTCAGTACAGACATAGTATACAGCTTATTGCTGGATAAATCAAGTCCCCTGTAAGCAATAGATAAGTGTGCCTGTTCAATCTCCTTTACCTTTGTCCATGTGCCGAAGGTAAAATCGGGTTTTTGCAGTATAACGGAGGGAGCATTTTTCCCTTGCGAAAAGAACTCCTCAAATATGCTCTTCATATCCTCCTCCTGAAATGCACCTGCAACTGAAATTACAGTGTTTTCGGGAGTGTATCTGCATCTCATATAATCAAGCATCATTTCACGGGAAATTCCTTTTACGCTTTCCTCGCTTCCCGAAATAATATAGCCTAAGGGATTTCCCTTCCACATGTGTTCGCAAACCGAGTCAAGTGCCAGATCCTCGGGGGAATCCTCGTACATATTGATTTCCTCAATAATTACTCCCCTTTCAAGCTCTATGTCCTCCTCCTTAAAAAGAGAGTTATAGTACATATCACCTAAAATCTCGGCAGAAAGCCTTAAATCCTCGGAAAGCACCTTGGTATAATAGCAGGTGCATTCACGGGCGGTATACGCATTTATATGCCCTCCTGCACAGTCCATTTCCTCAGCAATTTTCTTTGCACTGCGGTTGCAGGTCCCTTTAAAAAGCATATGCTCAATAAAATGGCTTATTCCTTTTTCTTTTTCCGTTTCATACATACTGCCGCTTTTTATGAAAACGCCCACGCTTACAGTTTTTACATGGGGTATTTTCTCATAAACAAGCCGTATTCCGTTTTTTAAACAATAAATTTTATACATATTTCCTCTAAAAAGCAAACGGAGCGTCACATGGACGCTCCGCATCATATTTTACTCTTCTGTGTTTTCACTTTCTGCTACCAGCAGAGCATCTTTTCTTGAGAAGTTGTAGCGTCCCATACGGTCAACCTCTACAAGCATAACGTTAATCTGGTCGCCTACATTAACCACATCGGTAACCTTTTCCACACGCTTGGTGTCTAACTTGCTGATGTGAACAAGACCTTCCTTACCTGGAAGATATTCAACAAATGCACCAAAGTCCATAATCTTGGTAACAGTTGCACTGAAAATATCGCCGATTTCAATATCGCCTGCAATTCCGCGAACAATACGAAGTGCTTTTTCTGCGGCTTCGCTGTCGGTTGTTGCAAAGAATACTGTTCCGTCTTCTTCGATATCAATTTTAACTCCTGTTTCTGCAACGATTCTCTGAATTACTTTACCGCCGCTGCCGATAACTTCACGAATCTTCTCAGGGTCGATTGTTGTGGAAATAATCTTGGGAGCATACTTTGAAAGCTCACAGCGAGGCTCTGCTATGCAGGGAAGCATACATTCATCAAGAATCTTGATGCGTGCTTTTCTTGTCTTTTCAAGAGCTTCGCGGATGATTTCGGGCTTAAGACCGTCAATCTTAATATCTACCTGAATAGCTGTGATACCTTCCTTTGTACCTGCTACCTTAAAGTCCATATCGCCGAAGAAGTCCTCAAGACCCTGAATATCAACCATTGTGATATAACGCTCGCCCTCGGTTACAAGACCGCAGGAAATACCTGCAACGGGTGCTTTAATCGGAACGCCTGCATCCATAAGTGCAAGTGTGCTTCCGCAGATACTACCCTGTGAGGTAGAACCGTTGGAGGAAAGAACCTCGGATACAAGACGGAGTGTGTAGGGGAATTCCTCTGTTGAGGGAATAACGGGAACAAGTGCCTTTTCAGCAAGTGCACCGTGACCGATTTCTCTTCTTCCGGGACCGCGGCTTGCTCTTGTTTCACCAACGGAATAAGAGGGGAAATTGTAGTGATGCATATATCTCTTTGTTTCCTCGTCGTCAATGCCGTCAAGAAGCTGTTCCTCGGAAACCATACCGAGAGTACAGGTTGTAAGAACCTGTGTCTGACCTCTTGTGAACATACCGCTTCCGTGTGTGCGGGGAAGGATTCCAACCTCAGACGCAAGGGGACGGATGTCATCAAGACCACGTCCGTCAACACGCTTTCCATCGTCAAGAATCCAGCGGCGTACAACATACTTCTGGAGCTTGTACAAAGCTTCGTCAATTACGCCTTCCATTTCGGGGAATCTATCAGCAAGTGCTTCGTAAACAAAGCTGTAAACTTCCTTAAGATTTTCTTCGCGGATATTCTTATCATCTGTGTCAAGAGCTGCTCTTACCTTTTCAATAGCAACTTCCTTAACAGCCTCGTAAACGTCCTCGGGAACCTCCATATGCTCATAATCGAACTTGGGCTTTCCGATTTCTTTCTGAATACCCTCGATAAATTCGCACATCTTAGCGATTTCAGCATGGGCTGCCATAATTCCTTCGAAAACAAGGTCTTCGGGAACGCAGTTTGCACCTGCTTCAATCATGTTAACCTTTTCCTTGGTACCTGCGATTGTAAGGAACATTTCGCTCTTGTCACGCTCAGCTTTTGTGGGGTTAACTACAACCTTTCCGTCAACAATACCAACAGTTGCACCTGCGATAGGTCCTGCAAAGGGTACGGAAGAAATGGAAATTGCAATAGATGCACCAATCATGGCCGTTACAACGGGATCGTTATCAGGCTCAACGCTCATAACGGTGGTAACAACTGCAACATCATTACGAAGGTCCTTGGGGAAAAGAGGACGGATGGGACGGTCAATACATCTTGAAGCAAGGATTGCTTTCTCAGTAGGACGGCCCTCTCTCTTTAAGAAGCTGCCGGGGATTTTACCAACGGCGTAAAGCTTTTCCTCATAATCTACTGCCAGAGGGAAGAAATCAACACCCTCTCTGGGCTTTGCCGAAGCTGTAGCAGTTGCGTGAACAACAGTTTCGCCGTAGCGAACAAGACAGCTTCCGCCTGCGAGCTGTGCCATCTTACCTGTTTCAACAACAAGGGGTCTGCCGCAGAACTCTGTTTCAAAAGTCTTAAACATAACTATACCTCCAAATAAAATATATTTTGTTCGAAAGGGTAGTCGTTTATCACTTACGAAAAAGAATAAGCTTGTCCTTATTCCCTTTAGTAAGTGGTAAACACTAAGCGTAACCGCCCTTTCGACTACCTGTGGGAAAAATTTTTGACTTTAATATGTCGGAGAAACCCAAGCCTCTCCGACATATACCAATCAAATTATTTTGAGATTACTTTCTCAGACCGAGCTTTTCAACGATTGCACGGTAACGGTTGATGTCAACCTTTGTAAGGTAGTTAAGAAGACCCCTTCTCTGACCAACCATCTTGAGAAGACCGCGTCTTGAGTGATGGTCCTTCTTGTAAACCTTGAGGTGCTCGTTAAGGTGATTGATTCTCTCTGTGAGAATAGCAATCTGAACCTCGGGAGAACCTGTGTCACCCTCGTGAAGCTTGTACTGATCGATAATGCTCTGCTTTGTTTCCTTTAACATAATAAAGAAACCTCCTAAATAATATTTTCGGCAAAAACTCCGAGTTCCAAGATAAGGGTTGGAGAAACCGCAAACCATAGTAACCGGATAATATGCCGTCTATCATATTAACACAATGGGGAATTTTTGTCAATACTTTAATTTGAAAAATAGTCCTTTTCATCAAATTCCACTCTTGTGCCGTCGCTTAAAATGAGAGTTATCTTCGTATTATTTATATCCTGTGACGCCTCTACACCCTTAATACAGATTTCCTTTCCTCCGTCGGGATAAAGAACCGTCACGTGGCGGATATCCTTGGCATTAAGCATATGTGCCGCCGTATATATGGGGCGGTAGTCATTTTTTATGGCACTGTCCGCCGTGAAGCCCTGCAAATGAATGCTTTCCTCATGAAGATGCTTCACGCCGTAGCTTATCTGAAGTCCTGCCGTATCCTTATCGTATTCGGGGACTACTATGTGCAGGGACTCTGCTTTTACATTAAGTCCGCAGGCAGAAATACTTTCTACATCAACGTGCCACATAACCTCGTAGCTTCTTTCTTTATCGGAGGTAAGTCGGTCTACCGCAATAAGGAACGGGCGGAGATTTCCCATCTTCTTTATAAAGTATACACTTCTCTCCTGCCTTGCAAGCTTTTCGCAGGAAACCTTGTGGGGTCCATAGCCCTCGTCATATACTGCCCTTGCCGCATCAACACTTTCGGAAAGACTGAATTTAAGGTCGCTTTTCTTATCAATCTTATCTTCCGTCCATTTATATGCGTCCTTTCTGTTCTGGTCCTTTCCGTCTACCCTCACGCAGTTATGGGACTGTGTCCAACAGATATGGTGACGGACAGGGTCCAGTGCATCATAGGCGTAGTTACCCGGGTCAACGAGAATTTCCTTTCCGTCTGCATAGAGAATTACTGAAAGCTTGTCCTCGTGCTGATGCGCTTTTCCATACTCGCCGCCGTCAAAGAATACATATGTATCATCCTTGCCCCAACCGCTGCGAAGCATTGCAAAGCCTGGGTACTCATATATGTAGCTTTTTTGAGAGGGTTCCTTTTCCGATTTTCCCGTAATCCAATCAAAGGTTTCATCAGAATCAAAAAGCTCCTTAAATGTATTTACAAGCCCGGGTACATCCATACGGCTTCCGTCATTTATTGAAGGACTTTTCCTGTCGGGACGCATAATGTTAATATAAAACAGGATAAGTTTTTTAAGTATCTGTGCCATTTTTTCAGGATATTCTATGCCGTATACCTGACAAAGCCTTATCGGGCGGGCATAGTTTAAGATTACTACATACTGGTAATCTGTTGTAAGCTCGTATTGTGCGCCGTCGGGATAAACCTGCATATAAAGATTTTCTTCAAGAACCTTCATAGCATATTTTTGCCACTCTTTTGCCTCGCTAAGCCACGGATTCAGCACTCCTATATGCATAAGCCCGTTCATTTCCATGATGAGCCAGTTGCCCGGCTTTGAATGGTCGAGGGAAAGCCTCTGCCCATGTTCATACACGCTTTTGCACCAGTCAACTATGGCATCATCGGAAAATTCCTTATAAAAGGTGTGGAAAACCTCAGGCCAATTAAGCCCCATTCTGATTCCGGCTTCAATAGTACGCCATGCCTTGGTATCTCCCGAATATGTAGGAGAATCGGGGCAATCAATCTGGCGTGCCCAGCTTTCAAAAAGCTCCTCGCAGGCTGAAGCGTATTTCTTATCTCCCGTAGCCTGATATGCCCGGGCGAGGTTTACAAATTCCTGATGACGGTTTATCTGAAATGTCCATTCTCTGTAGCCTGTAGGAGTGGGGTTTGATTCCCACTGCACTTCATTTTCGCCAAAATCGCAGGGAATACCGCAGGAAACCATGTATCTGCGGCAGGCATTGTCCCCTTTTTCTATTGTATCTTCATCTGCCTGAGGCTCATTTCTTCCCGGAACCGCCGAAAAATACTTTTTCGGCTCCAAGGCTTCACGTATGTACTCGGCAAAAAGCCTTCTGCATAAGGAAAAATCCTCTTCCTTTGCAGCTTCCTTTACTTTTGAAAGCCCTGTAATGCTATAATCAAGAAGCTCTGTAAAAAACTTCTTGTCACTAATCTTTATTGCCATTTGTACCACTTCCTTTATGCTTTTAATTTTATATGTTTTGAAAAGCTTTGTCAATCTTATTCAATGATTTTTCTTTTTTACTCTTGACAAAAATGGATTACAGGTGTAATATTAAGTTGACTTACAAGTGTAATCCATTTTTGGGAGGTATTTATAATGAAAAGTAAAGTGTTGCAAATATCCGAGGCAGAAATAGAAGTTATGAAGGTGTTATGGGAAAGAGGTACAATGTCAGCTAAAGCGATAATAACGGAAATCGAAAAAACAAATGATTGGAAGCCCAAAACGATTCAGACCCTTATAACAAGATTGGTGGCAAAAGGTGCGGTGAAAGCAGAAAAAAAGGATGCAAAATCCTATCTGTATTCTGCATCGGTTAATCGTGAGGAATATCAGAAATATGCAAACAAAAATTTTATAAAGAAGCTCTATAACGGCTCCTTAAATTTAATGCTGGCTTCCTTTATTAAGGATGAAAAGCTTTCAAAGGAGGATATAGAGGAGCTTAAAAACATTCTGGAGGATAAACAAAATGAATCTTAACGCAGTATTCGATTTTGTTTTGACTTCTACCGTAAACGGGAGCATAGTCGGTTTTATTGTTTTTTTAATAAGAAAGCTTGCAGATAAAATTTTACCGCATAAATATAAGGTGCTGTTATGGGCAGTTTTTATCATAAAGCTGGTTTTTCCGTTCGGACCGAAAAGCAAAGTAAGTGTTTTTAATCTGCCGCATTTTCAAGGAGAATTCAATATTCCCGAAGTTTTTTTGGAAAACACAGGGAGCGTTCCCGTGGCACAAGTTAAAACTGTAGACATTATTCCTTATATTTGGCTTTTGGGTCTTGTAATTACGGGTGCATGGCTTTTGTTATCCAATATAATATTTTCTCTGAGATTAAAAGCATTGTCAAAACCCGTCGATGAGCGGACAGATAAAATTTTTTCACAATGCAAGGATAAATTAAATGTGAAAAGAGACATCGGATTAGTTAACCAGCCGATTATAAAAGGCGTATCTCTTTTCGGTTTGCTTCGTCCTAAAATTCTGATAACAAACAAGCTAACAAGCTTTACCGACAGGGAAATTGAGTACATTTTCTATCATGAGCTTTCCCACTATACAAGACGGGATATTTTTACCAACTTCTTGATATCGATTATACAGACCATGCATTGGTTTAACCCTTTGATACATATATTTGCAAAGGCTATAAGACAGGATATAGAGCTTGCAACCGATGAAAAAACGCTGTCACTTATCGGAAACGGGGAGCATCGGGCTTACGGACGGACATTGGTTTCTATGCTTGAGGAATATTCAAGGGCGTATTCTCCGAAGCTTTTAGGCGTTGCTGACGGAAAGCGGCACATAAAGAAGAGAATTATGCAAATATCACATTACAGAAAAAAGGGGAAATACAGCGTTTGCCTATTTTCTGTTTTGGCTATAGTCCTTTCTTTTGCGACGCTAACAACGGCTGTCCCCGTGAAATCAACGAGTATCCCTCAAGTAAATATTAAATTTATAAAAAAAGCGGAGCAAAAGGAAGCCCCACTTGTAACACAAAAAACAGAGGAAATCGAAAAAGAAGTCCCAAGCAGTGTACCAAAAAAGGAGCAAGCACCGACTGTCAGCGAAAAAGAAACGGTTGATTTAAATGTGCCGATACCTGCGGAAAGCATTTTATTCCCCGAAGCAAAGGTAAACGCACTTCCCCCCGGAACCGATTTTGATATGATGCTCAGCAAGGCTTTAAATTCAGGGAGAAGTCGGGAAGCTTCACAAAATATTAACCTTAATTCTTCCTGCTCGGTGAGAGAATTTAATTTAAAAGAAAATTCCTCTCTTTCTTTAGGGAATTATACTCCCGATTATAACGGCAATATATCCTTATACATAAATTCGAGCAGCAGCCAAAGGCTGAACATCATACTTTTAAAAGACGGCAAAGCTTTGCTTAATGCGTCGGTAAAGCCGTCCAAAACAAGTTCATATTCATTTACAGGGCTTGACAATAATGATGGCTATGAGCTGCTTTTAACCTATAAAGCTGACAACGAGTATAACAACACTGATATTTCAGGCACAGTTTTAATCTATTAAGGAGGGCATTATGAAAAAATTAATTTCTTTACTGTTAGTACTTTCTTTATTTACACTTACTGCTTATGCAGATTACAGTTTTTCAACCGAAAATTTAAGTGATGTTCGGGAAGTTCCCAACGAAGGCTTGAAATATGAAAAGTTTTCGGAAAACGGGAAATGGGGAATGACAAAATACGGCGAGACCATCATTCCTGCAATGTGGGATGAATTGGGAAGCGATAACAGACCGTTATTTCCGCATTATCAGGATTTTTCTCTTATTGAGGTAAGGGACGGAAACAACTGGGGTGCAGTGAATGAAAAGGGAGAAATCGTTATCCCTGCACTGTATAAGGAGGTTCAGATTCAACCCCGCACCGATGACCGTTTTGAAATACGGGTACAGGACTTTAATGACAAATACGGTTTTATTGACTACAACGGAAAAATAATTGTGGATTTCAAATATGACTATTGCGAAAGCGTGTTTATTGACGGAATGTGCGTTGTAGGCAGGGATTTCGGATATACGGTTATCGATAAGGACGGAAACGAACTCATGCCCTTGAATGCGGATTTGTTAAGATATTACCACGGCACATTTGCTGCAACAAACGAAAGCGGCAGTTACATACTTGATAAAAACGGAAATCTGCTTTTTAAAGGCATTTATGATGAGATATACCCAACGGCTGTAAAGAACGCTGTGGTTATAAAGGATAAAAAACAGGGACTAATCGATTTTAACGGCAATGTTCTTCTCCCCACCATATATAATTCCGTTTATTTTATGGAAGAAAAAAATGTCTATCTTGCAAGCGACGGTTTTTACGACTATTACTTTGATATAAAACTTAATTTAATTAAAGAGCCAAGTGAAAAAATGAGCACTCTCTATATTGGAGAGGATAACCTGTTGTGGTTTAAAAAGAACGGCAAGGTAGGCATTATCACAACCGACGGAACAAAGGTTGCACCGTGCATCTATGAAGATATTTACTCCGTAGACGGTTATTTCGTGGTAAGGCTTAACGGTCTTGCAGGAATTTTAAACCCCGACGGCACTTATCATACACCTCCCACAATTTCTTTAGAGGCATTATATAATGTCGAGCATCTCGGAAACGGCTACTTTGCATTAAGGCTTGCTCCCTTTAAATGGGCAATACTCAATGACAAGGGGGAATTTATAACAAAGCCTGTATTTGAGAGAGTTTCTGTCATAAATGGTAAAATTGTTGTATCCCAAGATTCAAAATGGTATGAAATAGAGTTTGACAAGGGGCAGACGCCTGTTGATAATTCTTCGTATACGACGGAGCTTTATAAAAAAGAGATTAATTTCTTAAAAGAAAAAGGAATAATAATCGGAGATACAGACGGTGAGCTTAATCTTTATAACACAGTTACGAGAGCCGAGTTTTTAACTATGCTTTCCCGTGCGTTTGAATGGGATATAAACGAAGAACACGCTTTATTTAAGGATATTGAAAACCATTGGGCAAAAAATATACTTGTGCAGGCTCACAGCCTTGGAATTATCAAAGGATACACCGACAACACTATTAAGCCTGACCAAGTCATAACCTATGAAGAAATGTTGACAATGGCATTAAGAAGTATGGGTATTTCCGATTCAGATATAACAAGGGAAAAATCTGTTTTTGCCCTCGCACGCTATGCAAAGCTTCTCCCCTCCCATGGTGCATTTTCAAGCGTGGAATCGGTTTTAAGAAATAGAGCCTGCCTTATTATTTATAATCTTATCAACACCGACATAACAGGCGAGGATTTAAAAAACTATGCCCCTGTGTCGGAGTATTATCTTGGTAATTAACAGTTTTTTCACCCTCTTAATTGATTCAGCGGTATCTGTTTTTCTGAAAGAGGGAGCATAGTATATCCTTCTTCTTTTAAGCATTTCAGTATCTCAGGCAAAAGCTTTGCGGTGCTTTTTCTGTCGTGAAGTAAAATTACGGCATCGCCCTTGCAGCGTTTAAGGTCACGGCGAAGATTTGCCATTACCCTTTCGGGAATGATTTGTCCCACGCTGTCACGGGGGTCTACGTTCCAGTCCCATATTTTGTAGCCGCTGCTCTCCAAAATCTCCGCCTGCCTCTTTGTGAGGCGGTAGGCAGAGCCAAAGGGAACACGGACAAGACTGCTCCTTTTCCCCAAAACGCCCTCGAGTGCCTTATTAGCTTTTTCCATTTCCTCCAGTGGTGAGGTCGGGGTATAATAAATTGCCTCACTGTGGCTTACTCCATGAAGCCCGATTGCATTTTTGGCGTGGTATATTTTCTTTATAAAGTCGGGGTAGCGGACAATTCTTTCTTCAAGCACAAAAAAAGTAGCCCTGGCGCCATATTGCTCCAGAGTTTCAACTATTTGGGGAGTGTTCAGGGTGGGACCATCATCAAAGGTTATATAGGCGTATTTTTGTTCCTCCTTTGCAAAGACATGCTGAAGAAATAAAAACAGCGGCAGCATCAGTGCCGCCGCCATTAAGATATATTTAACAGGCATATTTTTCAATTGAAGCACCTCTTTACTATATACTATGGGGGTGCCTCTGTTTTTATTCCTTGCTTCAATAGCTAAAAGAAATTGCATGTGAAATTGAGGGTATACTTTCTCCCTGCATGGTAGAGGTGGGGCTCATAAGTGCACCCGTTGCGGCAAAAAGAACATTCTTCAAATTTCCTTTCTGCATTTCGGGCAGAATATATCCGCAAAGTACCGATGCCGCACATCCGCATCCGCTTCCGCCTGCGTGGGTGTCCTGAAGATTAGGGTCAAAAATCATTGCACCGCAGTCGTCGTATTTATCCCCCACATCAATTCCATCTTTTAATAAAAGCTCTTTGGCAATGCTCTTACCTACAAGACCCAGATCACCCGACAAAACGAGGTCGTAATAGGAAATATCCCTTTGCAGCGCATTAAGATGCCTCTTTATCGTATCCGCAAATGCAGGTGCCATTGCCGCACCCATGTTTCCTACGTCGGTAACGCCTAAATCTATGATTCTGCCGCAAGTTACTGCCTCTATAGAGGGGCATCCTTCTCCGTCGGATATAACCACACTTCCGCTTCCCGTCACCGTCCACTGTGCATTGGGTGTACGCTGACCGCCGTATTCAAGAGGGGTGCGGAACTGCTTTTCCGCGCTGCAAAAATGACTGCTTGTGGCACAGAGTATGTTTTTGGCACCGCCGCCTGAAATAATGAGGCTTCCCAAAACAAGGCTCTCCGCCATGGTCGAGCAGGCTCCGTACACGCCAAAAAAGGGGATTTTAAGCCCTCTTAATGCATAGCCTGAGGAAATACATTGATTAAGCAAATCTCCCGAAATTGCAAAATCCATATCCTCGGGCTTGAATTTTCCCTTTTCAAGAGTGTGCATCACGCTTCTGCGTAAATTTTCGCTTTCCGCCTTTTCCCACGAGGGCTTTCCGAAATATGCATCGGCTTCTATTTCATCAAAATATTTCCCCAGGGGTCCGTCGCCCTCTTTTTTTCCTACTACTGCCGCATATGACAAAATTGAAGGTTTTTTCTCAAAAATAACAGTTCCTTCGCCTGCTCTATGCACCCCACTCACCCTTTCATAAACAAAATATAAATTAGTCCTGCTATTACGGAGGATGTTGTTCCATAGACAATGACAGGTCCTGCCACCGTAAATATTTTTGCCGCCGCACCGGGGACAAAGCCCTCTGCCTTAAATTCCATAGCAGGTGATGTGACAGCATTTGAAAAGCCTGTTATGGGAACAAGCGTTCCTGCTCCTGCAAATTTTCCTATACGGTCAAAAATGCCTATTGCAGTCAGCATTGATGCAATAAAAATCAGCGTTATGCCCGTCGCCGTTCCCGTCAGTTCCTTATTAAGCCCCTGTGCAGAGTAGAAATTGCGGAAAATTTGCCCTATGGTGCATATTAGTCCTCCCACCCAGAATGCTCTCAGCGTATCTTTTACTATGGGGGATTTTCCGCTGTGCTTTTTTACGATTTTTGAGTATTCTTTTTTTGACAGCATTTTTTAAAGTCTCCTTATATAAGTGTTACGGCATATGTTGCTCCACTGCCGCCTTCTGCAATAGCAACCCTTAAAATGCATAACACCGCAAATGCAAGTGCAATAAGAAAATATTTATATTTAAACATAATCAATCAATCCTTTCTCTCTTTTAGCTAAGATTATTTTAACCAATAAAAAAAGAAATTCTTATTTTTCAAAGAATTTCTTTTTGGAAATTATTTCTTTTTAAATTTTTTACCTATAAAGGGGATTGCCGATAGCTCCTCGCGGCTGAAAACACCGAGAATTCCTATCAGGGCAAAATACAAAAGCCCTGCAAAGACGATTGCACCGAGAACGGCTATGGTATTTCCTGTTATACCGCATAGTATATTATGCACGAAAATCGCACATCCGCCCATGATTACCGCACAGATAAAGGGCTTAAGAAAATACTTCCCGAAAGAGAGCTTCATGGGGAGATTTTTGTGAAGAACAAAGAAGCTTATCATAAACGCCGTAGCCTGACACGCAATGCTTCCTATCGGTGCACCGTAAATATTAATAGCGGGAATGGGGATAAGTACCAAATTAAGGATAACCTTTATAATACCGCCGCACAGTACGCTTATAGCAGGGACAAATATTTTTCCCATTCCCTGAAGCGACCCGTAGATAGTCTGGCTCATTGCGGAGAAAAACACCGTCGGGGCAACCAGTGAAAACAAAAGTGCACCGTCACTGGCATTGGGATATATCATATGAAGAATCGGACCCGAAAGCACCATATAACCGATTGCACAGGGAAGTGCAACAACAGTTGAAATAAGCAGGGAGAATGATATTTTTTGCCTTGCCGTATCATAATCCTTTACCGCCAATGCACCTGCTACCGTGGGAACAAGCACTGTTGAAAATGCAGTGTTAAGCGCTAACGGAAGATTTACGAGGACATCGGTCTTGCTTAAAATACCGCTGAGCCTTACGGCTTCTTTTTCAAGCTCTATACCGCTCATAGTGCCTGCAAGGGCTATTTTAACTCCTCGCACAACAGTCACAATATCCACAATTCTGTTAAGAGATGCCACTATTGCACCCAACGAAATGGGCACGGACACCCACAGAATCATTTTCGCTATCTTAATTCCGCTTCCTCTTAGCTTAATTTCGGGAGCTTTAAGGGTTTTCTCCCTGATATCCTTTCTGTTTGCACTATAGAACACAAAAAGGTATATACAGCTTAAAAAAGTGGAAATGGTTGTGGCAAGAGTTGCACCTGCCGCCATATATTCGGGAGCACTTCCAACCATGGCAAGAACAATGAGGATAGTGGAAACACATTTTAAAAACTGCTCTATAACCTGGCTGGTGTTGGTAGCCTTCATATTGTGCTGACCTGCAAAAAAGCCCCTTATAACACTGGAAACCGATACAAAAAGGATTGCAGGGGACAAAACTCTGATTGTATGCACGGCAGGGGGAGCGTCAAGAATTGATGTGGCTATAAACTGCGCCCCGAAAAACATTACCAGTGAGAAAAATGTACCCACACAGGCAAAAAGCACAAGTGCTACCCTGAAAATCCGCATTGCACCCTTGAAATCGTCAAGTGCACACCGCTCGGACACAAGCTTTGAAATCGCATTGGGAATGCCAATGGAGCTTATCGCCAGAAGGAGGGTGTATATCTGGAAACCGAAATTATAGTATCCGTTACCCATATCTCCGAAGCCGTCGATATTGGTAATTACCATTCTGTAGACAAAGCCTAATAGCTTGACGGCAATCTGAGCAAATACAATCATTATTACGTTCATTAAAAATGAGGGGGTTTTTTTATTTTTAGTCATAAAAACAAACCTTTCTCAATCAGCTTATCTTACCACATCTTCCTTGAAATTATATACCGCTCTTTCTCCGCCGATAAGACGGGGGCGTGTTTTTGCACAGATAATCGAAGCCTGCCCGATTTTTTTAACACTAAGGCGGACAGGAACGCACACCCTTTTAAGGTGCATACCGATAAGAGTGCCGCCAATGTCAATTCCTGCGTGTCCCTTTATTTCCTCAACCACTACGGGGTTTTCAAATGCCTTATACGCTGCTGTGGCGAAAGAGCCGCCTGCTTTTGGCACAGGCACCACGCAAACTTCCTCAAGGTTATATTTTTCACAACATTCACGTTCTATAACGAGGCTACGGTTAAGATGCTCGCAGCACTGTGCCGCGAGAAAAATGCCTTTTTCCTTTAACACGTGATAAATTCCCTCGAAAACGGCTTTTCCGACATCTTCACTGCTTGAAGTGCCGATTTTCTCACCGCCCACCTCGCTGGAGGAACATCCCACTACGAAAATATCGCCTTTTTTAAGCCCTGCTGCCTCGCAAAGCTCCGTGGCTGCCGCTGCTGCTTCGGATTTAATTTTATTTAACATATATATTCAAACCTTTCATTTTATTTACACTGACATATATTATACACCTAAAAATATAAAAAGGCAATAATTATGTTTTTTGTTCATATAATTACCTGAGGTGATTTATATGCAAAACAACGAACCAATGTGTTATATAACCTATGCAGTGCCGGCAAGACTGATGCCCCAGCTCCCTTTCGGGGAGGTTCCTGCCCCCATGGTGGGGGAAACCAAAGAAACAGAGGCAGAATCCCCCGTGCTATATCCTCCGGGATTTATGCCCGATTGGTTTCTTCGGGGAAGTTTTCCCGAAGATGATTTTGAGGATTGATAAAACCCCGTTTGGATTTTACCAAACGGGGTTTTATTACTTATTCTCCTCAATAAATTCCGACATTATCCTTGCCGCACTTACTACAAAGCCTAAGCACGGGCGTTTTTCATAAAATTCGGGATTCCTTGGTGTGGGTGTGGGCTTTTGTGCTCCGGGAACTCCTATAAGCTCACGGCAGATAATTGTGCCATACTCGCTTTTAAACTCATCGGCAAAAGCCTGTACACGGGAATAAAGAAGCTTCTTCGCCTCATCATTCTTGGCTTCGTCATAGCCGTAAAGCATACCCAGCACCATAAACATACCGCTGACGGCACCGCATACCTCCCGAAGCCGTCCCATTCCTCCGCCGAATGCAGAAGAAAGACGAAGTGCCTTTTTTTCGTCCATTCCCATTTCCTCGTGAAATGCCGCAAACACCGACTGGGCACAGTTGTACCCTGCGGTAAAATATTTATATGCAAGCTCTTCGTGTTTGTTCATGTAAATTCACCTCAGTTTGATAAATTATTTTTTAAATTTATTTATCCAGTTTAAAATTTCATCATATTTCATTTCGCCCGAAGCAACAGATAAACCGAAATTAACAACATCTGCATTTGTGCAGTTCATTTTTATGCCTTCTGCTTCCAGAAATGTCAGCATAACATATACACCTATTCTCTTATTCCCATCAACAAAGGCATGATTGGATATTAAAGAAAATCCAAGGCTTGCCGCTTTCTCCTCCTTGCTTTTGTAAAGCTCTTCCCCGCCAAATGTTGCATACGCATTATTAAGAGCACTTTCTAAAAGCCCGATATCTCTGACGCCAACACTGCCGCCCGTCTCTTCCGCTATCAGTTGATGAAGCAGAAGTACCTTCTCTTTACTCAATTTAATCATTTTGCCAGCTCCTCAAAGGCAGGCTTAAATCTATTCATTATTCTTTTTGCCGCCACATCAATTTTTTCATCATCAGTGATATCAAAGTAGAAGCCTGAATCTACATCAATGAGCAGAAATTTCGGCTTGTTATTTTTAAATATAACCGCCTGTCCGTTGTTTTCCGCTACCCTGGCAACCTTTGAAAAGTTCTGATTTGCCTCTGTCATAGTAGTAATTGTTTCTGTATTTATATTCATAGCTTCCTCCTATTATTTATACGATAAATATATCCTACAATTATATTATATACAAATTGCAGGATATTGTCAACCTGTTATTTGAAACGACAAGGGGAAAACAAAAAAGGAATCCGAATTTTCGGATTCCTTTTGCGATATGCAAACTGTTTTTAGCAAACGCCGTAAGCGAGCATAGCTTCCATAAC
The DNA here is from genome assembly GCA_045638945.1 of Clostridia bacterium. Taxonomy (GTDB): domain Bacteria; phylum Bacillota; class Clostridia; order UMGS1883; family UMGS1883; genus UMGS1883. The sequence goes on along the minus strand of JAZUCF010000008.1, from coordinate 582 downwards.
TTTCTTGAAGCCTGCGATATTAGCACCTGCTACAAGGTCATAGCCAAGGCCGTATTCCATAGCAGCTTCTTCGCTAACCTTATGAATGTTTGCCATGATGCCCTTAAGCTTCTCGTCAACTTCTTCTGCGCTCCAGCTGTAACGCATAGAGTTCTGAGCCATTTCAAGAGCAGATACTGCAACGCCGCCTGCGTTTACAGCCTTTGAAGGACCTACGATAAGACCGCTGTCCTTAAGAAGTGCAACAGCCTCGTTTGTTGTGGGCATGTTTGCAACTTCGATATAGTACTTAGTACCATTTGCAATAATCTTCTTAGCTTCTTCAATACCGATTTCATTCTGAGTAGCACAGGGCATGCAGATATCTGCCTTAACACCCCAGGGCTTTTCTCCGGGGAAGAACTGGCAGCCGAACTTATCAGCGTAATCCTGAGCCTTATCTCTGCCGGAAGCTCTCATTTCAAGCATGAAATCAATCTTTTCCTGTGTTGTTACACCGTCGGGATCGTATACATAGCCGTCGGGACCGGAAATTGTGATAACCTTACCGCCAAGCTGGCTAACCTTTGCAGCAACACCCCA
>JAZUCF010000007.1:0-66796 GCA_045638945.1 Clostridia bacterium | reverse complement strand
CAGTAATGTATTGAGCTGAGCGATACTAATAGACCGAGGGCTTGATCTAAAAACAAGAAGACTTCGTCTTACGAAGCAAGTCTTCTTAGAAGTGAGTTATTAAATCAAAGTTAGCATTATTCAATTTTCAGATTGCAAAACCCAATCTGAGAAAAGTAAATATTCGGTGACTATGACGCAGAGGTCACACCCGTTCCCATTCCGAACACGGTAGTTAAGCTCTGCAGTGCTGATGATACTTGGCGGGAAGCTGCCCGGGAAAGTAGGTCGTCGCCGGAACTAAAAAAGAGTACTTACATATGTAGGTACTCTTTTACTTTTGTTAAAAAATTAAACGAGTTTCTATCATTGTTCGGAATGGTCACTCCGTTCCCATTTCTCCACGGTAAGTGCCTTGAATTACTATCCCCGACACAATCTATACTTGCTAAATTTCCGCATTTGCGCCTTGTCGGTCTTGCAAGGTTACCACATTGCTTCGCCCTTACGCACCGCAACTGCAAAAATTTTTCTGCGTATATATTGCATCGGGAAACAGTACTCAAGGCTGCTCTGCAGTGCTGATTAACCTTTCGGGAAGCTGCCTGGGAAAGTAGGTCGTCGCCGGAACAAAAAAAGAAGCAAGTCTATTGACTTGCTTCTTTTTTTCCTGTTTTAATGCGAGTAGAAAATACTTTATTTCAGAAAATCCTCTCTTTGAGGGGTGAAAATATCAATAAGAATTCCTTCCTCCAAAGCCACAACGCCATGAGGAACATCGGGTGCCACATAGTAAGTATCGCCTTCTGAAATGATGGATTTTTCACCGTTTTCTTCGTATTCAAAGCTTCCCATGGCTACATAGCAAACCTGTTCGTGAGGGTGGGAATGCATAGCACCGATACTGCCCTTTTCAAAATGAACTTCCGCCATAAGAAGTGTTCCACCGTGAGCCTTCACCTTGCGAGAAACTCCGCCTCCAAGGTCTGTGATTTTTATTTCATTGTCCTTAAATATCCTTTTTATTTTCCTTTCAAACTATAGTGGGAATAGTATACCACAACCTTTTTTGTTTGTCAAATCCCCTGCTCTTTTAAAAGCTCCGCTATATCCTCCGCAATGGGGGTTGGCAGCGAGGAGAAAAGCGATTTTTCAATATCATCAATATTAAAATATACACTCAAAAGTGCGGATTGAAGCCTCTGGGCAAGGGTAAAGTCCATAGAGTCGGTATAAACTTTTACTCCTTCAACAATTCCGTCCTTAACCTCCAGTTGAAGCTGAAACTGTCCCCAGCTAAAGCTTTTGTCACATGAAAAGGAAAAGGGGGCACTTCCGCCGTAAATATAATCATTCGACTGATAGCTTTTCGCAAGGGCATCAATCCGGCGGTTATCTGTTATGCGTAAAAAAGAAGCTTTCTGATTATATACCTTTTCAAAAGCAGAAATCATATATTCTTTCATTTTTTCGGTTGTAAGAGAGGGAGAAAACTCGGAAAGATTCACCACTCTTGAGCGTACCGATTTAACCCCTTTTGCCTCGAGCTTGGCTTTTGATGGGGTCAGGTAGCGTTGCATTTTTTCGGTGTCGGCACAAACCATCAGCGTGCCGTGGTGATAGGCTTTGCCCTTGGAATTAAAAAAGGCGTTCCCTGAAAATTTTCGATTGTCTGCTAAAATATCATTTCTGCCGCTGAGCGTGGTTTCAATCCCTGCAAAAAGGCACGCCTCCCGAATCACCTGTAACTGCCGTGTTAAATCATAACTATCTTCATTGCATAAAAATGTAAAATTAAGATTCCCCAGGTCGTGGAAAACTGCTCCGCCCCCCGAAAGTCTTCTGGCAAGCTTTCCGCCCTCTTTTTCAAGGAGGGAGTAATTGCACTCTGCCCACGGATTCTGGTTTCTGCCGATTACCACAGTGTTTTCATTTTGCCACAGATAAAGTGTGCAGGCGTTTTGAGGCACTGTATCGAGAAGATATTTTTCAGTTGCCAGATTAAGATATGGGTCAAAGGAATCGGATATGTATATTTGAATGTTTTCTATCATATAATCACCTTTCCAATAGACATTTTAAAATATTTTTCTAAAATAGTCAATAACATCTTGAAAATTTGAGATAATTATGTTAAAATATGTTAAAAACAAAGCGAGATATATAGTGATTATACGGAGGAAACCATGAACAGCATTCGCAGAGAGCGTATAAAGGAATACATAGATAATAAAGATATTGCCACAATAAAGGAGCTTCAGGCATTACTTCCCGATATTTCCCTGATGACGCTTCACCGTGACCTTGACGTGTTGGAGCAGCAGGGGGTATTGGTAAAACACCGCGGTGGCGTAAGGTCTGTACACAGACCGGGAGATCTGGAATTTAATGTGCGGCTTCGTGATAATAACAAGGGGAAGGTTGCTATGGCACAAAAGGCGTTGACGCTTCTTAAAACGCACAACTGTGTTTTTTTAGATGCAGGAACATCTAATCTTTTTGTCGCACAAAGCTTGCCCGATATAAACCTCAGCGTTATTACCACAAGTCCCGGAATTGCCCTTGAAATGTGCCGACTCAGTAATCCTGCCGTTACCGTCTGCGGAGGCACGCTTAACCGCAACAATCAGTCAATCTGCGGGCAAAACACGCTCCAGATGCTTGAGAATATCAACATAGATATTGCATTTATAGGCGTATCGGGATGCAGTGCTGATGTGGGTTTTACCTGCGGTACGGAGGCAGATATGCTCGTTAAAAAGCTTGTCATTGAAAAGGCACGCACCAGCGTTTTAATGTGCGGAACAGAAAAGCTTAAAAGGCTGATGCCCTATACCTTCGCAACCATGGCGGATGTGGACTATATAATAAGCGACAAGCCCTTGCCTGAGGAGTATGTGAAGCAGGCGGAGAAATATAAAGTTACACTTTTGTAAGAAATTCAGATTTTTAATTGCTAAAGAAAGGTAACCTTTCGGTTATCTTTCTTTTTTTGTGTAAAAAAAGAATTGACGAAAGTGTTAAAACATGTTACAATTAACAATATATCAAGATGGGGAGGTTTTTGTTTTGGCAAATGCTGTAATTATGCCCAAAGCCGGTATTACTGTTGAAAGCTGTATTATCGGTAAATGGGAGAAGAACATAGGCGACAAAATTAGCGTAGGTGATATTCTATTCACCTATGAGACAGACAAGGCAACATTTGAATGTGAATCCACCGAGGAGGGAACATTGCTCGAAATCTTTTTCGGAGACGGGGATGAGGTTCCGTGTCTTATGAATGTTTGTGCAATTGGCTCTGAGGGTGAGGATTGCAGTGCACTGCGTCCCGATGGTGCAGGAGAAGCTGCACCGGCACAAGAGGAAGCTCCTGTATTGGAGACACCCGCACAGGCAGTCTCAGCACCCGTGGAAACAACTGTAAGTGCGGACGGAAAAACTGCCATTTCTCCCAGAGCGAAAAAGCTTGCGGAGCGTGCAGGGGTTGATGCAGCACTTGCAACGCCTACAGGTCCCAATGGAAGAATTATAGAACGTGATGTAAGAACACTTATGGAAAATCCCGTGGCAGTCAAAGAAGCTCCCGTCGCTCTGCCTGTGGCTTCAGCTGTTCCCGAGGCAGAGTATGAGGATGTGAAGTTCAGCGGTATCCGCCGTGCAATCAGTAAGTCTATGCACACATCTCTTTCTACAATGGCACAGCTTACACATAATACATCCTTTGATGCTACTGCAATACTCGCATACAGAAAGCTTCTCAAGGCATCCGAGGGTGAATGCAGCGGTATCACACTTGGTGATATTGTCCTTTATGCAGTTTCAAGAACGCTTTTAAATCATCCCGATTTGAATGCACATATGCTTGATGATAATACTATCAGAATCTTTAAGCACGTTAACCTTGGTGTTGCGGTAGACACCCCCAGAGGTCTTATGGTCCCCACTATATTTAATGCTGACCAGAAGAGCCTGCTTGAAATCTCTCAGGAGGTTAAGGAGCTTGCAGCACAGTGCCGTGAGGGAAATATCAGCCCCGACAAGCTTTCGGGCGGTACATTTACCGTTTCAAATCTCGGAAATATGGGAGTTGAGTCCTTTACACCCGTTATTAATCCTCCGCAGACGGGAATATTGGGTGTTTGCGGAACAATCGACCGTGTTAAAAAGGGTAAGGACGGAGAAATCAAGATTTATCCCGCAATGGGACTTAGTCTTACATATGACCACCGTGCAGTAGACGGTACACCTGCGGCACGCTTCCAGAAGGAGCTTGGATATAATCTTGAAAACTTTACAATGTTACTTGCAAAGTAAGGAGAAATAAACATGGAAATTTTTGACGTATTGGTTTTAGGCGGAGGCCCCGGCGGTTATCTTTGTGCCGAGAGGGCTTCTCAAAATGGACTTAAAGCGGCTGTCTTTGAAAAAAAGGCTCTCGGAGGTACGTGCCTTAACGAGGGTTGTATCCCCACAAAGACGCTTCTTAATTCATCTAAGATGTATCGCCACGCCAAAGAGAGCGAGGCTTTCGGAGTTACTGCCGAGGGCGTAAAATATGACCACGCAAAGGTTATTGACAGAAAAGATAAGGTGGTTAAAACTCTCGTATCGGGCGTTGGCGCTACTATGAAAGCAAATAAGGTTACCGTTATCAGTGCCAATGCCGTGGTTAAGGGCAAGGGTGAGAACGGATTTTTGGTTGAGGCAGACGGAGAGGTTTATACAGGCAAGAAGCTTGTAATTGCATCAGGCTCCGAGACGGTTGTTCCTCCCGTACCCGGTCTTAAAGAGGGACTTGAAAGTGGCTTTGTGGTTACAAACCGCGAGGTGCTTGACGAAAAAACTCTTCCCAAGGAAATGGTTGTTATCGGCGGTGGCGTAATAGGTCTTGAAATGGCTTACTACTTTGCAAGTGTGGGTACAAAGGTAACTGTTATTGAAATGATGCCCAAGATTGCAGGTGCGACAGATGCTGAAATCTGCAAGGTGCTTACCGATGCTTTTGAAAAAAGAGGAATGGTATTCAAGCTTTCCTGCAAGGTGCTTGAGGTTAAGAAGGACAGCGTTATTTACGAAGAAAACGGCGAGAAGAAAGAGATAAAGTGCGACAAGGTACTTCTTAGTGCAGGACGAAAGCCTGCTACCGCAAATATCGGGCTTGAAACCTTGCAGCTTGATATGGACCGTGCCGCGATAAAGACAGACCGCCACCTTTGTACAAATGTATCGGGCGTTTATGCTATCGGTGACTGTAACGGCAAGCTGATGCTTGCACATACTGCCTACAGAGAGGCAGAGGTTGCGGTAAATCATATGGTTGGAAAGAATGACGAAATGCGTTATGATGTGATTCCTGCCGTTATATATACTGACCCTGAGGTTGCAAGCGTAGGCTACAGCAAAGCTGAAGCGGAGGAAAAAGGTATGACGGTTAAGGAAGTTAAGCTTCCCATGTCCTACGCAGGCAGATACCTTGCCGAAACAGAGGGAGGAAAGGGCTTTATAAAGCTTGTTGTCGACACAGATAAGAAACGCCTTGTGGGTTGTCATATGGTAGGCTCATATGCTTCTGAAATCATTATGACCGCTACAATGATGGTGGATACCGAGATGACTCCAGCAAGACTTCAGAAGCTTGTATTCCCGCATCCCACGGTTGCAGAAATAATCAGAGAAGCAATTTTTCATATATAAGGAAGCGTGCCGCTTCACCCACTTCGCGTGCCGACAAAGCTTAAAACAGACAAATGTTGCTCGCGATTAAATCACATAAATTCCTATATAATATAAAGAGGAGGAAATATAATATGCCTAAGAGTTTATTTGTAGATCCGGTGGAAACCTTAGCCCCCGGTAAAATCACCTTTAAAGACATTCCCGTAAATGCGTATAACAAAACAATCGCCGATGAACGCGGCAAGTTCAGCGATGATGATCTTGTTCGTATTTACCGCGACATTACAGTTCTTCGTGAGTTTGAGTCAATGCTCAGCCTTATAAAGACACAGGGTGTGTATAACGGAATTGAAACTACATATCCCGGTCCCGCCCACCTTTCCGTAGGTCAGGAGGCAGCGGCAGTTGGTCAGGCTTATCTTCTTGACCAGAATGACTTCTCATTCGGCTCCCACAGAAGCCACAGTGAAATCCTTGCAAAGGCACTTTCCTGCATCCACAAATTAAGCGAGCAGGAACTCATGACAATCATGGAGGGCTTCCTCGGTGGTAGCGCTCTTCGTGCAACAGAAAAGCTTGGCAAGGTAGACGATGTAAAGGAGCTTGCAATCCGCTTTATCCTTTACGGAACACTTTCTGAAATATTTGCCCGTGAAACAGGCTTCCATAAGGGGATGGGTGGCTCAATGCACGCATTCTTCCTGCCCTTCGGTATTTATCCCAATAACGCTATCGTTGGCGGCTCTGCTGCAATTGCAACAGGTGCGGCACTCTTCAAGAAGGTTAACGGCAAGCAGGGTATTGTTGTTTGTAACAGCGGTGACGGCTCTATGGCACGCGGCCCTGTTTGGGAGGCGATGAACTTTGCCGCTATGGATCAGTTCCATACTCTTTGGGAGAGCCACAAAGGTGGTATGCCCATCCTTTACAACGTATTCAATAACTCCTACGGAATGGGCGACCAGACAAGAGGCGAAACAATGGGTTATGATATGCTTGCTCGTATCGGCTCAGGTGTTAGCCCCACACAGTTCCACGCTGAAAGAATTAACGGCTTCAATCCTCTTGCAGTTATTGATGCTATGGAGCGTAAACTTGAGATTCTCCGTAAGGGTGAAGGTCCTGTTATGCTCGATACACTTACATATCGCTACAGCGGACATTCCGTATCAGACCAGAATGCATATCGTACTAAGGAAGAAATCGAAGCTTGGCAGGCAATCGACCCGATTATCACATATCGTCAGGGTCTTGTTGAGGCAGGCGTTACAGGAGATAGTGACCTTGAAGCTATCCTTGCAAATACCGCAGAGCGTATGACAATGATTTGCAAGGCTGCATCGGATGTCAATGTAAGCCCCTATGTAGATTTCAAGAAGGATTCCATGGTTGTTGAGCGTATGATGTTCTCAAACGAAAAGGTTGAGAAGTTTGACGACAGAGAACCTGAAGTAAATATGCCTCTTAATGAAGTTCCGGCATATAAGAAGCTTAAGGAAAAGGAACGCTCACCCATTGTTGACGGAAAGCCCGTATCAAAAATGAAGCTCTTTAACCTTCGCGACGCAATGAGTGAGGTTATATATGACCGTTTCTATGAAGACCCCACACTTATCGCATACGGAGAGGACTGCCGTGACTGGGGCGGTGCGTTTGCAGTATACCGCGGTATGATGGATGCGTTCCCCCATTGCCGTCTCTTTAATTCCCCCATTGCCGAGGCTGCTATCGTAGGCACAGCCGTTGGTTATGCTCTTTCGGGCGGACGTGCGCTTGTTGAGCTTATGTATGCTGACTTCATTGGCTGTGCTGGTGACGAAATCTTCAATCAGATGAGTAAGTGGCAGGCGATGAGTGCAGGTATTCTTAAGATGCCAGTAGTTCTCAGAGTTTCTGTAGGGTCTAAGTACGGCGCTCAGCACTCTCAGGACTGGACAGCACTTTGTGCACACATTCCCGGACTTAAGGTTTGCTTCCCTGCAACTCCCTGGGAGGCAAAGGGTCTTATGGAATCAGCTCTTAAGGGTACTGACCCCGTAGTATTCTTTGAAAGCCAGAGAATTTACGATGTGGGCGAGCAGTTCCACGAGGGTGGCGTTCCCAGTGAGCGTTATGAAATCGAATTCGGTGATACAAATAAGGTTCGCGACGGTAAGGACGTAACAATTCTTACAATCGGTGCAGCACTTTACCGTGCGGTTGATGCGGCAAAGACACTCAGCGAGAAGTATGGTATGGAGGCGGATATTATAAATATCCACTCACTTGTTCCGCTTGACTATACAAAGATTGTTGAGTCTGTTAAGAAGACAGGCAGGGTTGTGCTTGTTTCGGATGCATGTGCAAGAGGCTCATTCCTTAATGATGTTGCAAAGAATATCACAGAGCTTTGCTTTGATGACCTTGATGCACCGCCCGTAGTAGTAGGCGCACGCAACTGGATAACACCTCCCTTTGAATTTGACGAATACTTCTTCCCGCAGGCAGGCTGGATTATTGATGCAATCCACGAAAAGCTTGTTCCGCTTCCCGGACATACCGCAGAAAACGGATGCACAGAGGCAGAGGCACTTCGCCGTGCAAAGCAGGGTGTATAAGTTTTAAAAACTGTATTATAGTTAAAAACCGTATTTTGGGAATTAACCCAAAATACGGTTTTTCTTTGTTTTAAGCCTGTTTAAATTATTTTAATGCCTGCTTTTCTGAAATCCGTTAAAAGCTCGTCTTTGGCGTTGTCATTTGTAACAATACAGTCGGCAACACAAAGGTCGGAAATTTTTGCAAATGCGTTATTGCCGAATTTTGAGCTGTCCGCCGCAACAATACAGTAATCACTTTGCTCCGTCATTGCTCTGTCAATAGGAGCTTCCTTATCGTAATAGGTGGTAAACCCACGCGTTAAATCAACACCGTCTACCGATAGAATCAGTTTTTCTGCATGGTAATTTCTAAGCTGTGCTATTGCATCGCTGCCGTAGGAAAACTGGTACTTCGTATTGATACTGCCGCCTATAAGGACAACATTGTAGTTTGGATTGCTTGAAGCCTCCAAAGCAATGGCGATTGAATTGGTGACAATATTAAGGTTATAATCAACGGGGAATTTTCTGAAGGTTAAAAGCGTCGTAGTACCCGAATTAAGCATAACGGTATCATTAGGCTCAATCATAGAAGCAATTTTTTGTGCTATTTCCACCTTTTCTGTCTGATTGGTTTCAAGTCTTTGTGTCATATTCATGCTGTAATAGGGCTTGTAGGAGCTGACCGCACCGCCGTGAACACGGGACAAAAGTCCCTTGGTTTCCATATCCGCAAGATAGTTTCGGATAGTAACCTCGGAAACATCCAAAAGAGTGCTAAGCTCTGTAACCTTTACCGAGCCGTTTGTTTTTATGAGGTCAAGTATTTGTTGCTTTCTGTTATCGGTAGCCATATAAATACCTCCGATTTATAAATTTCACTTCCTTATTATAACATAACTACCTGTTTATGTCAAACAACACAAGTCTTTCAAATAGGTTGTGTAAACGAAAAAAACATAAAAAAACCGAAAGATTTTATTGACATTTTTTTATACCTATTATATCATATAAATTAAGAGAATATCTCTTGATTTTACAGTTTAGGAGAGTGAAGAAAATGTACAAAGGACTTAATATAAAGCCTCCGTTTTTCGAGGTTGGTCCCAAAGCGTTTTTATACGGCGAGAAGATGCTCGCACTTGCAAAAGTAATTGATGAAACAGCTAAGAAGTACGATGTTGACGTAATCGTTACTCCTCAGTATACTGATATCAAGCTTCTTGCAGACAACACAGAAAGAATTTTGGTATTTGCACAGCATATGGACTACCTTACACCCGGTCGCGGTCTTGGTAGCGTTCTTCCCGAAGCGGTTAAGGCTGCAGGTGCAGTTGGTGTAATGCTCAACCACGCTGAAAAGCCCCTCACATTGGAAGAAATTGAAAAGACAATCGCTCGTGCTGACGAAGTGGGCTTAGGTACAATCGTGTGTGCTGATACTGTTGAAGATGTTAAGAAGATTGCAAAGATGGGTCCCAACCTTATCGTTGCAGAGCCTACGGACCTTATCGGCACAGGGCAGACAAGCGACAGCAACTACGTTATCGAAACAATCAAGACTGTTAATGAAATCAACCCCGATATCATGGTGCTTCAGGGTGCAGGTATTTCCAACGGTCAGGACGTTTATAATACAATCAAGCTTGGTGCACAGGCAACAGGTACAACAAGCGGTATTATGAAGTCTGACAGACCTTATGAAATGGTTGAAGAGATGTTATTCAATCTTCGTAAGGCTTGGGACGAACTTCACGCATAAAGTCTGAAAAAGATTAAAAAATAATGCGAAATGCGAAATGCGGAATGCGAAGTGTTGGAAGATTTTCGTACTGCGAAAATCAACAATCATTTCGAACTTCGAATTTCGAACTTCGAACTAAAAAGAGGTCTACATAACTATGAAAAAAGAAGCACTTGAAATGGCAAAGCAGGCTTACATAACGGAAAGCCAGTGTATAGCCGAAATGGCAAATTATTTTGATGAGGAAGCTTACGGCAAGGCTGTGGAGCTTCTCAAAAACGCACCCAGAATCGGTACAAGCGGATGCGGTCACAGCGGCATTATCTGTCAGCACTTTGCACACCTTATGTGCTGCATAGAGCAGCCTGCAAGATTTATTTCCCCTGCAGAGGGACCCCACGGAGCAACAGGCTTTTTGCAAGAGGGTGATGTAATGGTATTTGCATCACGCGGCGGAAAGACCAAGGAGCTTATGGTGCTGGTTGACATCTGCAAAAGAAAAGGTGTGAAAATTATTACCGTTACGGAAAATCTTGAATCACCGCTTGCAGAGGCGGCAGATGTAGTTTTAAAGCAGTATGTAAACCGTGAAACGGATAAGTACAACTGTCAGGGAACAACATCATCAACATCACTTGCGGTAATTTTCCACGTACTGCAAACTATACTTATTGAAGAAACCGATTTCAAGAATGAGCAGTTTGCGCTTGTTCATCCCGGCGGTGCCGTAGGTGAACGCCTTAATAAGTAAATTAATTTAAAAGAATAAAAAACATTTTCAGGAGGATTTAATTATGGAATTTAAAGTATTTCAGAAGGAATTAGAGGTTCAGTCAAGAGGTTGGATACCCACATTCCACGACATTTCAAAAGAGGTTATGGAAATCGTAGCGGCTTCAGGTGTTAAGAACGGTACCGTTACAATCGCATCACATCATACAACATGCTCAGTTATGGTACAGGAATGTTCTCACGACATTGATTCTTTCGATCTTGAATATCTTCAGCACGACCTTCTCGATATTATGAGAAAGATGATTCCTGATTTTGCAGAGGAGCATCAGTACCGTCATCCCGGTCCCATTCACTCACAGTTCGGCAGATACGTAAACGAGCCCGGTGACTACACAAGTATGAATACAGACGGTCATCTTCGCAGTGTTTTCTTCGGCAGAAGCGAAGCTATGACAATTAAGGACGGCGTTCTTGACGGCGGCGAATTTGCACATGTTTACTTCATTGACTGGGACCATGTTCGTGCAAGAAGAAGACAGATTAACGTAACTGTTATGGGTACTACTGAGGCTGTTGAGGACAGAAAGTGGAATAACGGCGAAGTTATCGATACAAAGCGTAAATATACTGACGAGGAAAAGGCGTATGACGTTCATTACGACCTTCAGCTTAAGAGATAACTGTTATGAATCTTTTAGGTATTGATTTCGGAACAACCTCCGTAAAGGCTGTTTTGTTTGACGATAAATTAAACGAGCTTTGCTCATATACGGAGGATTATACAGTAAAAACAAGCGGAAACATTGTAGAGCTTGAAGCGGAAAAATATTGGGAGCTTCTCAAAAATGCTCTTGCAAATATCCGTAAGGAAAACACTATAGATGCTCTTTCCATAGATACCCAGTGCGAAACTCTTATTCTTACCGATGAAAACGGAAATCCTGTCCGCGATGCTATTGTGTGGCTTGACAACCGTGCCGAGGAAGAAGCAAGGGAAATTGAGGCGCATTTCGGCAGAAAAAAGGTTTACGAAATTACGGGACAGCCCGAAATTACGGCAACCTGGCCTGCAAGTAAGCTTTTGTGGGTAAAAAAGCATGAGAGCGACGTGTGGGCAAGGACAAAGAAAATTTTTCTTCTGGAGGATTATCTTCTCTACAAGCTCACAGGTAAATTCGTAACTGAAATGACACTTCAGTCCTCGACTATTTATTTTGACATCAATAAATCCTGCTATTGGGATGAGATGCTCGATTTTATCGGCGTGGATAAATCCCAGCTTCCCGCTCTTTTAGGCAGCGGTGAGTACATAGGAAAGTATGAGGACATAAAGATAGCTACCTCCGCAATGGATCAGGTGGCAGGAGCAATCGGTGCAGGTGTTATAGAAAAGGGTATTTGCAGTGTTATGACGGGTACAACCATGGCAATTTATATGCCTACGGATACTGTCCCCGAATATAAAGAGGACAGCTTCGTTCCCTGCCATTACAGCTATGACGGAAGCTATGCGCTTCTTTCATGGAGTCCTACCGCAGGAATGGCACTGAAATGGTTTAAGGAAGCGTTTTTAAAGGATGTTTCCTTTGACGAAATAAACCGCATGGCAGAAAAAATACCCGTGGGAAGTGATGGCGTAACCTTCCTTCCTTACCTTTGCGGCTCTACCATGCCCAAATATAATCCCGATGCACGCGGAAGCTTCACAGGGCTTACCCCTGAGCATACCCCTGCTCATTTTGCACGCAGTATTATGGAATCGGTTGCCTGTATGCTAAAGAGCAACCTTGACTATCTTAATTGCGACGTGGAGGAAATCCGCGTTATGGGAGGCGGTGCGAAAAGCCCCCTTTGGTGCAATATGAAAGCCGATATTACGAAAAAACGCCTTATTACTCTTAAAAATAAGGAAACAGCGTGTCTTGGCGGTGCAATTCTTGCAGGCGTAGGGGCAGGTATTTTTGAATCCGTTAAGGAAGCGTGCAGCATGATTCAGACGGATAAGGTATATACTCCGCAGGGAAATGACTACAGCGCTGTTTATGCAAATTTCGTAAAATACGATTCTATACTAAATGTAAAGGAGAGATAAATATGGTTAAAGCGGCATTTGTCGGATTCGGTGAAGTAAATACACCCTATGAAATTATTGTAGATAAATGTAAAAACGCAGCAGAAAGCCTCAAAAAAGAAGGCATGGAGCTTATTGAAGTCTACCCCGTAACAGACGATTACGAGGAAAAGGATATCAAAAAAGCCGTTGCTGCACTTGAAAATAAGAGCTTTGACGTGCTTGTTGTCTGCATTGCAGGCTGGATTCCCACCCATGCAGTGGTAAAGGTGACAGAGCATTTCCGTCATAAACCCATGGTGCTTTGGGGCCTTTGCGGCTGGGTAGAAGGCGACAGACTTGTTACCACTGCCGACCAGGCAGGTACAACTGCAATAAGAAAGACTTTTTATGATTTGGGATATACATTCAAATATGTATACGATATTATCGGTCTTCCCTCAAAAACAAAAACGGTTTATAACTATGCCTTGGCGGCATCGGCTGCGGCAAAGCTCCGCCATGCAAGAAGCGGTATGGCAGGCTATCGTGATATGAATCTTTATGGTACACAGGTTGACGGACCCTCTTTAAAGAGAGAAATCGGTCCTGAAATCGAAACCTTTGAAATGCTTGAAATCGAGCAGAGATATCAGAAGCTTGCAGATAGCGAAATTCAGGAAGTTATTGATAAGTGTATGTCAAAGTGGAATTTTGTAAAGAGTGCTAACCCCGAAAGCATGAAAAAGGCTGCAGGCTACTACCTTGCAGTTAAGTCCATTTGTGATGAAAGAGGATACGATGCAATTTCCCTTAAGGACGTTGACGGCATGAAGAAGCTCCTGGGCTTCCCTCCTGCACCTATCTTTATGCTTCTTGCTGACGAGGCAGGTCTTTGCACAATTCCCGAAAACGACTCCTTAGGTAACATCACACAGCTTATGGTGAAATACTTAACAGGTCAGTGTGCATTCTATCTTGAATTCTATGAATTCTTCACAGACAGAGTGCTTGCAGGTGTTCCCGACTATGTTCCTGCAGAGGTTGTAGACGGTGATGTAACAGTTATGCCTGCGGCATTCGGTGAGCTTTCTGAGGGTATTCTTAACGTAAGTAAAGTTAAAACAGGTATAGTTACAATGTGTCGTCTCACATATGACGACGGTATGTACTATATGCATATGGTCGTGGGCGAAGGCATCACACCCCGCAAGTGGGAGGAAGCCGGTTGGACACAGCCTGCACCTCAGCTTCCCGGTCTTGAAATTCTTCTTGATGATGTGGAAAGCTTTGCACAGAACGTAATGTGTCAGCATTACATCATTTCCTACGGAGACAACACGGAGGCTATCACAAATCTTTGTGATATGCTTGGTATACAAATCATCAGATAAAAGCAACATCAGATAAGAGGCGACAAAAATGTTATATATTTTGGATACGGCAGATATTGAAGATATCCGCCATTGTAATGAATTTTATCCTTTGGCGGGCGTTACAACAAACCCCACCATTATTTCCAGAGAGCACGCGGATTTCTGGAACCTTGTGAAGGAAATCAGAGAAATAATCGGTGAAGATAAAATGCTTCATGTGCAGACAACACAGAAAACTGCTGAGGGCATTATCGAAGAGGCAAAGCTTCTTAAAGAGGAGCTTGGCGGAATGTTTTATGTGAAAATTCCCATTTGCGAGGAAGGGCTGAAGGCAACAATGGCTCTTAAAAAAATGGGAATAGGCGTAACCATGACGGCTATTTTCACCCCTGCACAGGCACTTATTGCCGCTAAGGCAGGTGCGGATTTTGTAGCACCCTATGTAAACCGTCTGGACAATATTATTGCCGACGGTTGTGAAGTGGTAAAGGAAATCGTAAGACAGCTTGAGATTTATAATCTTAACTGCAAGGTGCTTGCGGCAAGCTTCAGAACAGCGGAGCAGGTACATAAATGTGCTTCCGCAGGCTGTCACAGTGTAACGGTCAGTGCAAAAATCCTTAAATCCCTGATTCTGAATCCCATGACTGATGTAGCAGTACGCGCCTTTGAACGTGACTGGGAGGAAGCATACGGGGATAAAACAATTCTCGAATTCTAATTGTTAGGAGGAACAAACATGAGCAAGTTTTTAGTTGGTTGGGCGGAAGAGTCCATCGTTCCGGGCAGACCGGTAAATATTATAGGACAGCTTTATGAAAGAATTTCCGACAAAGTAGAGACGGAAATTACAGTTACCGCAATGGCAGTTGAGTCAGGCGAAGAGCATATGATAGCCGTTTCCTGCGACCTTACAAGTGTAAATGGTGACCTTGTTCAGTTGGCAAGAGAAAAATTTGTCGAGATTGGAGGAGAGATTTCTCCCGATAAAATAATTATCGGTGCAATACATAATCATACTGCATTTGGCTACGGCACACCAAAGTCTACTACAAAAGACATTTTAAACGAATTTCTTCCCGAAGGTAAAAAATATACCTCTATCGCGGAAAAGCGAGACGATCTTTTCGAAGGTGAAGAGGCGCTCATATTCCTTGCAGAAAAAATTGCAAAAGCGGCAAAAGCGGCATGGGAAAACAGAGCTGAAGCTAAATATGCAAACGCGTTCGGCAGAGCTGTTGTAGGGCATTGCCGCCGAGTAGTGTACGATGATGGCAGTGCAAAAATGTGGGGAGATAGCAACGATGCTAACTTCGTAGCTGTTGAAGGCGGAAACGACAGTGGTATTGAGCTTATTTATTTCTTTGATATGAATAAGAAACTAACCGGTATCATGGCAAATATTGCTTGTCCGGCGCAGGTGTTGGAACACCACTACTTCATTTCTGCCGATTACTGGGGATATGTAAAACAGAATCTTCGTGCAAAGTATGGAAAGGATATTTTCCTTCTTCCTTTTACCGGGGCGGCAGGTGACCAGTGCCCCCGTGACATGGTACGCTGGGTTGACCCCGAACAGCCGGTGAAAGACCCCCATATCACACGTGAGAATACTGTTCTTCGCAAGGCAGACCCCTCAATGTTCGACATTAAGGGCTGTAAACTTATAGCAAAGCGTGTAACAAATGAAATTATAGATGTGTTTGAAGCACTTGAAGACGAAGAAATCAAGAGCGAGCCTATCTTTAAGCATAAGGCACTTACCTTTGACCTTCCTCTCAGAAAGGCTACAATTGCAGAATATGAACAGGCAGTGCGTGAAATTGAATATTACGTGAACAAAAACCGTGATAAGGAAGTATTCAACTTCAAGGATAATGCCGCAATGTACGTTTATGCAGGAACGATCCTTCGCTACCGCAAGCAGCAGGAAAGTGAAATATACCCCATAGAAACACATATTATAAGACTTGGGGATATTGCAATTGCCACAAATCCTTTTGAGTTGTTCCTTGATTATGGTAACAGAATGAAGGCGAGAAGTAAGGCACAGCAGACCTTCATCTTCCAGCTTACAGGTGGGCAGAGCGGCTATCTTCCCACTGAAAAAGCGGAAAAGGGAAGCCACTACAGTGCATATATTACCAGCGGTAATGTAGGACACGAGGGCGGCGATTTGTTAGTACGCAGGACTGTAAAAGAAATCAACGAGTTATTTGAATAAAATGCGGAATTCAAAATGCGCAGTGCGGAAGGATATTTCATGCTCCGCATTTGATGCGTTTATGGAAAAATGAAAAATTGGATGTGAGTTTTTCACATCCAATTTTTCATTTTTCAAAAAGCTCTAATTTTTTCTTACATTCAATGATTCTTCTAACCGATTCATCAATACGGCTCTCGGGGATTTTTCCGCTTTTAACGGCGTCTTTTACAGCATTTATCATCGGCTTAAAATCTCCCGAAACGCAAACCATATCATTTCCCGCCATAATTGCACTTACGGCAGGATTTTCTTTATCCGTAAACTCATTAATTGCACCCATTGAAAGGTCGTCGGTAATAATGATGCCGGAAAATCCTAAATCCTCACGCAAAATGGCGTGCACCTTCGGGGAAAGGGAGGCTGGCTTATCCTTGTCCATACATATGACAATGTTGTGGGAAACCATAACCATGGTCGCCCCCGCCTGAATGCCTGCCTTAAAGGGCTGAAAATCAGCATCGTAGAAATCCTCAAGCTCTCTTGAATCAACCGATAGCCCTATATGTGTGTCAACGTTTCCTCCGTAGCCCGGAAAATGCTTGAGGGCACTTCCCATGTGAAATTTTTCCATTTCATGAACAACTGTTTTGACATATTCTGCCGTACCTTCGGCATCAAGCCCTATTGTTCGTTCATAAATAAAATCCCTACTGTTTTGCGAAATATCGCAAACGGGGGCAAGGTTAAGGTTAATTCCCAGATTTTTGAGAAATTCACATTTTTCTGCCGTATCCTCGGCAATCAAATCGAATCCGCCCTGTTCGTATAAATCACGGGGTGCGGCAAAAGGAGTCTTCCGAAACTGCGGATAACGGCTTGCTCTGGTAACCACACCGCCTTCTTCGTCTACTGCCGTAAACAGAGGGATTTTTGCGTTTTCCATACAATCCTCTATGTTTTTTTTAAAGGCTTCGGGACCCAGGTTTTTAAAATGATTTCCAAAGAAGATATATCCTCCGAAGCCATACTTCTGCGTATAGATTGGAGCGTCAATGGTGGGAAAGCTTACAATAAAAAGCTGTGTAATCTTTTCATCAAGCGTCATTGTCTGCAAAATTTCCTCTGTTTGTGCAGAGGCATAGTCCAAACTGGTTTCCTCTTTGGGCGAAATCTGCGAGCATCCCTCTAAAAAAAGGCAAAGGGACAAAATTAAAGGTATAAGCTTTTTCATATCAGCCCTCAATTCTGTAAAATTTCATGGCGTTAAGGGTGGTGATTTCCTCTACAAGCTGAGGGGAAACGCCTTTTATCTCGGCAATTTTCTCCGCTGTATAATGAATGTTCAGACTGCTGTTACGCTTTCCCCGATTGGGAACGGGGGAAAGGTAGGGAGCGTCCGTTTCAAGCACCAAATCCTCAAGAGGAATATATTTTACCGCCTCAACTGTGCGTACATTGTTTTTAAAGGTCACCGTGCCGCCGATGGCGATTTTAAGCCCCATGTCAAGTACAATTTTCGCAGTCTCTTTGCTTTCGCTGAAGCAGTGAAGCAATGCACCCGTGCCCTTATATTCGCTTTTTAAAATGTCAAGCGTGTCCTTGCAGGCATCGCGGGTGTGTATTACGATGGGTAAATTAAGCTCCCTTGCAATGTGAATCTGCCGTGCAAAAGCTTCCTGCTGAAGCTTTTTTTCTACCTTGTCCCAATAGTAGTCAAGCCCGATTTCACCTATTGCTTTAACCTTTGGGTGTTTGGCAAGCTCTTTGATTTCATTAAAACCCTGCTCCGTCATATCATTTCCATAGTTAGGGTGGATTCCTGCGGCGGCATATATAAAGTCATATTTTTCGGAAAGCTCAATCCCTTTTTTGGTGGACTCTATACTGCAGCCTGCGTTTACTATGAAGCCTACGCCGTTTTCCCTCATAGAGGAAAGCAGTTCCTCCCTGTCAGGGTCGAACTGCTTGTCATTATAATGTGCATGTGTATCGAAAAGCATCAGCAAACTTCACTTCCCAAGTCCATATCGTCTGCGGGTGAAATAATTGAAAGTCCATTATCATTGGAAGCGCAGAGAATCATACCGAAGCTATCCTCTCCGCAAAGCTTCACGGGCTTAAGATTTGCCACGATTACAACCTTTTTACCGACAAGGTCCTGAGGCTCATAATGCTGTGCAATTCCGCTTACAACCTGCCTCTTTTCATAACCGAGGTCAAGCTGAAGCTTAAGAAGCTTTTTGGCTTTTTTAATTCTTTCGCACTCGATTACCTGTGCCACTCTTAGCTCGGCTTTTGCAAAGTCATCAATGGTTATTTCTTCCTTTGCTTCGGGTTTTTCGATTACGGTTTCCTTTGCTTTCAAAGCTTCTTCCTCAATGGCTTTAAGCTCTGCCTCCACATCAATTCGGGGGAAGAGGACTTCACCCTTTGTTACGGTGAAGCTTTCCTGCATACCCCATGTCTTGGCACTGTCCCAACCGCCGACAGTAGCACCGATTTGTGCTTTGATTGCAGGTGTGGTGCGTGTCATTACGGGTGCAATAAGCTCGGAAGCAATTCTGATTGCTTCGCAAAGGTTATACATAACTGTTTGGAGTCTGTCTTTCTTGCTTTCGTCCTTGGCAAGTGCCCAGGGAGTGGTTTCATCAATATATTTATTAGTACGGCTTATAAGCTTCCAGATTTCACTAAGTGCCTGAGAGAACTGGTAAGAATCCATAAGCTCCTCAACCTTTGCAGGGGTTTCCTTTGCAAGGGAGATAAGCTCGCTATCCATAGTGTCGGAAACGTTCTTATCAGAAACTGTTCCGCCAAAGTATTTTTCCACCATGCTTACAGTTCTGCTTACAAGGTTACCCAGGTCGTTTGCAAGGTCGGAATTAATGCGGTTAATGAGTGCCTCATTATTAAATACGCCGTCTGCACCGAAGGGCATTTCTCTCATAAGGAAATAACGGATTGCATCAACGCCGTATTTTTCCACAAGCTTTACGGGGTCAACCACGTTACCCTTGGATTTACTCATCTTACCGCCGTCTAAAAGAAGCCATCCGTGACCGTAAACCTGCTTGGGCAAAGGAAGGTCAAGCGCCATAAGCATTGCAGGCCAGATGATGGAATGGAAACGTACAATTTCCTTACCTACAAGGTGCACATCGGCAGGCCAGTACTTTTTGAAATCTTCTTCATTATCGGAGAACGCACCAAGAGCGTTAATGTAGTTTGTAAGGGCATCAAGCCATACATATACAACGTGCTTGGCGTCAAACTCTACAGGGATACCCCAGTCAAAGCTTGTTCTTGAAACACAAAGGTCTTCAAGTCCGGGAATGAGGAAGTTATTAAGCATTTCATTCTGCCTGATTGCAGGCTGAAGAAAATCGGGATTGCTCTTAATAAGGTCAATAAGCTTATCCTGATATTTGGAAAGACGGAAGAAGTAGCTTTCCTCCTTTGTTTTTTCAACAGCTCTGCCGCAGTCGGGGCATTTACCGTCTACTAACTGATGCTCTGTCCAGAAGGATTCACAGGGGGTACAATACCAGCCCTCGTACTCGCTCTTATAAATATCGCCTTTTTCATAGAGCTTGTTAAAAATTTTCTGAACTGCCTTAACGTGCATTTCGTCAGTGGTGCGGATAAAGCGGTCATTGGAAATATCCATCAATTTCCAAAGCTCTTTAATTCCTTTTACGATGTTATCCACATATTCCTGAGGGGTAACACCTCTCTCAGCGGCAATACGCTGAATTTTCTGACCGTGCTCATCAGTTCCCGTAAGGAACATAACGTCATAACCCTGTGCACGTTTATAACGTGCAATGGTATCTGCCGCAACGGTGCAATAGCTGTGTCCTATATGCAGCTTGTCGCTGGGGTAGTATATTGGGGTGGTAATGTAAAACTTGTCCTTTGCCATTTCAATCATCCTTTATATTTCCGAGCTGTATTTTGCTCTGATTTTTTCAAGTGTCTGGGAAAAATCATCGGGAAGCGGTGCAAAAAAGCTTGCCATTTCTCCCGTTTTGGGGTGAATGAATCCAATCTCCCCTGCATGAAGAAGCTGTCCGTCAAGGGCAAACTCCTCCTTTTTCAATCCATAGGTTTTATCTCCCAAAATGGGGTGCATAATGGACTTTGTATGCACACGGATCTGATGTGTGCGTCCTGTTTTAAGACGGCACCTGATAAACGTATATTTGCCGAATCTTTCAAGCACCGATATATGTGTAAGGGCATCACGCCCGCCATTTTTCGCAATTGTCATTTTTTTCCTGTCTGTGCTGTCACGGGCAATGGGCGCATCAATGGTAAGATTATCCTCTTTTATATTGCCGTGAACTATGGCATAGTACACTCTCGAAAGTGTATGGTCTGATAACTGGTCGGTCAGCTTCTGGTGGGCATTATCATTTTTCGCTACCACTAAAAGCCCCGTGGTATCCTTATCTATTCTGTGGACGATTCCCGGACGCATAACGCCGTTAATTCCCGAAAGAGTATCACCGCAGTGATACATCAGTGCGTTAACAAGCGTCCCATCCTCGTTCCCCGCCGCAGGGTGAACTACCATACCACGTGCCTTGTTAATAACAAGAAGCTCCTCGTCCTCATACACAATGTCTATGGGAATATTCTGAGCAGTAACGTTGAGGGGCTTTGCCTCGGGCAGAGAAAAGCTTATTTCATCACCGCATTTAAGCTTATATGATGCACGGACAGCTTTGCCGTTTACAAAAATTTCTCCCAAGTCAAAAAGCTTTTTTAAAAAGCTCCTTGAAATGCCCTCGGCATTTTCGGCTATATAAACATCGGCACGGGATTCTTTTTCACAAATAAGGGTAAGCCTTTCCTCACTCATGCGCTTCCTCCTTTTCCTTTTTCGGGAAAATGTCTGAAAGTGCATAAAGAATATAAAGCCCTGCACCAATGCAGACAAAGCAGTCGGCAATGTTAAATACGGGGAAGTCCATAAAATCCGTCATTATAAAGTCGCGTACATAGCCAAAAAGAACTCTGTCTATAAAGTTTCCAATCGCACCGCCTGCAATAAAGCTGAGAGAAAGCATTTCAAGCTTTGAGGTGGGACGTGATTTTTTAATGTAGACAATAAGTGCGGTAATTACCGCAACAGTCAGAATGATGAAAAATACACGTGCACCTTTAAGCATACCAAACGCCGCACCCTCGTTACGGATGTATGTAAGACTTAAAAATTTAGGGATAAACTCCCTGATTTCATACAACTTAAGATTTGATGTGATAAGGATTTTACTAATCTGGTCAAGAGCAACCGCTATAAGTGCCAACACTATATAAATATACATGCCTTTGCTCCTTTCACACCCACGCATCTAATGTAATAAAAATCCTATCTTTTTTTGATTTTCCGCCTATGTTAAGCGTTGCCTTTCCCTTGCCACGGACGGAAATAACATCTCCGTCACTAAGGTGGGCATCGCATTTTTGCAAACAAATTCCGTTCACAAAAACAAGACCGCCCGAAACTGCTTCTGCCGCTTTGCTTCTTCCTTTTCCCGTAAAAAGGGAAACAACACTGTCAAGCCTGAGAGAAGACACCGTTCCCGTAATGCTTTTAAATTCTTTTTCCTTGACCGTTACCTCTGACAGGGGGATAAGTGTAGTCTTTACCCCTTCTCTGCCTATCTTTGTAAGCTCATTAGCTACGAAAGATGCCACATCGCTGTCAAGAAAAACAAACGCACAATCCTCATTTATTATAATATCTCCGCATTTTTCCCTTTTTATCCCAAGACCAAGCACGCTTCCCAAAAAATCACGGTGGGAAAGCCTTTTTATGTTGGGGGAGTCTATCCTGATTGCGGACACAGGGAAAAAAGCCTCCTCATATTCGGGCACAAAGGCAATCATCTGCCTTTCTGCTCCGTCGAAACCTCCGAAAAAGACCGGGGCGGAGGGGAGAAGGTGTGCTCTTTCTAAAACAAGCGCAGTGCTGTTTTCGGACAAAAAATCTCCGTAAACAGCACGCGAATATTTATCCTTTTGGGTTGCCATATCATAAATATGGGCAAACATCAAGGTATGACGGGAATCAAGAGAATGGGTAAATTTCTTTTTATCCGTTATTCCTCCCACGGAAAAATCCCCGTGTTCTTAAGCTCATCACGGACATCGGACATAATATCTACGTTGTAGGGAGCAATAAGGAAGATTCCGCCTGAAACCTTCTGAATAGAGCCACCCAGAGCGTAAACACTTCCGCTGATAAAGTCGATAACTCTGCGGGCAACGTCCTTTTCAAGCTTTTCAAGATTGATTACAACGGGCTTCTTGCTGCGGAGATGGTCGGCAACCTCTCTTGCCTCGTCGAATTCCTCGATAGATACAACCACAACCTTAAGCTGGGTTGTTGCCGCAATATTTACAACCTTGGGCTTTTTTGCAGCAGGAACTACAGGAGGCTGATCGAAATCAAACTCCGGCTCGTTGCTTTCGGAAGCGAATTCTATTTCTTCATCGTCCTCCGGTCCGAAAATAAGTTCGTTGAATTTAGTTAAGATTGACATGTTAAATTCCTCCTTAAATGGCTGAAAGCCAATTATTTTTTTGTATGGGAGATTGCTTGATTTAATCGCGTGTAACAGCTTTCAATTTTAAATTCAGTTGGGACGCGACATGGGTGCAGGCTCAGCCTGCTTTTTAAAAATGGACCTTCCTACTCTTACGCAGGTTGCGCCTTCCTCCACGGCAATTTCAAAATCTCCGCTCATTCCCATGGATAAAACCTCACTACCATAGGGCTTGTACTCATCAAAAAGCTTTTTTGCTTTGGAAAAAATATCTCTGACTTCCTTTTCCTCGGCATATAGCGGTGCCATTGTCATAAAGCCCTTGAACGAGAGTCCTTTTAAGCTACCTATCTCTTTAATTATAGTAGGGATTTCTTCTGTTGTCAAACCATATTTGCTTTCTTCGCCCGAAATATTTACTTCCAGAAGAATTTTCTGGCATATTCCCTGTTTTTCTGCCTGTGCATTTATGGCTTTTGCAAGATGCAGACTGTCAACAGAGTGAATAAGCTCTGCCTTTCCCACTACGTACTTCACCTTATTTGTCTGAAGGTGTCCGATTAAATGCCACCTAGCATCGCTGTTTACCAAAGGATATTTCTCGGTAAGCTCCTGCACGCGGTTTTCACCGAAAACTTTTTCGCCTAAATTAAAAGCTTCATTAATTGTATCGGCATCAATGGTTTTACTCACACAGATAAGGGTGATTTCATTTTCATCTCTGCCGCATCTTTTTGCGGCGGCAGAAATTTTTTGGTGTATTTCTTTAAG
The DNA here is from genome assembly GCA_045638945.1 of Clostridia bacterium. Classification (GTDB taxonomy): domain Bacteria; phylum Bacillota; class Clostridia; order UMGS1883; family UMGS1883; genus UMGS1883. The sequence continues at coordinate 43,123 of JAZUCF010000007.1, read as the reverse complement.
ATTGTCTTTTAATGCCATATCAGTTTACCACCTCGGGATTTACTAAGATATCATCGTATAGCTTAAGGGGAGAATATTTTACTTTTTCGGGAGGAGTGTAATTTTTCCTTACAATGTAGTAATCCTTTTCTTTGTGCAGGATATCCACACATTTAAAGGCTACGGTTTTTGTTCTGCTGATAACGTATACACCGGTAACGTTATCCACTACTCGGATTGCGGCGGCAGGAACGTAAAGTCCGCTGTATTCTTCGTAACAGATTTCAAATTCTGCCGTACGCTTTTCAAAAACCCCCGTAACGTTTCGGGTGGATTTAATAATCACAGCCGCCTCGCTTTCGCCCTCTTTGTAATTTACGGCAAGGACGCTTGCAAGTGCAGGAGCAGAATCGTCAATGGATATTGTAACACTTTTTCCCGCAGTAAGCTTTTGAGCCTCATCCTTGTCTACCGATGAGGTCATATACCATACATAGGTATCGGTTATTTTGGCTACATCTTTTATTTTGGGAGTGTAATTTTCAAGCTTTTGTGAAAAAGCGTTTATTTTCTCGGCTGACAGCATGGATATATCTTCCTCTGTTCCGCTGTCCTCAAGACCGTCAAGATTGCGGAAGAAAATTCCCGATGCGGGGGCTTTTACATCCTCACGGATTCCTCCGAGCTGCTGCTCAAGCTCGTACTTTCTTTTCCTCAAATCAAGCAAAAGCTTATCTGCCGCAAGCCCGTTTTCGGGGGCATATTTCTTCTCAAGAAGCGCCGCAAGCTGAATCGCAGTGGTGGTAGCAGAGGAATAGTTGTCTGAATACACGTCATTTCTGATGCTGACGGAAAAATCCTTAAGCGCAGTGTAAATACGGGCTTCGTCGGATGAATAGATATCTGCAAAGCTTCCCGATTGCTCAATTTCCTCAATACGTGCGGAAACCTCGGAAAGCTCGTTTGCAAGAGCATCGTTAAGATTACCGCTGATTGCAACGCCGACACTGCTTCCTCGGGAAACTCGCTCTCCGTCCTTTGCCGTCACCTCAAAAACGCCGTTTGCACTTTGTGAAATAACGGTTTCCTTCCTTAAAATAAAGCCGCTTCCCGTTACAGTTTTGCGGATGGAAACTGATTTAGCCGTTTCCGTATCATAGGGTGCGCTGCAATAATTTATCATACTGACAAACGCGATAAGGATTGATACGATAAGGCATCTTTTCAATATTTTATTCATTGGCGCACCTCCTCTTTAAACAAAAAATTATATTACTGCACTGCTTCCTCCTGAGCCTTTTCCGCCGCCATAAAGTTTACAGGGTGTGTGGGGATAATCGTGGAAATGGCGTGCTTATAAATAAGCTCCTGCTTTCCCTCGCAGTCAAGAACGACTGTATAATTATCAAAGCCTGTTACGAGGCCTCTAATCTGAAAACCGCTTAACAGGAATATTGTAATTGCCTGTTTATCTTTGCGTACCTGGTTTAAAAATACATCCTGTAAGTTTGTTTGTGTTTTCATTTGTTTTGTCCTTTCATATTTTGAATTTGTTTTTAATCAGCTCTGCCGCAACGGTGGGCAGAGAATTAAATGCTAATTGGTTAATATCGGGGTTTCTGCGAAACCACGTAAGCTGTCTTTTAGCATATCGGCGTGTATTCCTCTTTAAAAGGTCTACCATTTCTTCATAGGTGCAAAGCCCTTTAAAGTACCAAACCGCCTCACGATAGCCGATTGCCGCGGCAGCAGTGGACATTTTGGCAAGATGGGGGAGAATATATTTTTTAACCTCCTCCAAAAGACCGTCCTTCAGCATAATATCCACACGCTTTTCAATTCTTTCATAAAGAAGCTTCCTATCCATATCAATGGCTATATAAATATAATCGTAGGGGCTTTCGTCGGGACGGCTAAGCTTATCAAGCTCGTCTCTGGTTTTTCCCGTGGTGCGTTTTGTTTCAATGGCGCGGATTACCCTTTTTACATCGTTGGGGTGAAGAGCTTTTGCTTTTTCGGGGTCCTCTTTTTCGAGAATTTTAAAAAGTGCTTCGTTGCCGCATGCTTGTGCATATTCCAGAAGCTCGTTTGAGAGAGCATCGTTACGCTCAGGTGCGGAAAATGTAGTGCCATACACGGTGTTATCCGCATAAAGTCCCGTTCCGCCTACCATAATGGGAAGATGCCCACGCGAATAAATATCGCGTATAATTTCATGTGTCATGGTGCAATATCTTTCCACGCTGAAAGCCTCTGTAGGGTCAGCCACATCTATCATATGGTGAACGACACCGTCCATTTCTTCCTTAGTGGGCTTTGCCGTGCCTATATCGAGATTTTTGTAAATCTGCATACTGTCACAGGAAATAACCTCTCCCGAAAACCTCTTTGCAAGCTCTATGCCAAGAGAAGTTTTACCCGAAGCCGTAGCTCCTGCAATTATGACAAGGGGTATTTTCTTATTCATCTAAAGCACCCCCGTCAGACAATTCTTCCAAACATTTTCTCTATCTGATATTTAGTCAGCTTGACACTGATGGGTCTGCCGTGAGGGCAGGTTGTTACCGAGTCTAATGCCTGCGCCTGTGCATAAAGCTTCTCGAGCTCAGGGAGCGAGAGTGCCTGATTCGCCTTTATAGCACTTCTGCATGCAATGGTGTAGACTGCCTTATCAAGCATAGCTAAGACCTCGCCCGATTCACCGCCCGATAAAACCTCCAAAATCTCTACAAACAGGTCGCCGCCCTCCTCATAGGGGCAGTCGGCAGGAAGTGAGCGGAGAATTACCTTTGATGTGCCGAAGTCCTCAATTTCAAAGCCCATATCAAGAAGTACTGCCGCGTTTTCCAGTGCGAACACTTTTTCCGCAGGCGTAAGCGTCAGCGTAATGGGCATTAAAAGAAGCTGTGTATCTGTTTTATATCCGCTTTGGCGGATTTCTTCATATCTGATTCGTTCATGGGCGGCGTGCTGGTCCATAAGGAAAAATTCGCCGTCACCCTCGGCTAAAATATAAGTGCCAAAAAGCTGCCCGATAATACGAACATCCAAAGAAGCATCGGGAACAGTTTGCTTTGATGCGGATTTCTTAATCTCATCAATCTGTTCTGCCATACTTTTTTTGGCAGGGGAGTTTGCTTTAATAGTTTCATTCTCGAAAAGCGGAGCCTTTGTAACTTCCTTTTTCGGGGGGATTTTATCCATTCCCTCAATTTCTCTTACGGGAAGCTTCCCCTCGTAGGGCTTTACTTCCTCTCGGATTTGGTTTATCTCAAGAGGCTTTGCCGCTTTTTTCACGGCAGGTGTATCGGGGACATACGGCTTAAATGCCGAGGGCTTTGCCGCCTTTGGCGGATTAAAGGAAATCTGCTCTGCTCTTTTAACCACAAAAGGCATTTTATAGGAATCCTTGTTTTTAACAATGCCCACCTCGCGGGGTGCGGCAACCTTGCTAAGAGCATTTTTAACTGCCCAGTAGGCACATTCATAAATATCCTGCTCGTTTGCAAACTTAACCTCTGTTTTTCCCGGATGCACATTGACATCTACAAGGGAGGGGTCTATTTCCAAATTCAGCACGCAAACGGGGAAACGCCCCGTCATAAGCTCATTTTTATAAGCCTCGCTGACTGCGGCAAGAAGCGTTTTATTAACAATAAATCTGCCGTTAATAAAGAATATCTGCATCAGTCGGTTGGGGCGTGAAAGATTATTCTTTCCCGTAAGCCCGTGGATGCGGATACCGTTTTTTGAAAAATCAACCTCGGCGGTGGAATTTGCAATATCCTTTCCGAACACTGCGTGTACGGCGTTCTTAAGAATGTTATCTCCGGGGGAGAAAAGAACGTCCTTTCCGTCACGAATAAGACGGATTGAAACCTCAGGGTGGCTTAATGCCTGCTTGTTGCAAACATCGGTAACAGCCGCCGCCTCCACGCTGTCTTTTTTAAGGAATTTCATTCGTGCAGGAGTGTTGTAGAAAAGATTTTTTACGACAATGGTTGTACCGTCGGGACAACCTGCACCCTCGAAAACCTTTTCCACGCCGCCCTCAACCACCACATGCGTTCCCTCAATATCAGTACGCTGCTTGGTGAAAAGCTCTGTTTTGCTGACCGCGGCAATGGAGCAGAGTGCCTCCCCTCTGAAACCGAGGGTTGCTATGCTCTCAAGGTCCTTATCAGTTTTTATTTTACTGGTGGCATGGCGGAGGAAAGCTATTCTTGCATCGTCCTTTTCCATGCCCGAGCCGTTATCAGCAACACGCATATAGGAGGTGCCGCCGTCCTTTATTTCTATTGTAACGGTGGTTGCTCCTGCGTCTATAGCGTTTTCCACAAGCTCTTTAATTACGCTGGCAGGACGCTCCACAACTTCACCTGCCGCAATTTTCTCGGCAGTGAATTTATCAAGTACGTTTATTTTTCCCACAGGTTAACACCTCCTCGTGGGGCAGAATGAATCTATAAAAGTTTTTGGAGTTCAAACAATTTATTCATAGCTTCAATTGGTGTAAGTGTCGTTACATCAATTTCCCTAAGGGCTTCGCGAAGCTTACTGCTTCCCATATCCTCAAAGCCTATCTGCACAGAATCACCGCTTTGTGTTTCCATTTTTGATGCAATTTTTGAGCCTGCCTCACTGCCGCGTGTTTCGCCCTCAACGGTTTTAAGAACTTCTTTTGCTCTCTTGATAACACTTTCGGGGACCCCTGCAAGCTTGGCAACCTCTATACCGAAGCTGTCATCTGTTCCGCCGCGGACGATTCTGCGAAGGAACGTAATATCATCACCGCGTTTTTTGCAGGCGGTGTTATAATTTACGATTCCGTCCACTTCTCCCTCAAGAGCGGTCAGTTCATGATAGTGCGTTGCAAAGAGGGTTTTTGCTCCGATTTTCTTTGCAATATGCTCAATAACCGCCCATGCAATGGAAAGACCGTCGAAGGTGCTTGTACCTCTGCCGATTTCGTCCAGTATGCAAAGGCTTTTCTTTGTTGCATTTTTAAGAATATAGCTTACCTCGTTCATTTCCAGCATAAATGTACTTTGTCCCGATGCTAAATCATCGGAAGCACCTATTCTGGTGAAAATTTTATCAATTATTCCTATGGTACAGCTCTGTGCAGGGACAAAAGAGCCAATCTGTGCCATAAGCGCAATGATTGCCGTCTGTCGCATATAGGTGGATTTACCTGCCATATTGGGACCTGTAATTACCGCCATGCGGTTATCTGTGCAGTCAAGTGAGGTATCATTGGGAACAAAAAGGGAATGGGAGAGCACCTTTTCCACAACGGGATGTCTGCCCTCGCGGATTTCAAGTTTATCCCCAAGATTAACCTCAGGTTTTGTATATTTGTTTTTAACGGCAGCCTCCGCCAGTGAATAAATTGTATCGGTAACTGCGATTGCGTGAGCAGTTTTTTCGATTCGCTCCATATGCTCGCAGACCGCCTCGCGGATTTTCTGAAATTCTTCATACTCAAGCTGCACCAGCTTTTCGCTTGCACCTAAGACACTGCTTTCAATTTCTTTAAGCTCTGCCGTTATAAAACGCTCGCCGTTTGTTATTGTCTGCTTACGCATATAATCATCGGGAACCTTTGAAAGCTGGGAGGAGGAAACCTCTATGAAATAGCCGAAAACCTTATTGAATTTAACCTTAAGGTTTTTAATTCCCGTTCTTTCTCTTTCCCTTGCCTCAAGCTCGGCGACAAAGGTAGTTCCGCCGTCTTTTATGTCACGCAGTCGGTCGATTTCTTCCAAAAATCCTTTGCGGATTATATTTCCCTCTCTAAGTGAAATGGGGGCGTCGGGATTGATTGCTCTTTCAAGAAGGTCGCATAAATCCTCCAGCGTATCAAGATTTGCCGCCTGAACGCTTAAAATAGTGCTTCTTGTCTTGCAAAGAATTTTTGACAGAAACGGAAGCTTTGCAAAGGACGCACAAAGAGCCAGCATATCACGGGCATTTGCCGTGCCAATGGATACCCTGCTCATAAGGCGTTCAATGTCATTTACGCCTGTAAGGGCATCCTCCAAATCCTCCCTGAGACTAAGATTATTATAAAGCTCCTCAACGCCGCACAGGCGGTTATTTACCGATGCCGCATTAACAAGGGGTCGCAGAATCCACTGCTTGAGCATTCTTGTTCCCATGGAGGTTTTGGTGTTATCCAGAACCCAGAAAAGCGAACCTCTCTTTGTTTTGTCACGCATTGTTTCCACAAGCTCTAAATTCCTTACAGTTGCCGCGTCAAGATCTACAAATTCCTGCGAAGTGTAGATATTAATGGTGTGGATATGTGCCATTTTTGCTTTCTGCGTTTCAAGAATATAGTTTATAAGTGCCGCCGTGGAAATTTTCAGCATGTTTTCTGAAATGTCGTTGCTGTTTTTAAGCTGAGAGAATAAAATCTCCCGTGCATCCTTTTCAACATCGGTGTATTCATATGTGAATGTGAGAGCATCACTGCGGCTCTGTATATACTCGGTAATTTTTTTGTTCTGGTAAGAGTTTCCCCCCAATGCAATTTCAACGGGAGAAAAACGTGCAAGCTCGTTTATGAGCTTATCGCATGAGGCATCGTCATAAAGAGTAGTACCCAGAAGCTCACCCGTGGAAACGTCTACAAAGGTTACACCCGAGTCGTTGCCTATGCGGCATACTGAAGCCATGTAGTTTGTTTTGCGTGAATTAAGAAGTGCATCATCAATAATCGTACCGGGGGTAACGATTCTTATTATGTCACGCTTTACGATTCCCTTGACCGCCTTGGGGTCCTCCATCTGCTCGCAGATTGCGACCTTATGTCCCTTTGCAACAAGGCGTGCTATATATGTATCGGCGGCGTGAAAGGGAACGCCGCACATGGGTGCACGCTCCTCCTGACCGCAGTCACGCCCCGTAAGGGTTATTTCCAAATCCTTTGAGGCAACGATGGCATCTTCAAAAAACATTTCGTAGAAATCGCCCAGCCGAAACATTAAGATTGTGTCGGGACATTTTTGCTTTATTTCCATGTATTGCTTCATCATTGGTGTTAATTCTGCCACTTTTACCCCTCCGTTTCGAAACGATGACCTTGTCATCGCTGTTTAGTGGCAGTCACCACCACAACTTGAGCAGTTTCCGCTGCAACCACCGGGCATTTTGCCTGTAATGTGGAAAGAAATGATGTTATTCATCTGGTCGATGATAGACTGGAATGTTCTCTGTGCATTTATATACGCAGTAATAGTATCGTTTGTTGTCATTTTGGAATATGCTTCCTCAAGCTCCTCGCGAATCTGGGCAATTCTTTCCTCGGAAACGTCGCCCTTCTGAATTTCAGAAGCAAGATTTGAACGCACCTCGCTGTATTCCTTTAAAAGTGCAAGTGCTTCCTCGTCATTTTCCTGTGCCTGCTCGCAAGCTTTAAGCTCTTTGTATTCCTTGCTCTCGATAATTGCTTCTCCAAGTTCTCTTGCTTTTTCAAAAATTTCTGCCATTTTGTTTTACCATCCTTTTTGTAATTTATATTTTCATCGGCCTAAGTCGATTTTTAAACTGTTTCTCCGTAGAGTATCCATGTTTGTGCTTTTGTTATTTTCACGTCAATGATTTTTCCTGCCAGTGATTCATCACCGCGAAAATTGACGATTTTGTTTGCGTAGTTTCTTCCGCTGAGCATTTCACCGTCGGTTTTGCTTTTTCCCGAAACAAGAACCTTTTCAATCTTTCCCTCGTGGCGAAGATTTTTTTGATAGCTTATTTCGTTCTGAAGCTCCAGAAGCCTTTTAAAGCGTGCATCAATTTCCTCCTCGGAAGAAACATTTTCCCAATCTGCCGCCTTTGTACCCACTCTGGGGGAGTAGATAAAAGAAAACAGCGAGTCATATTCCACTTCCCGAAGAATTGAAAGAGTGTCCTCAAAATCCTCCTCGGTTTCCGTTGGGAAGCCCACGATAATGTCCGTAGTCAGACAAATATCAGGCATAAGCTCCTTTGCCTTTTTCACTATTGAGAGATACCTTTCTCTGTCGTAATGGCGGTTCATATCCGAAAGCACCTTACTACTTCCCGATTGCAGGGGAAGATGAAGCTGATTGCAGATTTTTTCTTCCTCTGCCATAGTTTCAAGGAGCTTTTCCGAAATATCCCTGGGGTGGCTTGACATAAAGCGGATTCTTTCGATTCCGTCAATTTTGCACACCTTTTTAAGAAGAAGTGCAAACGCGTCCTTTTCGCCCCTGTCCTTGCCGTAGGAATTTACGTTCTGCCCCAGTAGCATTACTTCCTTAACGCCCGTTTTTGCAAGGGAGGAGATTTCCTCCAAAATATCCTCCTCGCGGCGGCTTCTTTCCCTGCCCCTTACATAGGGGACTATGCAGTAGGAACAGAAATTGTTACAGCCGTACATTACGGAAACAAATGCCCTCGCTCCGCCGTCGTAATTCACGGGAAGTCCCTCGGCAATATTTTCATTTTCCGAAATATCAATCACTCTTTCATTTTGCTCCAAAGCATCAAGCAAAAGGGAGGGGAATTTCCAAAGTGCATGAGTGCCGAAAATCAGCCCCACATGGCGGTACTTTGATTTAATACGCTTTGCAATATGCTCCTGCTGTGCCATACATCCGCATATGCCGATTATAAGCGAGGGCTTTTTAGCCTTTAAATGCTTCAGTGCACCCAAATTGCCGAATACACGGGTATGTGCGTTTTCGCGGATTGCACAGGTGTTAAAAATTATAACGTCCGCCTTTTCCCTGTCGTCGGTTAAGGTATAGCCCATCTGGAGGAGCATTCCCTCAATACGCTGTGAATCGTTAACGTTTTGCTGACAGCCGAAGGTTTCAACAAGAGCAAACATAGCTTGTCCTTTTATTGAGTTTTTAATTTGTGCCATAATCTGCCGTTGCTCATTAATTTGCTCGGGCGAGATGTGTATGCTTCTCTCTGTCAACAATAATCATCCAATCTATTATAAGAGTACACTTTATTATATAATATTTAATTAAAAAAGTCAAAGAAAAAACAAGCTTTTCTTTGACTTTTTTGCTCTTTTTACAGTTTTATAACAGCATCTGTTAAAATATCAAAATTCATTGCAATATCCTTATGGCTCCAGAATTCGTCAGGTGCATGCATAGTGGAGGGCTGGTCGGGGAACATTACGCCGAAAGCAACGCAGTTTTCAAAGGATTTTGCATATGTGCCACCGCCGATTGCCATGGGCTTTCTGTCATCGCCCGTATGCTCTTTATAAATAGCGGAAAGCGTGGATACCAGATGCGAATCGGTGGGGACATAAAGGGGCTTTTCGTGGAAATAAATTTCTGCCGAAAGCTCTTTTTCCTCCGCCGCCTTTTTGATGTTCTCAATTACCTTTTCTCCATCAGCAGTAATAGGGTAACGGATATCGTAGGAAAGCTCACATTTTTGACTGTCGGCATAAATCACAGAGGGATTAATGCTGAGCGAGGTAATTTCGTCTTTTATATCAATATTCATGGACTTAGCCGTGGTAAGGCTCATAAGGCGAGAGAAAGCACTGTCCTTTATCATAGGAACGATTTTCTCCGCAAGCTTTAATATGGCATTTTCGCCTTTTTCGGGAAGGCTTCCGTGTGCCGCCTTTCCTTTTTCAACGTATTCCTTGCCGTCTATAAAAGCTCGTGCCTCGTCGGGAACTATATTTACAACCGTTCCGCCCTCAAATTTAAAATCAGAGGGAACAGCGGCTTCATTTCCCGAAATTCTTACACGAAGAAGTCCTTTTTCACCGAAAACTACAGGATAATCAGCATCGGGGGAGAAAGAAATTGAGGGAAGCTCCTCGGTTTCTTTATAACGTGAGATACATTTGCAACCGCCCGATTCCTCGTCACCGCCGATAATAAGGCGGACTCTCTTATCAAGCTTAATACCGCTGTCTTGGATTGCTTTCATTACATAGAGTGCAAGGAGAGCAGGACCTTTATCATCGATAACGCCTCTGCCGTAATAACCCTCCTCGGTCACAGTGCAGCTAAGGGCGGGATATGTCCAGCCGTCACCCGTTTCCACAGTGTCCGTATGTGCTATAATTCCAAGCATCTTTTCGCCTTCGCCCATTTCAATCCATCCGCAGTAGCCACCAAGGTTTTTGGTTTTAAAGCCAAAGCGTCTGCCTATTTCAAGAAAGGCTTCTATAGCGTCGTTTATCCCTTTGCCTAAGGGGGAGTTTTCGCTTTTTTCTCCGCAGTTTCCGTTAATGCTCTTAATGGAAATAAGCGTTTCTAAATCCTTGGTAAAAGCTTCTTTGTCAAATGTCAGTTTCATAGCTTTCTGTCCTTTCATCCCAAATATGATACCTCTGCCGTAATAACGGCATAATAATTTTCATTGACGTTTTTGATACATTCTTCAAGCTCTGCTGATATCTTATCCTTTTCGGGGAAGATGTGGGGCGGAAGAATCAAATCAAAGATTACGTTTGTATGAGTAGGACCGGGAACAATTCTTAAATCGTGTACATTTCCCTCGGGGCAAATCTCTGATAGCTTCTCCGAGAGTACAGAATAAATCTCTTTAAGAACAGGATTGTTCACATCAATGGGGTCCATATGAATAATCGCTTCACAGCCAAGCTCCTCCGAGATACGCCTCTCAACTGTGTCTGCCGCATCGTGCAGGGCAAAAATCTCTTTGCTTCCGTCAACCTCCATATGGAGAGATACAAAAACTTTGTCAGGTCCGTAGTTGTGTACTACAAGGTCGTGGATTCCCAATGTTTCGGGGTTTTCGCGGACAATCGCTTCCACCTTTTCCACAAACTCACAGTCGGGAGCACCGCCTAAAAGCGGGGAAGAGGCTTCCATAACGGAACTGATGCCCGTTTTTATAATCATAAGGGAAACCAATGTGCCCACATATCCGTCAATATATATTCCGCCGTAATTCATAACAAGGGCGGAAGCAAGTATTGCACCCGTAGCTATAGCATCGCTGAGGGAGTCGGTGGCAACGGCTTTCATTGAAGCGGAATCAATTTTTTTGCCGTATTTTCTGTTGTAGTATGCCATATACAGTTTAACCGCAATGGAGATAATTAACACAACCACTAAGGTTTTGTTAAAAATAAATTCACCAGGATTTATGATTTTTTTAATGGAGCTTTTAAGAAGCTCGCCACCTACTAAAATAATGGCAAAGGAAATAGCTATCCCTGCGATATATTCAATTCTGCCGTGACCGAAGGGGTGCTTCTGGTCAGGCTTTTGCGATGAAAGAATAAATCCGAACAGGCTTATTATTGAAGAGCCTGCGTCGGTCAGATTGTTAAATGCATCGGCAGTTATGGAAATGGAGGAGCTTATTATACCCACAGTAAGCTTTGTGGCAAAAAGCACCATATTCAGAAATATTCCCATGCTTCCGCACACGTAGCCATATATACTGCGTGCTTTACGGACATCGGTATCTTTGGAAATAAACCGATTCAGAATCCACGAAACCATAAACTACCTCCGAAATTTTTATAAAATAGAGTATGCCCTGAGAATTATATATACTACATAAACCACATAAATAACAACGCTTATATATCCCTCAACACGGGAAACCCTGCTTTTTGTTTTGCACACAAAATACATAAGAAGGCTCATCCCGATAAGGAGTATTGTGTCAATAAGAGCACCTATCTCGCAGTTTAGAGGGTGTACGATACCGCTCATTCCCAGAATAAAGAGAATGTTAAATATATTTGAGCCGATAACGTTACCCAGTGCAATTTCGCTTTCACCTTTTTTTGCCGCAACCACACTTGTTACAAGCTCGGGAAGGCTCGTTCCCACGGCAACGATTGTAAGCCCTATTAAAAGCTCGCTCATACCTGAAGCCTCGGCAAAGAAGGTTGCCGCATCAACTGTCAGTGTACCGCCCGATACAATTCCCACAATCCCGATTGCAATAAATAAAAGGCTTTTGGGAAGAGAAAGGGTCTTATCTTCTTCGTCGTCCTCGCTTCTGTTTTTAAGAGCGGAGCGTACAAGGAGCAGAATATATCCTATAAAAAGTATAAATAAGATAATAGCCTCAACAAGAGAAAGGGTAGTGTCTATAAGCATTAGTGCAAGAAGCATCGTAGAAAGTATGCTGATAGGAAAGTCCCTTCTCATAATCACTTTATCAATCGCAAAGGGGCAGATAATTGCAGAAACGCCTACAACGCCGAGAAGATTAAATATATTACTTCCCACAACATTGGCAATGGAAAGGTCATATGCGCCTTTAAGGGATGCCGAAATACTTACTGCCGCTTCGGGAAGGCTGGTTCCGACGGAAACGATTGTAAGCCCGATTATAACCGACGGAATCTTAAAAATTTTCGCCACACTGCTGCTTCCGTCTACAAAAAGGTCAGCACCTTTAATCAGAAAGAAAAAACCTAAAACCAGTAAAAATAAATTCAGTACGTAACCCATAAAAAATTCACCTCAAAAATATTAATAAAATGGTTTGCGGTGAAGTCTTCCTTTCCGCTTCGCACCTCCTTTGACACAAAAAAAGACTTCTATCGCACAAAAATGCAATAAAAGTCTCGCAGTACCAAAAGGTATACAAAAGCGGATGACAAAATCATCGTACTGACGCCGTTGTACCGCATCACTGATGCGTTAGCTACTCCCTTTTATGTGTTGATTTTACCATAACCTCTATAAAATGTCAATCCATTCTTATTAGAAAGGAAGCATATTAAAGGCTCGCAATATAGTATATGCAACATATATCAGATAGAGTGCCACACAAACTGCTCCCTCCGGGCGTGATGCTCTCTTACTTGTAACACAGGCAATATACATAAGAATATTAACCCCGATAAGAATGGCTGTATCAATAAGGGCTTCCTTTCCGCAGAAAAGAGGATGCACAAGACCGCTCATACCTAAAATAAACATAATATTGAATATGCAGGAGCCGACAACATTACCCAGTGCAATTTCGCTTTCGCCTTTTTTAGCGGCAACAATGCTTGTAACAAGCTCGGGAAGGCTCGTTCCTAAAGCAACCACAGTAAGCCCTATAAGCATTTCGCTCATGCCAAACTCGCGGGCAAAAAACTTTGCACTGTCAACCGTAAACGTTCCTCCTAAAACAATTCCGATACCGCCGAGAAGAATAAATATAAGGCTTTTTCCCACAGGCATGGGCTTATCTTCCGAATCGGAATCGTGGCGGTCTTTAAGTGCCGATACCACCAAAAGGATAATATAAGCGACGAAAAGGATAAACAAAATTCCTGCTTCAAGGCGTGAAAGTGTGTTATCAAGAAGCATAATCGCAAGCAGTATTGTCAGCCCTATACAAATGGGAAAGTCCCTTTTCATTATCATTCTGTCCACAACAAAGGGGCAGATAAGTGCAGACGCACCTACAACCACAAGCAAATTAAAAAGGTTGGAGCCGATTACATTGGCAATGGAAAGGTCATAACTTCCCTGAAGTGATGAAGTGATACTTACCGCCGCTTCGGGAAGGCTTGTTCCTATAGAAACAATGGTAAGACCGATTATAACGGAGGGAATCTTGAAGATTTTTGCCACGCTGCTGCTTCCGTCCACGAAAAGGTCAGCACCCTTTACGAGAAAGAAAAATCCGCTCAGAAGAAGAATTAAGTTAATTAAATAATCCATAACGCACCTCTTTAAATATTATAGTCGACAGGAAGCGGTTTGAAAACAAAAAAAGAGACTTTTATTGCACAAAAATGCAATAAAAGTCTCGCTGTTTCATACAAAAGCGGGTAATAAACTTACCGTACTGACGCCGTTGTAACGGATAAATCCGCCGCTACTCCCTTTCATTGGGAATAAGTCTATCATACAAATGCGGATTTGTCAATCAATTTTTCGACCGACTTTAATTCCATATACAACACTTATGATAGTGTAGGGTATCAACAAAACAAGCCATATGGCTGTAGCAATCGGGGGTAAAAATACTGTTATAAGCACCAGAACACCCATAATAACAGTTTCATACCCTATAAACCGGTTTATTTTTCTGGCTTTTTCGGTGTCGAGGTTATAATTTTTTACATAATCAAGCTTAGGCAGGTAATTGCCTATCACAAGGAACATTACACCGATAATTATTGCAACGGTTTTTCGTATGTCAATATTCCACCCCAGACTATACCCGAGTGTGATTATTTGCAAAATTATAGTCATAATGGGGATTATCCATTTTGTTGCCGTTTCAAGCTTTATTCGCTTGCCGTGTTTATGGGAGTTGAGGTCATTAATAATGCAGCAGAACATCTGCAAAAACACCATCATAATCGGCAGTCCGAACACCGCAAATCCCTTGGAGGCAAAATTATCAGCCTCGTTGTAAATGTTAAAATGAATTGCCACTTTATCGGGTAAGTCATCCCATAAGTGTAGTCCTAAAAGAATTGACGAAAGGCATACAAGACAGGTTATAATAAGAATTTTCCATTTTATAAATTTCATTTTCTTTCCCCTCCTAATGCGTAAATCCATGTTAATACTTCCTCGAACACGGAGGTATTAAGCTCGTAATAAATAAAATTTTTGTGCTTTTGTTCTGAAATAAGGTCTGCGTTTTTAAGCTTTGCCAGATGATATGAAACAGTTGCACCTGTCAAATCAAAATGTTCTGCAATTTCCCCTGCCGACTTTCTTCCGCTTTTGAGCATCTGCAATATATCGCGCCTGACAGAGTCGGAAATAGCCTTTAAGGTTTCATTCATTCCCATTAATATCACGCTCCCTGCGAGGAATTTAGAAATATTTCTAAATAGATTATAGCATATGCACAAAACGATGTCAAGGGCTATTTAGAATTTTATCTAAATAGCCCTTGAAAGGTGAAAATAATCTGTAGTGTATAAATCTCGGCAGAGATTTATATCGATGAATCCGACTGCACCAAAAGTGCGACGGATTCAACGTGAGAAGTCATCGGAAACTGGTCAAAAGCATGAGCTTCTTTAAGCGTATATCCGTTTTCGCACAAGTATTTTGCATCGCGTGCCATGGTGGCACAGTCGCAGGAAACATATACGATTCGTTCGGGCTTCATACAGGCTATTGCCGCAAGGAGCTTTTCCTCGCACCCTTTTCTGGGCGGGTCGAGGACTACCACATCAGCCCTTTCGCCCTCTTTTATAAGCTTTGGAGCGACATTTTCCGCCTCTCCGCAGAAAAATTCTGCATTTTCGATGCCGTTAAGTTTTGCATTTTCCACGGCATTTTTAACTGCATCCTCCACGATTTCGATACCGATTACTCTTTTTGCTTTTTTTGCAAGGAAAAGGCTGATGCTTCCAGTGCCGCAGTAAAGGTCAAACACAGTCTGGGTTTTATCAAGATTTGCAAGGGAAAGTGCCTTTTCATAAAGAAGCTTTGTGGTATAGGGATTCACCTGATAAAAGCTTTTGTAATGCACCTTGTATTTTATATCGCCGATGTTGTCATAAATATAGGGCACGCCGTATATCACCTTGTCCCTTTCGCCGTACACATTATTTGTACGGTCGGGATTTATGTTTACCACAATCCCTTTTACAAAGGGAAATTCTTCCGTTATTCTGTCAACAAGGCTTTCTGTGCAGGGAAGATTCTTTTTGGCAACGAGCACCAAAACCGCTTCGTCCTTTCCTGTCCGCATACAAATTCTGCGTAAGTTTCCGCTTCCGCTTTTTTCGTCATACACGGAAATATTGTTCTCTGTAGCCCAATCGCAAACCGCTTCTGCAACGCGGTTTGTACGCTTATCCTGCAAACTGCATTCTTTCGGCACGACTACCCTGTGACTGTGGGGTGCATAAAAGCCTGCCTTAACGCCCTCGTCCGTCAAAACCACGGGAAACTGAGCCTTGTTTCTGTAGTGATAGCAGGGGTCGCTGCCTGTAACTGTAGAAACCACCGCATCGTGGAATCCGCCGATACGTCTTAAAGCATCCTGAACCTTATTCTTTTTATATTCAAGCTGTGCCTCGTAAGCAACACTCTGCATACTGCAACCGCCGCATTTTCCGAAAACATCGCACTGAGGCTCTGTGCGGAGGGGGGAAGGCTCTATCACATTAAGAAGCTTTCCGTAGCCGAAATTCTTTTTTTCTTTTACAATCAGAATTTCCGCTATGTCGCCCTTTACGGCAGAGGGAACAAAGACGGTGAAGCCCTCGGGCTTTGCAATGCCCTCTCCGTCTGCACCGAATGCTGTTATTTCTGCTGTGTGGATTGTATTTTTGTACATTCTCTTGTCTTCCTTTCGGGGGTAAGAACTCTGTAGGAATAGGGAGCAAGCTCCATGGAAAGCGTAGCCGACGGGGACACAGTGTCCCTTGTCAGCGTATCTTTCACCTGTGTCACGCCAAATCGGCTGAGGTTAATATTTATATACCTGTGGCAATCATTGGGGTTTATTATTACTATAATATCCTCGCCCTGTGCTTTTTTGCCGAAAGCATCAATGCCGTTTTCAAGGCTTCGCATATAGCAAATCACGCCGTCCTCTGCGGATACAAGGGTATAGAAGCCTGTACGCAATGCCGTTTTTTCCTTCCTCAAATTTGCAAACATTTTTATTTGACGGAAAATCTCACTTTCGCCGTGATTCCAGTCCATGGGGGCACGGTTAAAGGGATCGGCAAAGCCCATCATTTCCGTTTCATCTCCGTAATATATTGTAGGTGCTCCGGGAAGTGTCATCTGCAGAGCCGCAGCAAGCACCATTCGCCTTTTTGCAAGCTCCTTTTTCTCTTCGGAAATTACATAGTCGTGCTGCTCTATACGTGAAAGCGTGCGGAAATCGGGAGTATCTGCCAAAACCGTCATAGCTCTCGGTACATCGTGGGAGGAAATAAGATTCATTGCCGAGTAAAGGGACTCTTTGGGATAGTTTTCAAGCAGAGAATGAATACGCATTGAAAAGAGCTTTGCGTCACAGCCCGTGAGGTAGGAAAGAACGGCTTCGCGGAAAACGTAGTTCATTACACTGTCAAGCTCTTTTCCCCATAAAAATTCACGTTGCTCCCCATAGCTTACTTTATTGCTGGCATCCTCCCATACCTCACCGATGAGGAGGGAATCGGGGTTTTCCTTTTTCAAAGCACTGCGGAGCTTTTTTATAAATTCATCGGGAAGCTCGTCAGCCACGTCAAGCCGAAAACCATCCGCCCCACGCCGAAGCCATTTTTTAATAACGCTGTCTTTCCCCGATGCAATGTAATTTATAAAATTTTCGTCCATTTCATTTACGTTGGGCAATGTTTCAAAGCCCCACCACGACTCGTATTTATCGGGATAATTTGTGAAATTGTACCAACTGTAAAAGGGTGAATCCTTGCTTTGAAAAGCACCCTCGGAGTCGTAATTATAATATTTGTTGAAATATCTGCTGTCAGCACCCGTATGGCTGAAAACTCCGTCAAGAATAATGCGTATGCCGTGCTTTTTTGCTTCTTTTGCCAGCTCTTCAAAATCCTCTGTGCTTCCTAAAAGCTCGTCAGGGGTTTCGTAATCTCCCGTGTCGTAGCGGTGATTGGAAAACGCCTTTGATATTGGATTTAAATAAAGTGCCGTCACACCCAAATCTGCAAGATAGGGGAGCTTTTGCCTGATGCCGTCAAAATTTCCACCGAAAAAGTCATTGGAAAGATACTCTCCTCCAAACTGGTCGGGGCGGTAAAATGGCTCATCGCCCCACTGCCGCCTTATTCCGTGGAAAGGCGTTTCCTTTCCTCTGTTAAAGCGGTCGGGGAAAATCTGATAAACCACGGCATTTTTCATCCAGTCGGGAGTGGTGTATTCTTTAGAATAAACAGTTATCTGATAGAGGCTTTCGGGAACGTTGTAACAGCCCTCACCCTCGCCTCCTAAGTGCAGGGAATTGTTGCCGTAATACATCGTAACTCCGTCGGCACATACATAGAAATAATAGAAAACAAGCCCCTCCTCGGAGGGCATCTCTACACTGCACTCGTACATACGTCTGCCCGACAGCGCAAAGGCGTAATTCATAGGGATTTCATTTTCTCCGATAATAAGTACGACCTTTTCCGGCTCTGAAAAAGATTCCACGCAAAGACGGAGCGTAATACAGGTATTTACCCTGCATGCCCCGAATGGATTTCTGTATATTAAATTACCTGAATTGTGTTCGATATGCAATCTCTGTCACCTCTGTAATATATATTATAATCCATTTTGTGTAAAAGGGCAATAAAATTCTTGTAAAATGCACTTTTCTAATGTATAATAAGATGAAATACCATTTTCGGAGGACAATCCATGGCGGACAGATTACTTCTTACAATTCCCACATTTTTCGGCACAGAGGCAACTCTTGCTCACGAAATACGCTCTCTCGGCTATGAAACCACCGAGGTAACCGATGGCAGAATCACCTTTGAGGGAGATTTGGAGGCAATTGCCCTGGCAAATGTAAATATCCGCTCGGGACAGCGTGTGCTTATTAAAATGGCACAGTTCCGTGCAACAACCTTTGAGGAATTGTTTCAGGGTGTGTACAACATCGAATGGGAAAACTTCATTCAGGCGGACTGTGCATTTCCTGTTAAGGGAAGCAGTCTAAAAAGCGTGCTTTCAAGCGTTCCCGCTTGCACAAGCATTGTGAAAAAAGCCGTTGTAAAAAGGCTTGGAGGGAAATATGGAATTGAGAATTTTGAGGAAACAGGCCCCATGATGCGTATTTCCTTTTCGCTGATGCGTGACGAGGCAACAATCTACCTTGACACTACGGGCGAACCGCTTTATAAACGCGGCTACAGAGCACAGGGCGTTGCGGCACCCATGCGTGAAACGCTGGCTTTCTCGATGATTGATATTACAAGGTGGAGGGGAGACCGCCCCTTTGCAGACCCGTTTTGCGGCAGCGGCACAATCCCTATTGAGGCGGTCCTTTACGCAAAAAAGATAGCTCCCGGACTTAAGAGAAGCTTTGTCAGCGAAAAATGGAGAATAATGGGCCGAGGCCTCTATGATGAAATCCGCGAGGAGGCAATAAGCCTTATTGATAACGAAATCGAGCCGTGTATTTACGCAAGTGATATTGACCCGCAGGCGGTCGCTCTTGCAGAGGAGAATGCAAAGCGTGCAGGCGTGGATAAATATATTCATTTTTCTGTATGCGATGCGGCAGAAGCACCGCTTTTTTCGGAAAAGGGCGTTCTTGTTTCAAATCCTCCCTACGGCGAAAGACTGATGGACAATACAAGCTGTGAATCCCTTTATCGGAAAATCGGCAAGCATTTTTCAGATTTTCCCAACATCGGCAAATACATCCTGACCTCCCACGAGAAATTTGAGGAGTGCTACGGAAGAAGTGCCGATAAAAAACGCAAGCTGTATAACGGAATGCTTAAATGTTATCTTTATCAGTATTTTAAATGAGATTTTCACATACCTTGTAATGAGGTGAGTGAAAATGAATGACAAGCTAAAAGAATTTTTGATTCTGACGGTGTACAGAGCGATTGCGGCGGCTGTGATTTTAATTGTGATAGCGGGGATCAACTTTTTAACGCCCCACATAATGCAAAACATAAGCCGTGTATGGACACAAACTACAGATTTCAAAAAGGTGATAGCGCTTCTTACAGATACCGCAAAGGAACTTATTCCCTTTTAACACAGGAGAAACTTATGAGTACTATTAAAAACCCCGATGCACTTTTTAGAAAAGTGCAGAAAGCCACCCATTATTGCGGAGGCGAGCTTAACAGTGTAATAAAAAATCCCGAGGAAGTACAAATCAGGTATGCGTTTGCTTTTCCCGATACCTACGAGGTGGGAATGAGCCATCTTGGTATGAAAATCCTTTACCATGTCTTAAATCAGAGGGAGGATACCTACTGCGAAAGAGTATTTGCCCCCTGGCTTGATATGGAAGAGGAAATGAAAAAGCAGGGCGTACCCCTGTTTACAAACGAAACCCTCACTCCCGTAAAGGAGTTTGATTTTTTAGGGATTACTCTCCAGTATGAAATGTGCTATTCCAATATTTTAAATATGCTTTCCCTTGCGGGCATCCCGCTCCTTTCCAAAGACCGCACAGAGGACGACCCCTTTGTAAATGGCGGAGGGCCCTGTGCATATAACCCCGAGCCCATTGCAGACTTTTTCGATTTCTTCACCATGGGCGAGGGAGAGGAAGTTATCGGGGAATTGATGGACGCTTTCAAGCAGTGGAAAAAAGAGGGCGGCACGAGAGAGGACTATCTTCGCAAAATTGCAAAGATTGAGGGCATCTATGTACCCTCTCTCTACGATGTGGAATATAACGGCGATGGAACAATAAAAAGTATGACACCAAACTCGCCCGAAGCACCCCAAAAGGTCAGAAAGCGTATTATATCCGACCTTGACGCTGTAAGCTATCCCGATAAATTTATTGTGCCTTTTTGTGATATTGTTCACGACAGAAGCAATATCGAGGTGTTCCGAGGCTGTATAAGAGGGTGCAGATTCTGTCAGGCGGGAATGATTTACCGCCCCGTCAGGGAAAAGAGTGCCGATACTCTTTTAAAGGACGCTTGCTCTCTTATCGAGTCAACAGGGTATGAGGAAATGGGACTTTCCTCCCTTTCCACCAGTGATTATACCCAGCTTGAGACTTTAACGGACAAGCTTTTGGAGGTTACGGAAAAAGAAAAGGTCAGCCTTTCGCTTCCGTCGCTTCGTGTGGATAATTTCAGCCTTGACCTTATGGAAAGAGTGCAGAAGGTCAGAAAAAGCGGACTTACCTTTGCTCCCGAAGCGGGAAGTCAGAGAATGCGTGACGTTATAAATAAAAACGTGTCGGAGGAAGACCTCATAAAGTCGGCTACCCTTGCCTTTGAGGGTGGATGGAACGGTGTGAAGCTTTATTTCATGATAGGGCTTCCCTATGAAGAATATTCCGATATTGCAGGCATTGCAGACCTTGCACATAAGGTTGTGGACTGCTTCTATGAAAGCGAAAAGACAAATAAACGCCGTGGAGTTAATGTGACACTAAGCGTGGCAAGCTTTGTTCCCAAGCCCCATACGCCTTTCCAGTGGGCAAGGCAGGATGGTATGGACGAGCTTTACGAGAAACAGCTTTTCCTTAAAAATGAAATCAGAAGCCGCAAGGTTAAATATAACTATCATCAGAATGATATAAGCGTGCTTGAAGGCGTTTTTGCCCGCGGTGACAGAAAGCTTTCGGCGGTGCTTCTGCGTGCTCACGAATTAGGCTGTAAATTAGACGGCTGGAATGAGTGCTTTGACCTTGAAAAGTGGAAAAAGGCTTTTTCTGACTGCGGAATTGATATGGCTTTTTATACCCGAGAAAGAGATTATGACGAGATTTTACCGTGGGATTTTGTGGATATCGGGGTATCACGCGATTTCATGAAAAATGAAAATGAGAAAGCAAAGCAGGCGGCAACAACACCCAACTGCCGTGAGAAGTGCAGTGGCTGCGGTGCGGCATCACTTTGCAAAACGAAGAAAGGATGTGTGTGCTTTGAACAGTAATTATTATCTTCGTTATGAAAGAGACGAAAGGGTAAAGTACGTTTCACATCTTGATTTTGTAAGAGTGTTCGGGAGAGCAATCCGCAGAGCGCATATCCCAGTGGCATATTCGGAGGGCTTTAACCCCCATCCGCTTTTAGGATTTGCACTGCCCCTTTCCGTGGGATATACGAGCGAGTGCGAAATAATTGAGATTATTCTTTCGGAAGAAATGCCCCCCGGGGAGCTTAAAGAAAGGCTTAACGCCGTTTTACCCGACGGAATTAAAATCCTTTCTGCCCATGAGGGAAAGAGCAATATGAAAAAGCTTGATATTGCAGTATATAATGTTTTTCCCGAAAAAACACCTTCGGGAATAGCTTCCTTTTTGGCAATGAAAGAAATCCTTATTGACAAAAAGACAAAAAGCGGAATCCGTGAATGTGATATCCGTCCTGACATAAAGGATATAAAGGTAACCTTGGGAAAAATCGAAATGACCCTTTCGGCAGGAAGCCGGAATAATCTAAAGCCCGAGGTTGTAATTGCCGCTATGAATAAGTATGTGGACGGCTATGAAAGCGGAGAATGTTCTTATCACAGAAAGCAAATATATGACATACAGATGAATGTTATCTAAGGAGGAATTGTAATGGCAAAATTGTTTGACGTTACAAAAGAGGGAAAAGGCGTAAGCCGTGAACAGGTAAATAAAAGAAAAGGCTTTATGCTTTTTCTGGATATTTATTTCAGACGCTTCTGGAAGCTTGTACTGCTTAACCTTATATATATGATTGTTTCAATTCCTGCTATTTTTATAAGCTATAAATTTGTGCAGTATGCACTTGTCTTTTATATGCAGCTTGCACGAATCAGCCCCGACAACACGGAGGCTGTAAGGGAGGCAATACGACTTACCCCTGTGCTTATGGCAATTCTGATTCAGTTTTGCGGAGCAGGTCCCGCAACGGCAGGCTTTTGCAATGTTTTGCGGAAATATGTACATGACCGTCATGCGTGGGTATGGGCAGATTTTGTCCGCGGAATGAAAGAAAACTGGAAACAATCCCTTGCCGTGTATATTATAAATATGGCATACATGATGTTTGCAACGGGAAGCTTTCTTTTCTATAAGTACCTTATGCCCGATATGCAGATTCTGAGCGTGGTAATTTTTACAGGTTCGCTGGTATTTCTTATGATGCAGATGTACACATATCAGCTTATGGTGGGATTCAAGCTTACTCTTAAGGAGCTTTATAAAAACAGTGTAATTCTTACGATGATTAAGCTTCCCACAAATATGGGAATAGCCTTTATCAGCACGATGCTTCTTTATTTTATGTGTACCCTTGCAGTGAGTGTACCTCCTGCCATGCTTATGTTTACCTTTATAATAACCATGCTTGTATTCTTCTCTGTGGTTACTCTTGCACAGATGTTTATGACACGAAGAATTATTCAGAAATATCTCATTGACAACATGAAAGAAGACAGCGAAAAGAAGGCAGACGGAAAAGAATATAACGCAGACGAAAAAGACGAAGAATTTGAAGAATAAATAAGGGGCTGATTCCCGAAATGAAAAAGCAAAGCTTTTTATACGGGGCGGCGGTACTTGCCGCCGCCTCGATTATATGTAAAATAATGAGTGCGGCGCTGAAAATTCCCCTTGACCGCTTTTTTCTTCATGAGGACGGAATAGGCGTATATCAGAGTGCCTACTCCATTTATAATGTGTTTCTGGCAATATGCGTTACGGGTATTCCCATTGCACTTTCAGGTCTGATTGCAGGAAGTAAGAGTGAGGAGGAGGCGTCCTCCCTCGCTAAATCCACCTTTGTGCTGGTAACGGTGTTTTCCGTGGTGGCGGCGGCAGGTCTGCTCTTTTTTGCTTCCCCTCTGGCAAGACTTCTTTCTGGCGGCGGCAATCCCGTGGCGGCAAAGTCGCTTCGGATTCTTTCGCCTGCCCTTCTGGTTATGGGTGTAATAAGCTCAAGGCGTGGATATTTTCAGGGAAAAAGCCTGATGACACCTTCTGCAGTGAGTCAGCTTTTTGAAAGCCTTGTAAAAGTGGCTTTGGGAATAGGTATATGTGCACTTACTTACCACTTCGGAATAGAATATGGTGCGGCAGGAGCAATAGCAGGGGTAACGCTTGGTGCCTTTGCTTCTGCGGCAGTTCTTGAAATCAGCTTCAGAAAGGCAAAGGGCGTACAGGGCAAAGCCAATATGAAAATGGCAATGAAGGTTCTTAAAATTTCAATCCCCGTCACGCTGGGAGCCTTTGGCTTTACGGCAGTTATGCTGACAGATACACTTACTGTTCCGAAGCTTTTGGCACAGGGAGGATTTTCGGAAAGCGAAAGACTTAAAATGTTTGGATATCTCACCCGTGCAAATACTGTGTATAATCTGCCCGCTACCATCATAACGGCATTTACGGCAAGTGCAGTTCCCGCTATTGCAGCGGTAAAAGAAAATGCAGAAAAGCTAAGTGAGAACACTCAGCGGGCGATAAAGCTTATTTTTCTGGCGGCGTTTCCCTGTGCATTGGGAATGGCACTGTTTTCGGGAGAAATTCTGACGCTTCTTTATAATTCCTCTTCCCACTATGCCCTTCTGGCACTGGCAGGGGGAATGATAGTTGTTATGCCCTTTGTACAGACCACCACGGCAATGCTGCAAACCTTGGGAAAGGTATGGCAGCCGATAGTTGTAACGGCAGGCTCAATAATACTTAAGATTGTACTTAACTTTGTTTTTGTGGCAAAAACAGGGGTAGAGGGTGCACCTCTTGCGACCATTCTGGCATTTTTGCCCGCCATGTTTATGAATACTTTTATGCTTAGCAAAAAAACAAGTATCAGGGGCGTAGTTCCCGTAACAATAAAGCTTTTAATCAGTGCAGGAATTTCATGCTTGGGGGCAAGGGTTATATATGAGCTTTCCCCCTCGGCGATAACTCTGCTTTTGGCAATTGCGTTTGCCGCAGTCGTTTACGCTGTTTTGGTAATTATAAGCCGATGCATCACAAGAGAGGAGCTTTAATTATGGAAGAAAAAATAAAATTTTATGAATTTTGCGATATTATAGAAAAGCTTCGTGCCCCCGACGGATGCCCGTGGGACAGGGAGCAGACACATAAAAGCCTTGTCAAATGTCTTTTGGAGGAGGCGTATGAGGCGAGCGATGCCATAGATGAGGGCGACCCTATGAAGATAGCAGACGAATTGGGGGACGTGCTTTTGCAGGTGGTTATGCACGCTCAGATAGGAAAAGAGGAAGGTACATTTACAATTGACGACGTTACCGATGCGGTGTCAAGGAAAATGATACAGCGACATCCTCATGTTTTTGGGGATGTGAAGGTAAAGGACAGCGACGAGGTGCTTTCAAACTGGGAGGAAATAAAAAAAGCACAAAGGGGACAGAAAACTGTTTATGAAGCTATGCAGTCGGTGACAAAATCCCTGCCTGCCCTTACGAAAACCACAAAGATTATCGGCAAGGCCGTCAAGGGTAATCTTTATAGCGTGGAAGACAGGGAATATGCCGAAAAAGACGAAATAGGAAGAAAATTATTTGAAATATGTGCCATTGCATACAAAAATGGTATTGACCCTGAGGAAGAATTAGGGGTTTTTACGAAAAAATTTATCAAAAATTTCAAGAATATTCAAGAAAACACTTGAATATGGAAAAATCTTGTGATATTATATAAAGGACGATAAATCGCGAATATAATCGCGAATTTATATTAGAAAAAACTTTAAGGAGGAGAAATCATGAATAAGACAGAACTTGTTGCTGCTATCGCTGCAAAGGCAGAACTTTCCAAGAAGGATGCTGAAAAGGCTCTCAACGCTTTCGTTGGTGCTGTAGAAGACGCTCTTAAGAAGGGTGAAAAGATTCAGCTCGTTGGCTTCGGTACATTCGAAGTTAGAGAAAGAGCAGCTCGTGAGTGCATCAACCCCCAGACAAAGGCTAAGGTTAAGGTTGCTGCTTCTAAGGTTCCCGCTTTCAAGGCTGGTCAGGCTCTTAAGAACATCGTTAAATAAGTTTTGAGACAGAATAGAAAACAGAGTGTTCAGTGAACACTCTGTTTTTTGTTTTCCTGTTTATATCAAAAATGCGGAGTGTTATTTTGTAACACCCCGCATTTTTAATTGTTTAATATGCAATATAGAATCCAAGTGCCAGCACAGCGGCAGCTAAAACGCACACACCAATGAAAAGCTTTCCGATAACACTTCCGCGTCTGAGCTTCCCTGCTACCTTTAAATAGTAGTAAGCCTGTGCAAGAACGAATGCACAACCAAGTGCAAGATAATTTAAAGGAAAGGACTTTATCGGATTGATGAACTGAATGGTGAATGAAGTAAGAAAAACATAGAGGCACATAGCACAGTAAAGGTAGAAGCCCTTCTTTTCCTTATATGCGCTCCATATAGCACACGCCATTGCTCCGCCAAGTGAGGTCCAACGAACAATCCCGATAAGGCTCAACGCGCCCAGAACGGTTGCCGAGTTTGACATCATCTGTTTTATAAACAAAAGTAATAACCCATATAAAAGTACGCATGTTGTGAAAAGTACAGTCTTATTACTGAGTCTTTCTTTTTCCTGCTTGCTAAGCTGTGTTTTCATTTTATCCCTCCGAAGTTTCAGTACTACTCAATACATTTTACAATGTATGGCGAAAAAAGTCAATGGTTTTAGTGAAAAATTAACAGAACTTACACATTTTGTTGCCTGGTGCAGGGGGTTAATGCTATTTATAAAAGCGTTCTTTTATTTCGTCAAAAAAGCCGTCAGCCATTTTAAAGTTCATCGCAGACACATAAAAAGCCTCCAGCTCATCGTGAAGAAATTTTGCATCGGATATAAGGCTGCCACCCTCCGAAAGAAGCTCCGCCGCCTTTTTCAGCCGTTTTTCCATAATATGAGGCATCGGGATAAAAGAGTAGTATTCTTTGGCATCTATTTTTTCATCACCGTCGAATTTCAGAAAATCGTTTGATTTTAAGAGGGCAATACGGCTCTCTGGGAAAATAATATGGTCAATTTTATCGGGGTTTATGGAGCAGGGGCAAAGGATAATTTCCTCATTTTTTAAAATAGCCCATTCATACACTGTTTTAAAGATATAGTCTGCAAAACCTCCGTAATTATCCTGGATCAGATATGTTTTGTCACAGTAATGGCGGGGAGTATTGTAAAACGTCTTAATCTCACCGGTTGTTACTGCACTTAAAAGCCGTTTTTTCTCCTTGAATTTTCCCCCGCCTTTTATATGGGAAACTATTTCTTCCAAGACTTGTGATGCGGCCTTTTTGTCAATACATTTCCCCGAAAGATAGCTGTTTTCATCGAGCAGTGCCGTCGCTGCTTTAATATATGATGAAGCTCCTTTATGGCAATCCCCGATTGTTTCTGTAAGCTTTTCTATATTATCGGTGTTTTTGGAAAGCTTATCACAGTTCCACATATCGCCTGTGTACATAATATGCCCTCTTGCACCGGGAATACGGGGGTCAAGAGTATGGGGTGCAGTTCCGTCCATGATAGCAAACCCTGCCGTATAATCTATAACGGCATCCAAGGATTGAGGGTCAGAAGCACAGGGGACTATTTCCACAGTGTTTCCCTTGTCTATAGCATATTTAAGAACTCTTTTCATAAGGGAGGACTTTCCGCTTCCGGGACCGCCTTTTAATATCAGAAGCTGTAAGTTATTCGATTTTTCCTGCAATCCGTCAAAGTATGAAACAAAGCCCTTTTTTGAATTTGCACCCAGAAAAAATCTCGGGGTTTCTTTCATTATACATCATCTCCTTTATGCCTATTATATGCAAAAAGATGTTCTTTGTAACCAAAAGAACCAAAGTTAACATTGGGAATGTTGACAATTTCCACGGAGGCGTGGAGGCTTATGTCCTTTTGCCGCCAAAAGGACCAAAACCGCCGGGATTGCGATTTCCCGGACCCTTAAAACGCTCCTGTCGGGCTAAGAAACACCCTTACCTAATCTTTTAGATAGCAGGTTTTGTTTTTGCGGATTTTAACCCTTTGTACCGCTGGCTCCAAAGGAAAACTCATTCCCTGTTCCGCCTGAAATCGCTCGCCCGCAGCGGTAAATGATGCGAGCGATTTCTCGGTAGTCGGCTCAAAATCCGCAAAAACCTAACCTCGGTGCCGATGAAAATGCTTGCATCAAAAAACAAACGGCAGAATAAAAATTCTGCCGCCTTACTTTTTAAATACCGTCTATAATAACAGGTTTATCAATATCTTCTTTTTCGTTATCTTCGGGGAGAGCAACATCCTCTGCTTTTTCAGAGGGAACGGGAGGAATAACAATCTCCTCCTCGAAAGTTTCATAAGCATTTGCATCCGATATGAGGCTGTAAAAGTCCCTGCCTCCTTCAGTGTTTACGTACCATACCACCTTGCCGTTTTTTTCGATTGGCTTACAGCTTTCGGAAAGCCTTCCAGTGGTGGAATGGGTTTTTCCGATTTGGTTTCCGTTTTTATCAATGAATGCAAAGCGTATTGTTTCGCTTTCCTCACTGTAATCGGAGAACTGTTGCCACAGTACCATAAAATTACCGTCACCAAGCTTTACAATGTAGGGGACGCTTCCCGTAAGTGCCACCCCCGTGTATCGTGCCAGGCAGGTATGCTTTTGCTCCCAGGTGTTTTTATCCGTCCACAGAAGATATATATCGCGGTTTTCCCTGTCAATACCGTCTATGTTTACATTGCTGTATCCCGTAGGAATGCTGTGGTCTATAGTGCTCATGGGGACAAGGAAGCCTGTGGGGGAAACCTCCAGATTACCAATCATTGCACCTGTAGAGTTTGCACCCAACGGACCGCCTACATTAAATATGCTCTGCGTATGAACAATTTTTCCTTCAAAATCAAGCTCCTGCAAAAACGCACCCCGAATCGGTGCTGCATCGGAATAGTTTGCCGTAATAAGTCTGCCCTCATCAATTCTCACAAGCTCGCGGAAGGCATGGCTTGTATGATTGTACTGAAATTTTCCCAAAATATTGCTTACCTGCCATGTATGCTTATCTATAATAACCGTAAGCTGTGTCTGCGGAACACTTCCGTTTTCATCGGGGTATTGGGTGCGTGATGTGTGCAAAACAAGGTATCTTTCATCCTCGTGCATTTCTCCCGAAGATGCATCAAAGGGAACGGAGGTTTTACAATTGCTGATTGGCACCTGGCTGATTTTTACAAAGTTTTTATCGTAAATAACGATTCTTATTACCTCTCTTGAATTGTCGCACATCAGATTTTCCTGCCCGAAAGCAATATAATTAAAATCTTTTCCGAAATACAGCCCCCCAAACAGAGGAAGCTCCTTTTTTATAGCAAAGGAATTTTTAAGATTAAAGCTTTCGTCGTAGGTCTCAATATTTATATGCTCTGAAATCTCCACCGCCATATATTCCCCGTCAGGGGTTAACGTAAGGTGGCTCTTGGCAGGGGATGCCCACCTGTCAAAGGTTTCGCTCTTGGTAATCACGGACTCGTCGGCGCTAAGCGTCCTTGAAGACTCTGTTTTAACGGCGTTGGGCAGAATCTTTTTCCCCTCAGTAAAAATGTTTACGGTGCGTGATGCCTCGTCCCAGGAATAAGTACCGCAGTGCTTTGCCAGCTCGTCCGTGTAAATACAGGTAAAGCCTCCTATGTTGAAGCTTTCAACCATCTGTGTATCCACATAGGTTTTGATGTCGGAATATAAAACGTTCATTATGGGAGTTCCCACGGGCTTTGACGAGGTATCGGCATCAAAATGGAAAAAGTCACGCTGATTGTCTTTGCTTCCCTTGGGGGAAATTGACAAAGCCCTGTCCGCCTCGTTATAGCTCACATAATATCCCACACCGCAGGCATTAAGATTTTCTGCAACCACGGCAGTTCTGCCTGCAATATTAAAGGACGGTACGCGTATGCCGTCTATATAGGTGACAATGTCTGTAGAAAGCACCTTTCCAATGACATCGCCCACATTGTATGCAAGGGTATTTGTAAAACACGCTCCCGACAAGAAAACTGCCGAAAGAGCGGAAGATAATATTTTTTTAAATTTCATTGGTGTTTCCTCCGAAAAAAATTATTACATCTTATTTTAGCATATAAAGAAAATATCTTCAACTGTTTTAAGGAAAAATTAATAATCAATCAATAAACTTGACTTATATGCACAAAAATGGTAAAATTACTAAGTGAAAGCGAGGTAAAAAACCATGAGCTATGCTGATATCGTATTTAAACAAAATTGTGAGGATATACTAAACCACGGATATTCCGATGAGCTTTTAGATGTGCGTCCCGTATGGGAGGACGGAGCAAAGGCTCATACAGTTAAAAAGTTCTGCATTGTAAACAGATACAATCTTCAGGAGGAATTTCCCGTTATTACTTTGAGAAAGACAAATCTTTCTGCCGCGGTAGACGAGCTTTTGTGGATATGGCAGAAAAAGAGTAATAATATCAAAGACCTTTCCAGCCATATATGGGATTCCTGGGCTGATGAAAACGGCTCTATCGGAAAGGCGTACGGTTATCAGCTTGGGGTAAAGCATAAGTATAAGGAAGGCGAGTTTGACCAGGTGGACAGGGTATTGTTCGACCTTAAGAATAACCCCCAGAGCAGAAGAATCATGACAAATATATATAATCATAACGACCTTCACGAAATGGGGCTTTATCCTTGTGCTTATTCCATGACCTTTAACGTAAGCGGTGACACGTTAAATGCAATATTGAACCAGCGTTCACAGGATATGCTTACAGCCAACAACTGGAACGTATGCCAGTATGCTGTTCTGGTGCATATGATGGCGCAGGTAAGCGGACTTAAGGCAGGGGAGCTTGTTCACGTAATTGCCGATGCACATATTTATGACAGGCATATCCCTCTTGTGGAAGAAATCCTTTCCAAAACTCCTTATGATGCACCCGAGTTTGTAATGGATAAATCAATTGATGATTTTTATAAGTTTACCGTAGACAGCTTTAAGTTTGAAAATTATAATTTCCACACGCTGGGTAAAAAAATCCCCGTTGCTATATAAAGAGGTATGTATTATGAAAATGATAGTTTGTGTTTCGGAAAACTGGGGTATCGGAAAAGATAACAATCTTCTTTTTTCCCTTCCTCCCGATATGAAATTCTTTCGTGAAACTACCTTGGGCAAGGTTGTAATAATGGGCAGGGGAACTCTTGATTCCTTTCCCGACGGAAAGCCCCTTAAAAACAGGATAAATGTGGTTTTGACCCGTGATAAAAACTTTGTCCGTGATGGCGCCGTTGTTTTTAATTCCAAGGAGGGAATATTAAATTACGTTAAAGATTTTCCGACAGATGACGTGTTTGTAATAGGCGGAGGGCAGATTTATGAAATGTTCAGAGATGACTGCGATGAAGCCATTGTTACAAAGGTCAGAAAGAGTGCCCCTTGTGATACGTTCCTTTTCAATATAGACGAGGCTGGGGACTGGAAGCTTTGCAGTGAAAGCGATTTGATGGACCACGAGGGAACAAAGTTCTCATTCTGTGTATACAGAAAAACAAAAAAATCACTCTCTTGACAATTTTGTCAAAGGGAGTATAATACATATAGAAAGGTGGCTTTTTTATGTTTTGCCCCAAATGCGGTAAAATCAACCCTGATAATAATTCAGAGTGCAGCGGATGCGGCACACCTCTTGGTGAAGCTGTTGTGACACCCTCAAAAAAGGGAAAAGCTTGGAAAATAGCGGTTGTTTCAGTCATAATTGTTGTAGCTCTGGCAGTTTTGTTTCTTAGCGGATGTTCGGCACCCGAGGGAGATATGTCATTTTAAGAGGTTGTTTTGAGGTTAAGAAGGTGTTTTTTTGAAAACGGTTAAATCTAATCAAAATCAGGACAAGGCGGGACTTTCCCCATTCAAAAGGTTCTTTTTGTTTTTGGGAAAAGCACTCAGAGAGCATCCTTTGATTTTTTTCCTTTTGCTCAGTGTAATCGAAAATTTTACAATTGAAAGCCTGAGCAGACATAGTGTAGTGGAGGGCTTTGCACATATCGTAAGCCATCCGCTGGTATTCGTTTATAATTCTCTTATAATAATGTTTACCCTTTCATTTGCTCTTCTTTTCAGAAGACGTCTGTTCGGAACGGTTTTGTTTTCTATGCCATGGATTATCTGCGGCTTTATTAACAGTGTTATTCTTACTTACAGAGTAACGCCGCTTGGCGCAATAGATTTTCAGATTGCAAGATTCAGCTTGATACTTATGTATCTTAGCCCTGTGCAGCGTGTTATGCTGTATGTGGGAGTGGGGCTTTTTATCGTTTCAATTATTTCCCTGTGGCTTCTCGGGCCCAAGGTTACGGGAAAAATGCATTACGGAAAAAATACCGCCGCAATAGCAGGCAGCCTGGCAGCTGTCATGGTTATGACGGGGCTTGCACATCAGTTCAGAATTTTAAGTACCGATTTCGGTAATCTCGTAGGTGCTTATGACAATTACGGCTTTGTATACTGTTTTACCAGCAGTATTATTGACAACGGTATAGATAAACCCGAGGACTACAGCCAGAAGGGCGTGGAGGAAATTTTATCGCGTCTTCCTGAAACCAAATCTCAAGAAGAAATGATAAAGCCCGACGTAGTGCTGATTCAGCTTGAATCCTTTATTGATGCAAAGAATTTTAAGGATATGACTTTTTCCGATGACCCTGCACCGATTTTCTCTTATCTGAGGGAAAATTATTCGACAGGGCGTCTGGAGGTACCCTCCTTCGGCGGAGGCACTGCAAACACCGAGTTTGAGGTTTTGACAGGTATGAACCTTGACTACTTCGGTGCAGGAGAATACCCTTATAAGACCATTCTTTTGGAAGAAACGTGTGAAACCATGGCTTATAACCTTAAAGAGCTTGGTTACAGTGCCCATGCAATTCATAACCATACAGGTAATTTCTACGACAGAGATAAAGTGTATCCCAACATGGGGTTTGACAGCTTCCAGTCCAAGGAATATATGTATGATTATGACACTACCTATTACGATTGGTGTAAGGATGCCGTTCTTACAAAGGAGATTATGACCGCCCTTAACTATACGGACGAGGAAAATGGAATTACTGCTGATAAGCCCAGATTTGTGTGGACAGTTTCCGTTCAGGGGCATGGTGCATATCCTACAGAGCCTATTGAGGGCGTAGATACGGTAATAAAAATTGAAAGTAATAGCTTCACAGAGGAAGAAATGTGTTCTCTGGAATATTATATAAACCAGCTTTATGAGATGGATATGTTCCTGGGCAACCTCATTGCCGCGCTTGAGCAGCGTGGAAAGCCTACAATGCTGATTGCATATGGAGACCATCTTCCTGCCCTTAATATTCAGCCTGAAAATCTTGAGTCAGGTCATATCTACAAGACGGAATATGTAACATGGAATAACTTTGGCTTAGAGAAAAAAGACCGTGACCTCCGAACCTATGAACTTCAGGGGGAGATAATGAGTCAGCTTGGCTATAATAATGGTAATATGGTGAAGCTTCATCAGCTTAAAAGCAGTGAAGATACCCCTCTTTCGGAAAAGGAGTTCCAAAGACAGATTAAGTATCTGGCATACGATATGCTTTACGGTGATAATTTCCAGTTCGGCGGTGAAAAGCCATATGCACACGTAGATATGAGAATGGGAACACTTCCCATTACCGCAACGGGACTTAAAGTTATGGAAAACATCGTATATGTACAGGGAGAAGGATTTACCACAAAGAGTAAAATCTTCGTAAACGGAAAGAAGCAAAAAACCGTGATGCTGAGCCAGTACAGCCTTATGGCAAAAGATGTAACTCTTAATCCCGGCGATGAGATAACGGTAGGACAGTCCTCAAGTAAAAAAGAAGTTCTCAGCTATTCCGACCCCATTATATATGAGGAAGAATTGCACCTGGTACCTGCTTCGCAGGAACAGGGAGAGATTAAAAATTGATAAGCAAACCGAGCTAATAAAGTCTATTAACGGCTTTAATGGCTCGGTTTTCAGCTTTTTCTTCTCTTTTTAAAAATTTTTAATTTTTTTACTTGACAATTAAGGTTTCTTTGGTTATAATAGTCGAGTAGCGTATCTGGGTGTAGCGCAGTTTGGTAGCGTGCTTGAATGGGGTTCAAGAGGCCGGGAGTTCAAGTCTCCCCACTCAGACCAAAACAGGGGAAACCGCCAATTTTAGGCGGTTTTCTTCTTTTTATACACGGATTATACACAAATGTTTTGGGAACTTCAGGTATTCTGTTTAGGAGGCTTAATGATGAAAAAATTTGAAGGAATACTCATAACCACAGACCTTGACGGCACACTTCTTCGGGATGATAAAACCATTTCCGATAAAAATAAAGAAGCAGTTGAATATTTCAAGGAAAACGGCGGACTATTCACATTTATCACAGGGAGACCGCCTGTAATCGTGGGAGATATATATAATGAAGTATTGCCCAATGTCCCCATAGGGTGCTTTAACGGCGGCGGTATATATGATATGGCAAAAAAGGAATACATCTGGACGCAGGCTCTTGACCGTGAAGCACTCGAAATGGTTGAGTACGTGGATAAAAACCTTCCCGGAATGTCGATACAAATCTGTGGCTTTGAGAACAGTTATTTCTGCAAAATGAACACAGCGATGATAAGGCATCGTGACAGTGCGGGGTTTCAGGATTTAAGATGTCACTACTATGATGTAGAGGAAACTATTGCAAAGGTACTCTTTGCCCATGAAGAGGAGAAGGAGCTTTTCAAACTTCGAGACATGCTGAATGAACATCCTTTGGCAGAGAAGTTTGATTTTATCCGTTCTGATCCTGAATATTACGAAATACTTCCCAAGGGAATGAGCAAGGGGAATCTTGTAATAAAACTTGCCGACATTCTCGGTATCGAGATGAAAAGAACTGTGGCAATCGGCGACAATGATAATGATGTGTCGATGATTTCGTGCAGCGGACTGGGGCTTGCCGTGGCAAACGCCAGCGATGCTGCTAAAAGTGTGGCAGATATAATTACCGTCAGCAATAACGAGGATGCAATAGCAAAGCTTATCTGCGACATAGACAAAGGAAAAATTAAGATCTGAGGTAATAATAATGGAGCAAAGCATAAGAGAAAATAAAATGGGAACAAAGAATATAAATCCCCTGCTTCTTTCAATGGCGATACCCATGATGATTTCCATGCTTACACAGGCACTTTATAACGTGGTTGACACCATGTTCGTATCGGGATTGGGGCAGGATGCACTGACGGCTTTATCGCTGGCGTTCCCTGTGCAGAATCTGATGATAGCCATAGGCGTAGGAACAGGCGTGGGAACAAATGCACTCCTTTCAAGAAGTCTGGGTGAAAAGAATTTTGCAAAAGCCAACAAGGTAGCGGCAAACGGTGTGTTTTTGAGCATTGTAAGCACTGCCGTAATAATGCTTTTAGGTGTGCTTTTTTCAAAGGCGTATTTTGACTCATTCGGAGCAAGCGATGCCGTGTCTGAGATGGGAAGCAGATACCTCTCCGTATGTATGCTTTTTTCAATAGGTCTTTTCGGGCAGACAATGTATGAAAAGCTTTTGCAGTCAACCGGCAAAACAATGCTTAGTATGATTGTTCAGCTTTCAGGTGCTGTTATTAATATTATTCTTGACCCTATTATGATTTACGGGTATTTGGGATTTCCGGAAATGGGCGTTCTGGGTGCGGCGATTGCTACAGTAACAGGTCAGATAGCGGCATTTATCCTTGCAATTTTTATCAACCGAAGATTTAACAGGGATATTACCATTTCAAAAGCGGATATTCTAAAGCCCGACAAGGAAATAATCAAACGTATATATTCCGTGGGCGTGCCGTCAATTTGCATGGCGTCTATCGGCTCGGTTATGACGGTCTGCATGAATCAGATTATGCGCATTTTCGGTGCAGCAACCGCGGCAACAGGACAGGCTGTTTTCGGGATATATTTTAAACTCCAGAGCTTTGTATTTATGCCGATATTCGGTCTTAACAATGGTATGGTGCCGATTGTTGCATATAACTATGGAGCAAAAAACAAGGAAAGAATCAAGAAAACAATTAAGCTTTCAATTATTTACGCTTGCGCCATTATGGTTGTTGGGTTTTCTATGTTCCAGCTTATCCCCGAAAAGCTCCTTATGCTGTTTGACACAGGGGAAAGCGATATGCAAAATATCCTCGCAATAGGGATTCCCATGATGCGATATATTTCAATAAGCTTTTTGCTTGCAGGGTATTGCATTGTGGCAGGCTCGGTATTTCAGGCATTGGGAAAAGGCGGACTCAGTTTGATTGTTTCGGTGTGCCGTCAGCTTGTGGTGCTTATACCCGTAGCATTTTTGTTAGCAATAACCACCCGTGATATAACATATATGTGGCTGTCATTCCCCATAGCAGAGATTGCGTCCATTACGCTTTCGGTTATTTATATGAGAATGATATATAAGAAAGAAATAAATACTCTTTAATTTCAAACAAAATGAGGTGTAAAAAAGTTTGGCTTTTTTACACCTCGTCTTATTTTTTTACGTCCGCACTACCCCAACAGTATATCGCTTATCAGCATTACACAAAAACCGACAAGCAGTGAATATGTTGCTCCCCGCTCGCTTCCGTGTGCATGGGTTTCGGGAATCATTTCATCGCTTACTACATAGAGCATTGTACCGCCTGCAAATGCAAGGGCGAAGGGGAGAATAACCTTCGCAATATTGACCGCATAAAATCCGATAAAAGTACCTATAACCTCCACAAGCCCTGTCAGCATTGCGATGACAAAGGTCCTTTTTGCACTGACACCTGCCGAAAGCATAGGGGCGATAATAACCATTCCTTCGGGAATATTCTGAAGAGCGATACCGCCTGCAATTAAAAGCGCCTGTGAATTGTTACCGCTTCCGAAGCCTACACCTGCCGCAATTCCTTCGGGCAGATTATGAATAGCAATAGCCATAACAAAAAGCAAGACCTTGCTTAAATTCGTTTTGCTATGTGATTCAATATCGCCGCCCGCCATTTTATGCAAATGGGGTACCAGCTTGTCTATAAGATTCAGGCACAACGCACCTGTGAAAATTCCTGCAACAGTAATAAATATTGCATACTCGCCTCCGTATTCAACGGACGGAAGAATCAGCCCCAGCACTGCTGCTGAGAGCATTACACCTGCCGCAAAGGCAAGGACAATATCGGAAAATTTATGAGATATGTTTTTAAACAAAAAGCCAATTAATGCGCCGAAAACCGTTGCACCGCCTACACCGAGGGCGGTAACAAGTATTAAATTCATATAAATCCTCCTTTGATGTTAAATAAAAAAGTGCATGACGGAACCATTTTTCCAACATGCCCAACACATTCATTATATAATAAAATA
Source organism: Clostridia bacterium (assembly GCA_045638945.1). Taxonomy (GTDB): domain Bacteria; phylum Bacillota; class Clostridia; order UMGS1883; family UMGS1883; genus UMGS1883. The sequence goes on along the minus strand of JAZUCF010000007.1, from coordinate 6,184 downwards.
CAGTGATTGTAAATACTATTTTGAAACATCGGGGAAAATTCTCCCTATTACACAAAAAGTGATCTTCATATTTTTAAAATTTGTCAATTGAAAACAGTTTTTTTCTGTGCTACACTTAAATCAAGGAAAGAGAGGTACACTCCAATGAGAAAGTAAGCTTTAACACTTTTTAAAAGAAGCGGCAGATTAAGATTTGAACCTTGTAAGTGATTGGTAAATAATTAAAACACGACGGTGATACGTTTAATATAGATTGTTTGGGAGAAAGGAACAAGCAGGAAAAGGTTCAAATAAGATAAGCACTTCAGTTAAAAAGTACAAAATTCGCCCCTCAAAGCAAAAGTACATATAAAGCACAGGTTTTCTCCTTAGAGAATAGAAAAATTCATGATTAAGTTTAAGAGATGTGATTATGCGTTGAGCGGCAGACGAAGAAAGAGAGGATAACAAAAGATGTTAGATATTAAGAGTGACCAGAAGTGACCCTTGGTTGTGTGTAAAGAAATGCAATCAAGGGTCACTTCTTTTTTATATACAAACTCCGAAAAGGAAGGCAAATAAAAAATCGTTATTTAAATAACGATTTTTTATTTTTGCTCTTGCATTTTGTTTTTTTATATGCTATAATGTGAAAAGATGTAAAATCGGGAAATTTTCGAATATTTGTGAAAATTAACACATTGGATATTTAAGAAAAGAGGTATATTGGTATGGCAAAGGTAGATTTAACTAAGTACGGTATTACAGGTGTGAAGGAGATTGTACATAACCCTTCATACGAGGAGCTTTTTGCTGCAGAAACAGATCCTTCCCTCGAAGGTTTTGAAAAAGGTCAGGTAACTGAGCTTGGTGCAGTAAACGTTATGACAGGTATTTACACAGGTCGTTCTCCTCAGGATAAGTTCATCGTAATGGATGAAAATTCAAAGGACACAGTTTGGTGGACATCAGACGAATTCAAGAATGATAACCACCCCTGCAGCGAAGAAGCATGGGCAGAGCTTAAGAAGCTTGCAATCAAAGAGCTTTCCGATAAAAAGCTTTACGTTGTAGACGTATTCTGCGGTGCTAACGAAGATTCCCGTATGGCAATCCGTTTCATCATGGAGGTTGCTTGGCAGGCACATTTCGTTAAAAACATGTTCATCAACCCCACAGCAGAAGAGCTTGAGAACTTCGAGCCTGACTTTGTTTGCTACAATGCATCAAAGGCTAAGGTTGAAAACTACAAAGAGCTTGGTCTTAACAGCGAAACAGCAGCAGCATTCAATATCACTTCCCGTGAGCAGGTTATCCTTAATACATGGTACGGCGGAGAAATGAAGAAGGGTATGTTCTCTATGATGAACTACTTCCTTCCTCTTAACGGCATGGCTTCTATGCACTGCAGTGCAAACACCGATATGAACGGTGAGAACACAGCACTCTTCTTCGGCCTTTCAGGTACAGGTAAGACAACTCTTTCCACAGACCCCAAGAGACTTCTCATCGGTGATGATGAACACGGTTGGGATGACAAGGGCGTATTCAACTTTGAAGGCGGCTGCTATGCAAAGGTTATCAACCTTGATAAGGAATCAGAGCCCGACATTTACAAGGCTATTAAGCGTAACGCACTCCTTGAAAACGTAACTGTTAACGAAAACGGCGTTTGTGACTTTGCAGACGATTCTGTTACAGAAAATACTCGTGTATCTTATCCCATTGACCATATTGAAAAGATTGTTCGCCCCGTATCTACGGCTCCCGATGCGAAGAATGTAATCTTCCTTTCAGCAGATGCTTTTGGCGTACTTCCTCCTGTTTCAATTCTTACTCCCGAGCAGGCTCAGTACTACTTCCTTTCAGGCTTCACATCAAAGCTTGCAGGAACTGAAAGAGGAATCACAGAGCCTACTCCCACATTCTCAGCTTGCTTCGGTCAGGCATTCCTTGAGCTTCATCCCACAAAGTATGCTGAAGAGCTTGTTAAGAAGATGGAAAAGAGCGGTGCAAAGGCATACCTTGTAAACACAGGCTGGAACGGAACAGGCAAGCGTATCTCCATTAAGGATACACGCGGAATTATCGATGCTATTCTCGATGGTTCTATCCTCAAGGCAGAAACTAAGGAAATTCCTTACTTCAACCTTGCAGTTCCCACAGCACTTCCCGGTGTTGACACAGGAATCCTTGATCCCCGTGACACATACGCAAATGCGTCCGAATGGGATGAAAAGGCAAAGGACCTCGCTGCTCGTTTCGTAAAGAACTTTGCAAAATACACAGGCAACGATGCAGGTAAGGCACTTGTATCTGCAGGCCCTCAGTTATAATTGGATATAAAGGCTATAAAAAACACATCCTTTCGGGGATGTGTTTTTTGACAACTTTTTGACAACTTTAAAACGCTGTTTCTGCTTTTGGTCGGAGTGGCGGGACGTCGTCAGAATAATGGACGGCTCGTTTTATTCTGCTGACGCAGAATTTTCCTCGCAACCGTTATTCTTCCTCTCCGCTTCGAGTCACGCTCGGCTCGTCTGCTCGGTTGTAAACGCCCTCCCGACGACTCGCTGTCGCTACCAACTCTCGCGGTATCCTCTTAGGGTTCAAGTCCCTTTCAATTTACGACCAAAAGAAAAAGAGTCTCACTTACGTGAAACCCTTTCTCTTTTGGTCGGAGTGGCGGGACTTGAACCCGCGGCCTCTTCGTCCCGAACGAAGCACGCTACCAAACTGCGCTACACCCCGTTGTCAGAATAAAGGTTGGCTCGTCTCGCTCTGAAAATGCAGAACTGTCCTTGCAACCGTTTATTCTTCCTCTCCGAAAAGATTTCGCATACGCTGCTATCTTTTCGGGTGAAGATAAGTCTCTTTTCAATACCTAAGTATTATACTATTTTAATCAGTGGAAGTCAAGAAAATTTTTGCAGTATTTGACTTTGGAGCATCTTAGTGGTATACTAAAGGTAATATTTTACAGACAGCAAGGATGTTTTATATGATAGTTAAAGTCAACACAGGCGTAGTATGCGGTCTTGAGGGGAAAAGCGTGATTGTGGAGGCGGACTTTTCAAACGGTCTGCCTGCTTTTGATGTGGTGGGACTTCCCGATACAACGGTTAAGGAAGCAAAGGAAAGAGTGCGTGCGGCACTTAAAAACAGCGGTTTTGAATTTCCCGCAAAGCGTGCCGTTATAAACCTTGCTCCTGCGGATTTGAAAAAAGAGGGAACACAATTTGACCTTCCCATTGCCATTTCCATTATGGCAGGAACAGGGCAGATGAAAGCTGACCTTTCAGAATATATGTTTATCGGAGAGCTTGGGCTTTCGGGAGAACTTCGCAGCATAAGCGGAGTGCTGGCTCTCGTATCATATGCAAAGGAAAACGGCATAAAAAAGGTTTTTGTTCCCAAGGACAATGCACAGGAGGCGGCACTCACACGCGGTATTGAAATTTTGGGGGCAGAGTGCCTTGCCGATGTTTTTTCTCATCTTATGGGCGAAAAGGAAATAGAACCGACCATATGTGATGTTGAAGGAATCTTTACCGAGGCGGCACAGTATGATATTGATTTTTCAGACGTAAGAGGACAAATAGCGTTAAGACGTGGAATAGAGCTTTGTGTCAGCGGTGGGCATAATCTTCTTCTTATCGGAACTCCGGGAAGCGGTAAGTCTATGCTTGCACAAAGGATTCCCACAATTTTACCCGATATGACTTTGGAGGAGGCAATAGATGTCACCAAGATTTATTCCGTGGCAGGGGCTTTGGAGGGCGATACAAAGCTGATTGCAAGAAGACCTTTCAGAACGCCCCACCACAGTGCAAGTGCCGTAAGTATTGTAGGCGGTGGAGCAAAGGCAAAGCCGGGGGAAATATCCCTTGCACATAACGGTGTGTTGTTCCTTGACGAGTTCCCCGAATACCGTAAGGATGTTATAGAATCTATGCGTCAGCCCTTGGAGGACAAGAAAATCACAGTTACCCGTGCTGCGGCGTCATATACATATCCTTGTAATGCAATGCTGGTGGTTGCATTAAACCCTTGCAAATGCGGATACTACGGTGACGGAACTACACGTTGCAAATGCAGCGAAACGGAAGTAAGAAAATATTTAGGAAAAATAAGCGGTCCTATGCTTGACCGAATAGATATTCAGCTTGAGGCAGCTCCCGTAAAATATAACGACCTTAAGGCGATGAAAGGCGAAAGCTCCTCCGACATCAAAAAAAGGGTAAATGCAGCACGTGAAATTCAGAAAGAACGTTATAAAAACGAAGCAATTACAACCAACGCACAGCTTTCGGGCTCGCTCGTTGAAAAGTACTGCGTTATCGGCGAAAATGAAAGCAGGATGCTGAAAAATGCATTTGATTCATTAGGGCTTACGGCAAGGGCATATACCCGTATTCTGAAAGTGGCACGCACTATTGCCGATTGTGACGGAAGAGAAAGAATAAACGAAATGGATATTGCGGAGGCAATCGGCTACCGCAGTCTTGACAGAAAGTATTTTGGTTAAATCTTGACATATCGCAGAAATATGGTAAAATATACTGGATATTACTTTAATTGGCATGCAGAATAAAAAATGACGGAGGAATAAAATTATGATTAACTATGCACATCGAGGAGCAAGCGAATATGCTCCGGAAAACACCCTTTCTTCTTTTTATCTTGGACTTATGCAGGGGGCTAACGGTATTGAAACCGATGTTCAGAGGACAAAGGACGGAGTTTTGGTTTTGTTTCACGACGACACTCTTACTCGTGTAACAGGCGAAACAGGCAGCGTATGCGACTATACCTTGGAGGAATTAAAAAGCTTTAAGGTAAGAGGAAACGCACCTACCTTTTTTTACGATACAATTCCTACATTAAGAGAGTTTTTGGAAGCCTTTGCAAAATACGATATAAGGTTTGCCATTGAGCTTAAGGAATGCGGTTATGAAAAGGAAGTCCTTGCTACACTGGATGAATTTGGGATGAAAGGGAAGACAACCATAACTTCATTTAAGTTTGAGTGTATAGAGGCAGTAAAAAAGGCTGACCCCTCATGGCGTGTAGGCTGGCTTACAGCAGCTCCCGACGGTGAGGCCATTGAGCAGCTTCTGGCAATCGGCGGGGAGGAAATGGCTCCTGCGGCAACGCCTCTTAACGAGGAAAAGGTGGCAGCTTTGCGTGCAAAGGGGTTGGGAGTCCGTGCATGGGGCGTGAAGAATGTTGCTCTTATGAAGAAAATGTGCGAGCTTAAGGTTGACGGAATGACAGTTAATTTCCCCGACAGACTCAACTCATATCTTGGCTCACAACCAATGTAAGAGCTTTATAATACAAGAGGAGGATTTCCTACATGATAAACGAAAAAAGAAGCAGTTTCAGCGGAAAAATAGGCTTTGTACTTGCCGCTGCAGGAAGTGCAGTCGGTCTTGGTAATATATGGAGATTCCCATACCTTGCCGCAAAGTACGGTGGTGGTATTTTTCTGCTTACATATATTGTTCTGGCAATAACCTTTGGTTTTGCGCTGATGACGGCTGAAATAGCAATCGGCAGAAAAACAGGGCTTAGCGTTGTGGGTGCTTTTAACAAGCTTGATAAGCGGTTCTCGTTTTTGGGCTATCTCGCGGCACTTATACCTGCAATTATCCTTCCTTATTATTCCGTAATCGGCGGCTGGGTAACAAAATATTTATTTGCTTTTTCCACAGGAAGCGGTGTAGCGGCAGCAGGTGAAACCTATTTCACAGATTTTATCGGAGCAGCAGGTGAGCCTGGAGGTTGGTTCTTGATATATATAGGCCTTACGGCTCTCGTTGTTCTTTTCGGTGTTGAAAAGGGTATTGAGAAAGTAAGTAAAATTATGATGCCTGTTTTGGTGGTCTTGTCCGTCATCGTAGCCATTTACGGTCTAACAATTCCCGGAGCAATTGACGGTGTAAAGTACTACATTACCCCTGATTTTACAAAATTCTCGGCAACGACCGTGCTTGCCGCAATGGGGCAGCTTTTCTACTCTATGTCTCTTGCTATGGGGATTATGATTACATATGGCTCCTATATGAAAAAAGACGTCAGTATTGAAGCATCTGTTTCCCAGATTGAAATTTTTGATACAGGCATTGCGTTTTTTGCAGGTCTCATGATTATTCCTGCAACTTTTTCCGGCGGAGCTGAAAATATCGGCAAGGGTCCGGGG
>JAZUCF010000006.1:0-4954 GCA_045638945.1 Clostridia bacterium | reverse complement strand
CTCGAGCATATTTAAAACAGGCTTGAAAAGGAGCTTTTTCATTACTAAAACAAGGATAATAAGATTTATCCAGGTAAAAATCATAGTCCACGGGGCAATAGCCACGAACTCCTGAAATTTCTCCATTTTGTCGCCTCCTCTTAAAAACTGCGTTGCGGGTAATATACCGCGACGGGATTATCAGATAAGGGGATTAGCAAAAAGGAGAATCATTGCAACAACAAGACCGTAAATACCTGTTGATTCTGCAACAGCACAACCAAAGAGCATTGTTGATGTGATTTCACCCTTTGCTTCGGGCTGACGGCCTACTGCTTCCGCAGCCTTACCTGCCGCATAACCCTGACCGATACCGGGTCCGATACCTGCGATCATTGCAAGACCTGCACCGATAGCTGATGCTGCTTTAATAATTGCCATTTCCATAATAAATACCTCCAAAAATATATAAATATAATTAATATTCGTTAAAAATTATTTTCAATCTGTTTATGCTTCCTTAGGTTCATTCGCCCCGCCTACATATACCATGGCAAGCATGGAAATGATGTACGCCTGCAGGAAGCTTGTGAATACGTCAAAATATATTGAAAGAAGAGCCGGAACACCTACCTGCAAAAGCGGAATATCTCCTAAAATCGGAATCCAGCCTAAAAGTGCATTACTGCATGTAGCCAGAGCCGCATAGATAAGCGTCGTTATAACGATACCCGAAGCAATGTTTCCGAAATGACGGAATGCCATTGAAATGGGGTTTGCAATTTCACTTATAAGATTAAGCGGAGTTATAAAAGCTACAGGCTCGGTAAAGCCTTTAAGCCAACCGCCGACTCCCTTGTTTTTGATATTTCCGAACTGAATAAGGAAGAATATCATAAGAGCAAAGGCGAGCGTGGTATTAAGGTCGCCTGTGGGGGCACGCATACCCGTAAGCCCTGACAGACTGCTAAGTATAGAATAACCAAAAAGCGTACCTATAAGCGGGGCAAAACGAAGATTGTGCTTTCCCATTGTATCGCCTACCATACCGTAGAGCATGGTTACAAGCTTTTCTGCGGCGAGCTGCCTTTTTGACGGGTTGCGGACACTTAGATTCCTTCCTAAGATGAAGGCTATTAGTGTCAAAGCAGCCACAATAATCCAACCGCCGACGATAGTTTCCGTTATCGGTATTCCGCCTAAAAACGGGATTTCAAATAGTATTTCGGGACCTCTTATATTCAAGCTTTTTCACTCCTTTTGTTTATAAAGGGAACGATTGTTACGGCAATACGCTGGAAGAACAGCGGGATGATTGCCGCCCAGAAGTGTATATAGGGGGCGTTTACTGCAATAATTACCGCTGCCGCCGTAAAAAGCATACGGACGGTGTAGGTTGATGCCATATATGCTTTCGCACCGTTCGGGCTTTTCTCTGCGGCTTTTTTTACGCAACGGGCAAGGTAAAAGAAATTAAAGCAAACGAAGGCACATCCGTAAAGTGTTCCCAAAAGAATGTCTGTTCTTGGCGACACAAATACGGCAAACAAAATAAATTCAATTACGCCCATAATGAAAACTGTTATGCTTACCTTTAAGGCTTCTTTGTAAACCGAGTCATTTTTTTTCATTTCTGCTTTCCTTTCCCACAACTAATTTATAAAATTTAATACATGATAATATACTGCTTCCCAATCCGAGGAAAATTCCGATTATCATTACATAGTTTCCCAAAGAAAAGGTGCTTTTAACCCATGAGGCTATTAAAATCCACAACAAAAAAGAAATTACTATATTAAGACCAAACTCTGTAATAGTTCCCAATGCCAAAAGTGTTTTCCTGTCGGGATTTTTCATAATTATATCCGTTCCTTTACTAAAAGTAAATACAATGTCTATATATTTACAAAAAATTCAATAATCTGAAAAACGGAGAGAACTGCCACATTCGACAAATTAATTTTATATGGTAGTTGACTCTCCTTTTCTCGTGTCAATTTATTTAGTTTACAACCATTCCACGGGTCTTACGCTTGTTATTCCGAAGTGGTAGAGGATTGCATCGGTGATTCTTCTTGATGCATTGCCGTCACCATAGGGATTAACCGCCACGCTCATTTTGTGGTATTCTTCCTCATCTGTAAGAAGCTGAGAAGCCAATGAGTAAATAATATCTTCCTCTGTACCGGCAATTTTAACAGTACCTGCTTCTGCCGCTTCGGGTCTTTCCGTTTCACCGCGGAGAACAAGCACGGGCTTACCCAGTGCAGGAGCCTCCTCCTGAAGTCCGCCCGAATCAGTCAGAATGAGATGTGCCTTTGCCATTGCGTTATGAAGCACGTCAACATCAAGAGGCTCAACCAAATGCACTCTGGGGATGTTTCCAAGAATTGAGCTTGCGGTTTCCCTTACTGCAGGGTTAAGATGCACAGGGTAAATAACCTCAATATCGGGGAAATCGCGGACAAGCCTTGCCACTGCCTTACAGATGTTTTCAAGGGGTTGACCCAAATTTTCTCTGCGGTGGGCAGTCATTAATATAAAACGCTTATCCATATCTATTCCTTCAAGGGGAGTCCCCACAAAGGAAAAATCACGTTTGATTGTCGTTTTAAATGCGTCAATTACAGTATTTCCGGTTACGAAAATAGTATCGGGATTTATACCCTCATTTATAAGATTCGCACGATTGTTCTTCGTGGGAGAGAAATGAAGGTCTGCAATTGCTCCTGTAAGACGGCGGTTCATTTCTTCGGGGAAAGGGAAATACTTATCATAAGTACGAAGCCCCGCCTCTACGTGACCTACTTTTATCTGATTATAGTAAGCCGCCAGACTTCCTGCAAACGTAGTAGAGGTGTCACCGTGGACAAGTACAAGGTCGGGCTTTTCCTGACGGAAAACCTCTTCAAGACCTGTAAGTGCTTTAGTGGTAATCCCTGCAAGAGTCTGTCTTTCAGTCATAATATTAAGGTCGAAATCCGGTTTCAAATCAAAAAGATTCATTACCATATCTAGCATTTCACGATGCTGTGCGGTAACGCAGACCTTACAGTCGATTGAAGGACGGGATTTAAGCTCGTAAATAAGCGGAGCCATTTTAATTGCTTCCGGTCTTGTACCGAAAACAGTAAATACTTTAATCATAACTTCCTCCTGATATCATTTATGTGTATTATCTTCTTTTTCCGAGTGTAATTCAATAATATGAGGCGTTGCCCAAAGGAACAACACAAAGCCTACGATAACTGCAAGGAACACCCACCAGGATATTGCACCTGTTGCAATGAGAGCAACTGCCGCCGTGCAAAGAACAAGACACAACATATATATTGTAGAAACAGCCTGTTTTTGCGAAAAACCTGCATCTATTAACCTGTGATGAAGATGTCCGCGGTCGGGCGACATAATCGGCTGATGGTTTTTAAGCCTTCGAAGTATTGCCGATGCAGTATCAAATATCGGGAGACCGAGAATAAGAAGGGGTGCCGCAATACTTATAACGGCGTAGCCTTTAAAAAGTCCCTGTACAGAGATTGTAGAAAGAACAAATCCAAGGAAAAGCGAGCCGGTATCTCCCATAAAGAGCTTGGCAGGGTTGAAGTTGTAGGGAAGAAATCCTATACATGCTCCTGCAAGTGCGCTTGTCACAAATGCTACCACAGGCTCACCAACTATAATTGCGATACACAAAAGTGTGAGTGCGGAAATAGAGGATACTCCGCAGGCAAGCCCGTCAAGACCGTCGAGAAGATTGATGGCATTCGTAATTCCAACAATCCATATAACGGTAACGGGGATTGCCGCCCAACCCAGTCCGATATATCCGTAGTCGGATAAAAATGAGGGAACACGGATAAAGTCAATCTGAAGTCCCATAAGAACAGGGCAAAGAGCCGCAACAAGCTGAACAAGAAGCTTAAGCTTTGCACTAAGGGCATATATATCGTCAAAAATACCCAAAGTTACGATAATTGCACAGCCAATCAGGATTCCCGCAAGCTCCTTTGTAATATTGGCAAAGGCTACTGTGCTTATAATAAATCCCAGGAAAATCGCAAGCCCACCAAGCCTTGCCGTGGGCTTTTTATGCATACGACGATTGTCCTTAGGAATATCAACCGCACCTACTTTAAAAGCAAGCTTCTTTACAAAGGGCGTGGTGATAAATGTGATTATAAACGCTATAATAAAAGTAATCAGTATGTTGTTGTTGCTTATCATAACAGTTACCTCGTTTTATCAGATTATGAATCCGACTTTTTTCTTTACTTTGGTCAGTGTGCGGCGGGCTATGCCGTAGGCCGCTTCTGCTCCGTTTTTGTATATGCCCTCAAGGTAATCTTTGTTTTTCATAAGCTCATCATATTTCTCCTGAATGGGACGAAGATGCTCTGCCACGGCCTGCCCAACCGCAAGCTTGAAATCACCGTATCCCTTTCCGGAAAATTCGCTTACTGCTTCTTCAATTGTTTTTCCCGTAACGGTTGAATAAATGGTAAGGAGATTGTTAACGCCATCCTTGCCCTCTCTGTAAGCAATTTCTGCCTCGGAGTCGGTAACGGCTCTTTTTACCTTGCGTATAATATCATCCGGCTTATCAAGCAGGAAAATACATCCGTTGGGGTTAGGGTCGCTCTTGCTCATTTTAGCCGTGGGAGTCTGCAAGCTCATAATCTTTGCCCCCGCACTTTTTTCGGGAATATATGCATCGGGAATTACAAATGTGTCGCTGTAAAGTGTGTTAAAGCGGTGTGCAATATCCCTTGCAAGCTCTAAGTGCTGCTTCTGGTCAACGCCTACGGGGACAAGGTCTGTCTGATACAAAAGAATATCAGCCGCCATAAGTGACGGATACGCAAAAAGACCTGCATTTATATTATCTTCGTGCTTTTTGGATTTATCCTTGAACTGAGTCATTCTTGAAAGCTCACCCATATATGTATAACAATCAAGCACCCATCCAAGCTGTGCA
>JAZUCF010000005.1:0-166641 GCA_045638945.1 Clostridia bacterium | reverse complement strand
CAGTAATGTATTGAGCTGAGCGATACTAATAGACCGAGGGCTTGATCTAAAAACAAGAAGACTTCGTCTTACGAAGCAAGTCTTCTTAGAAGTGAGTTATTAAATCAAAGTTAGCATTATTCAATTTTCAGATTGCAAAACACAATCTGAGAAAAGTAAATATTCGGTGACTATGACGCAGAGGTCACACCCGTTCCCATTCCGAACACGGTAGTTAAGCTCTGCAGTGCTGATGATACTTGGCGGGAAGCTGCCCGGGAAAGTAGGTCGTCGCCGGAACTATCATCACAAAGGCGAAAGCCTTTGTGATAGATATTCCTCCTTAGCTCAGTTGGCAGAGCACGCGGCTGTTAACCGCGTTGTCGTTGGTTCGAGCCCAACAGGGGGAGCCACAAAATAAAAGAGAGTACCAAAAGGGGCTCTCTTTTATTTTGTGCTTTTCCCCTCTGTTTGACTCTCGCCACCGCCACGCGGATTAACGACCACAGTGCTTGCCAACTGAGCGTGGCGAAGTTGGTAGTCTTAGCAGTGCTCGCTTCCGGTGGAAGATGAAGAGTACTGCTAAGAAACGCAGTAGCCACAGTTTGCAGATGGCGGTTTATCCGCCACGCACAAACTGTGATGCTACAAGGTGTCGACTGCACATAGTAGCGGCTTAAACATAAGTAACGTAGTCTGTCCTATTTCGTTGGTTCGACAACTAATGCAATTAATGAAAGACATTCTTTGACAAATTAATATATTTTTATACAATTAAGTTGATTTGCTTTTAAAGATAATATATAATGTATTCAGATAAACTAATTAATATTGTGTGGTGAATCAAATGTCAAACAAATCTTATGTCATGAAACAATATGATGAGGCAAAGAAACTTTACCAAAATTTCGGTGATGCGGTTGAACACTTATTGAGGAGCCTTTTGCTTAATGCAGGTATTACATATAATGCGATAGCATATCGGGTTAAAGAACGGGAAAGCCTAAGTAGAAAGATTGACATTAAAGGCGATAAATATCGAGATTTATCAGAATTGACAGATATTGCGGGAATTCGCATAATTACTTATTATGCTGATGATGTAGACAGAATAGCAAACATTGTAGAACAAGAGTTCAGTGTAGATAAGGAAAATTCTATTGATAAGCGTATGGCGTTAGAACCTGATAGATTTGGTTATTGCAGTGTGCATTATGTAGTAGGAATTCACAGTAAACGGCTAGAATTAGAAGAATATTCTGCATACAAAGATTTGAAATGTGAAATACAGATTAGATCAGTTCTTCAACACGCATGGGCTGAGATTGAGCATGATTTGGGATATAAGAGTGCCATAACAGTACCTCGAGAGATTCGTCGTGATTTTTCTCGTCTGGCAGGCTTATTAGAACTTGCCGATAAAGAATTTGATCAAATTCGAAATAAGTTATTCTCATATAGGCTTGAGGCTGAAAATAAAATTAGTGATGAGGAATTTATGAATCAGGAAATAGACGCTGTTTTATTAGATACACTTATTACTTCTAATACAGACATTATAGAAATTAATAAAGAGATAGAAAAGTACTTTAGTACTGGTTTTACAGAGGAAATTTCAGCTGAAGGATATGCAAGTACAATTCGAGAACTAAATTGGTTAAAAATTAATACATTGGGAGAATTAACACGTCTAATACAAAATAATAAGGAACTTGCTATAAAAATTGCATATAGCAAGTTGGTAGAAAATAGAAAAATCAGCACGGACGGGACTATAAATCGAACAATTGCATTTTTTTATTTGTGTTATGCTGAGTTGTTTAAGCAGTCTGATATGCAAGTATACATTCGTTATTTAGATGATAATAATATAGGTCAAAATAAAGAATCAAGAATTATTGCAGCCCAAGAATTGCTATCATTGAGGAAGAAACTTCATAATTAGTTAGTATCTTTACACTTATTGAAACAAAAACAGAGTACCTTTTGGTACTCTGTTTTTGCTTATTCACTAAATATTTTACTTTTTCTCTTTTCTATAAGTTTCAACAAGGGTATCAACGCAGATTTTTTCAGAATCGTTTAACTCGCGGTAATGAGAGATTAAGCTTTTTTCATGGTCGGAGAGAACAAATTCCGACAATTCGGAGTTGTCATCTTTGCCGACCAAATAATCAATGGTTGTATTAAAATACTCTGCCATAGCAATCAGAATTGAGATGTCGGGTTCCACATTATGATTTTCGTATTTATTTACAGATTGCTGGCTTATTCCCAAAACCCCTGCTAAATGCTGCTGGCTTATCTTTTTTTCTGTACGCAGCTTTTTAAGATTTTTTATCATTTTCCTCACCCAATTTTATTATAACAACAATAAATTGTTAAGTAAAACACCTATAATTAGTCATTGACAACAACTAAAAGTTGTTGTATAATTATGTCGTGTTTTGTGGAACTGTAGGTTATTGAATAATATAATGAAACAGGGTGATGAATTTGCAACGAAAAAGAAGATGTGTGCTCATTGGATTGCTTCTAATAACGTTTTTATCTTTTTTAGTGGGAAGCATTGACAAAGCAAGTATAAAAGAAGCAGTAAACGGTGAAATAGTTTATGTAAATAAAACTGACGGCTATCAATATAATCTTCCCGAAGGTTTTTCGATTGATGAAGAATTTATGCCTTATGCAGTCAGATTCCTGTCCGATAAGTGTGCTATTGAGATTTATGCAGAGAGATGCAATAATCAGGATGAAGTGCTTAGCTATATTAACTACACAAATTGTGCAGTCACATCTGATAACGAAAACTATTTTGATATAAAGCAAATTGAGGTGGCTGGAATTACGGTTTTGTCATGGAACAGACACAAGCTTTCCAAAATTAAAAATGACAAAGACTATTATATCAAAATAGATATTCCTACGAAAAAAATGGTGTATACCATACTTATTAAATCTTCATTTAAAATAGAGGATTACAGCAGTTATATAGAATCTTTTAAAGTAATAAACCCCTCAAAACAAAAAGAGAAAGCTCCCAAAATTAAGTATGCCTCAAACAGAAAATTTAATGCTGAAACAGAGACGTTTTATGATAAATACTTTATAAATTCAAATAAGGTTGAGTGGGGAATATACCAATATGACTATCTGGAAACCCATGAGCTTAAAAAAATTGAAAGCCGTATAGACCATAAATTTAAGCTTTTGCTTTTATATTCGGAATTTAACGAAAAGTACGATTATCAGCAAGTACGAGCATTTTTGGATAAGGCATACTCGGAAAATCGTGTTGTTGAGCTAACATTGCAACCCAAAAAATACCATCAGCAGGGAAATGAACTCTTTAGAGTGCTTGACGGTTACTATGACGAGTTTTTACATGCCTATGCAAAGGATGTAGCAGATTTCAGCCATCCCGTGCTTTTCAGGTTTGGTAACGAAATGAATGGCGACTGGTGCGAATATTCGGGATATAGAATGTCTTTGGATACAGAGCTGTACCGCGAAATGTATCGGTATATATATAATATCTTTGAAGAACATAATACTCGCAATGTAATTTGGGTATGGAATCCCAACGGAAAATCATTCCCTGATTTCAATTGGAACAGGGAAGAAATGTATTACCCCGGAAACGAATATGTTGATGTGCTTGGGCTTACGCTTTATAATACGGGAAATTTTTACGATGGGGAAGAATGGACAGAATTTTCCGAATTATATACTCCGCTCTACGAGAAAGCAATGAAGCAATATGATATGCCATTTATGATAACCGAGTTTTCCTGTGCAAGAAAAGGCGGAAATAAGGAAAAATGGACAAAGCAAATGCTTAGTGAAATAGAAAAATTTCCAAACATAAAATTTGCCGTGTGGTGGAACGGCGGGGACTTTACACCCGACGCAGCCTTGGCACGAAGCTATTATATTAATGATTCCGAAGAAATGTATGAAGTTTTTAAAAAATATTTTAGGAGTGATTAGTTTCGTATAGCCTATTTTACTCTTGCAAAAAACAAAGGGACTATGTTTTTCAGCCCCTATACTATCCGATTTAATCAGATTTCCCCAAATTCCTTACAAAGCTACCCACGGCAATGGCAATGCCTAATAAGGTTTTTTCCATAGAAACGCTGTCGCCGTTTACGGGAATACCCTCACCGACATACTTTTGAAAAATGTTCATAATTCCCAGTGTGGCGTATTGCCTGACGGAGGGGTTTAGTTTCATCAAATCCTTTGAAAGCTTTTCTGCATAAGAGGAAATCCGTCCCTGATTGCATTGCTTTCTGAGACTGCCGTGCTTATCAAGCATAGCCTCCATGTTATGAAGCCCCAATCCTGAGTCAACGTAGAAAATGTGGTTTTGGGGGGTGAGGCGGCTTCCCAATACATTAACATAGTCATTATCGCTGGAAAAACTGTATATGCGATTTCTCCTTTTTTCAAATTCTTCTTTGTATCGGTTTTGAAAAGAATGTAGGGCTTCGGGGGAAAACCCCTGCCCTGCAAAGCTGTAGCAATCATCAATTAAATCCGAATGCATTGTAACAAACTGGGCTTTATTTCCTCCTTTAGAATGTCCCGAAACGGTAATCTTAGTATCAGTGTTCCATTTTTCCTTAGAGGCAACTTTGTTGAACCAGTTCAGTGCTTCAACCTGTTGGTCGGTAGCGTAATCCTTTTTGACGGAAATACTTTTTGTTACATTCCCAAAATGTGAGAATGAGGTATACACGTTTTCTTCGGGAATGCCTGACAGCCCTTCTCCGTTATCTATCCACTCGCCGTCACCTGTTCCTTTAAAGACTACAGATATAGCACCGTCGGGCTTGGTAAAAATACAGGCGGTTAAGCCGTCCTTTGAGTAGGTAAGGCTTCCTATTTTTGAATGAGCAAGAGCAGGGGTGCTAATCAGTGCGTTTTTAAGCAGATTTAATCTGCGGAGGTCTTTGCCTCCCCAGTCGTAGGCATTTGTTCGAGATGCCCGCTCAAGCTTATCTGTTACAGCTTGCAGGGAATCATTTTCATCGGGGAGTGCTTTGTGAGCTAAATACAGGTATAGGTTATAGATAGCTTCCTCGTTTGCTTTTTCTAAAATTTCACGGTCCAAATAATTCATATTTTCACCTGCCGATTAAAATTCCTTTTAATCTATATATATGAGATGTGTATTATCAGTGTCAAAATACATTTACAACCTCCGCAATTTATGTTATACTGAAATCAGAAAATAAGAAAGGGTGTTGCAGATATGAAAAGATTGACAGCAGTAATAATCGCTATAGTAATGTGTATAGGCATTTGCAGTATTCCTGCAATGGCTAAGGACACAACCGTAAAAGTGCGGATAGCTCCTTTTAAGACAACTATTCTCGAGCAGGTTGTGGATAACGCCAATGTGGAATATCCGCTTATTACGTACAAGGACATTACTTATTTTCCCATGACCTATGATATGTGTGCGGCACTTTGGCTTTGCAGCGGCTTTGACTCGGAAAAAGGGCTTTTTATCACCAAGCACTTTCAGGATTCATACGGTCGTGAAATAAAGCCCTATGGAGAAAATAAAAAAAATTACTATAACAAGGATTATCAGGCTGTAATTCCCACATATCCAATATATCTGAATGGAATAAGCATTGATAACTCCAAAGAGGAATATCCTCTTCTCAATTTCCGCGGTGTCACATATTTTCCCATGACTTGGCGTTTTGCTTATGAAGAACTGAATTTTGATATAGAGTGGTCGGAAAAGGATTATTCTTTCACCCTTAAGAGGGGAGATGACCCTGACCTCGCTTATCCCCATAGTACCGAAGGAAATAATATGATTTTATGGGATAAGGTTTCAGTTTACGACCCCCATTTTGATGAAAACGGCAATGTAACGGGAGGAACGCTGATTGATTCCTGGTGGAAGAAATATCTGTTTGATACGGAGGCAGAAACGATAAGCTTCCTTGGTGACGACAGGGAAATATTTTTCCCAAAGGAAGAATATGATAGAAGCTATGGAAGAATTGAGGGTACGGAGCTTTCGCTTACAGTTAAGGATAAGGGCATATACTGCGGTGATGACTTGCTCATGACCATTGAGGGGGATGTGGAGAAAATAGACCCCTCAGCCATGGAATATAAAACCGACAAAGGCTCAATTATTTATCTCCTTGTCTATCTTTCAAATGCACCTGCTCCGTATACACCCCACAATGAGTATATTCTTGTAAAGGATAAAGATGGGATACGTGCTCTCGATTGGGACGATAAAAATAATTTCAGTGGTATATTTGCCGATAAATGCGGAGGATATTATATATGTTCAAGCGGATATTCGCCCTATAATGCGGGAAGATGGTCCAACAGTTTTT
The DNA here is from genome assembly GCA_045638945.1 of Clostridia bacterium. Classification (GTDB taxonomy): domain Bacteria; phylum Bacillota; class Clostridia; order UMGS1883; family UMGS1883; genus UMGS1883. Next base: position 160,285 of record JAZUCF010000005.1, on the reverse strand, counting down.
CGGATATTTGCCATTACAACCCCGAAAATGATAAATTTGTAAGCCTCGCGGATAAATATTCCGATATAATCAATTCAATTCAGGCAATAGGAGTTTCGGGAAGCAAGCTTTACGTAAAAGCAATGTGGTACGATGCACAGAAGTATTACGGAAACTCCACAACACAGGGAGCACCTGTAAGCACAGTAAACAGCGGATTTTACACCATTGACCTTACAAGCGGAGCTTTTGAAAAGGTTTATCCTTATATAGACGGAGAACTGTATTTATCACCCGACGGAACGCCATATTGCTTTACAAAATATGCACGTACCGGCAGAATTATAAATCTTAATACAGGGAAAATTATTGAATATTATCGTTGATTATTTGCAATTTTAACATCTTTAAATCTTTAAATTAAAATTTGGTAAATATCGCTTAAATTTACAAAAACTTGTTGACAAATCAACATCTTCGGTTTATAATAAACTTGTTGATTTATCAACAAGTTTATTTTTTAGGAGAATTATACAATGGTTGGACGATTTGAAATTTTTACGTTGGGATTGTCCGAAATTACTTCAAGCTGGAATAAGATTGCCTCCGATGAGTTAAAGCCTTTTGGGCTCAAGGGTACATATGTTATTTTTCTTATAGCTCTTTATAAGCATCCCGAGGGGCTTACCTCGGCAAACCTTTCTGAAATGTGCAACCGCGATAAAGCGGAGGTTTCCCGTGCGATAAAGGCATTGGAAGCAAAAGGATTTATCGTGCGTGAAAATGTGACGGTAAACGGCTACCGTGCTAAAATCACGTTGACTGATGAAGGCTACAGTGTTACGAAGGCAATTCGTGAAAGGGTGAAACTCGCCGTGGAAAAGGGCGGGGAAGGTCTTAGTGAGGAGCAAAGGGAATGCTTTTATACTGCCCTTGAAACAATCGGAAAAAATTTAAAGAAGATAAGTAAAAATGGTCTTAAATAATAAAATATGAAGGTAGGTAAAATTATGGCTATTAAGTATTATGACGTGCAGCCCCTCTCATCACTCAGGGAGCTTTGGGAGCTTGCAAAAAACGAATCCGGTGAAAAGGTAGCGTATATGTTTAAAAATAAGGCAAAGGAAGTTTGTCAGCGGACATATTCCGAGGCTTATGAGGATATTTACGCTCTCGGAACGGCTCTTGCAGAAAAAGGAATCAGCAGGAAGCATGTAGCCTGCATCGGAGAAAACAGCTATATGTGGATTAATACATATCTTACAACGCTTCTGTCCGATAATGTTTTTGTCGGAATCGATAAGGAGCTTCCCAAGCAGGATTACCTGCATATTATGCAGGACAGTGACAGCGAAGTTATTTTCTATCAGGGAAAGTATGAAGAAACTCTGCGTGAAAACAGAGAGGCACTTTCCAAGGTTAAATTCTTTGTGGGCTTTGACCGTGAAGAAAATGACGGGGATTTCCTTTCCTTCAGCTTACTTCTGGAAGAGGGACGAAAGCTTTATAGAGACGGAATTACAAGCTATGTTGATATGAAAAATGACCCCGAGGCAATGAAGATGCTTGTGTATACCTCCGGCACCACAGGTATGTCAAAGGGTGTTATGCTTTGCGAAAGAAACCTTGTGGCTCTTATATATCACGGACTCCGCACAGCTACAATTTACACAAAATGCCTTTCTTTACTTCCGTATCATCATACATATGAAGCAGTTTGCGGAATTCTGGTAGGTGTTCATAAGCGTGTAACTCTTTGCATTAATGAAAGCCTCAGAGCAATTGCGAAAAATCTTCAGATATATAAGCCTGACTATATGTTTGTAGTGCCTGCGGTTGCATCTGCACTTCACAGAAATGTACTTAAGAATGCGGAAAAGCAGGGAAAGCTTAAACTGATGCTCCGAATGATGAAAGTAAGTAATGCACTTCGTAAGGTTGGCATAGACCTTAGAAGAAAGCTGTTTAAATCAGTACATGAAGGCTTGGGCGGCAATCTTCTGGAGGTTGTTTGCGGCGGTGCTCCCATTCCCATTGAAACAGCATATTTCTTTGATGCAATCGGAATCATGATTCTTAACGGCTACGGCATCACCGAGTGCTCTCCACTTGTAAGCGTAAACAGCCCCAAGGACAGCGACTATCGTACTGTGGGCTATCCGCTTCCTTGCCTTGAAATCAAGGTTGATGAGCCTGATGAAGACGGCATCGGTGAAATCTGCGTTAATGGCGATATAGTAATGCTTGGCTATTACAAAAAGCCCGAACAGACCGCTGAAGTTATCGTAGACGGTTGGTTCCACACAGGCGACTTTGGTTATGTAAACAAGAAGGGTCAGCTCCTTATCACGGGAAGAAAGAAAAATATCATCGTTCTTGATAACGGTAAGAATATATACCCCGAAGAAATTGAAAAATACATTTATACACTTCCTTATGTTAAGGATGCGGTTGTATATGATTCCATGGACGAAGGCAAGCTTGTTTTGTGTGCGGAGATTTATCCCGATTCCGAATTAATCGGTGATGCAGACGTAAATGCAGATGTGTGCAGGGTTCTTGCGGAGCTTCCGTCTTATAAGCAGATATCAAAGATTGTAATGCGTGACACGGAATTTCCCAAAAACGCATCTCAGAAAATAGTAAGAGGTAAAATCGAAAAGAAGTAAAAACTATTGGTTTTTTGAAAAAACTCAAAAATTAAACAGAAAGATTAAGGCTTGTGCCGAAAATCTTTCTGTTTTTCTTTTAAAATAAAAAACATTGAGGAAAAATTTTCAGTGTAAAAAAATTTTTAGCTAAAAACAACGGATATGCTTTTAACGTCTTTACTTTTTTTGACAATTTTCGTATAATTTATCTTATTGGAGGGGAATAAAATGGATATGTTAGACTATCAGATACTTTCTTGCCTGAAAGAAAATTCAAGGGAAAATGCGACAAATATCGGTGCGAAAATTAATCTGTCTACTTCGGCAGTAATTGAGCGTATTAAAAAACTTGAAAATTCAGGAATTATAGAAAGGTATACAACTATAATTAATCAGGAGGCATTGGGCAGAAATCTTTTTGCCTTTATGTATGTGGGGCTTGAGCATCCCAAGTTTTACGAAAATTTCGTAAAACAGATTAATGAGAATCCCTCCGTGGCAGAATGCTACTATGTTGCAGGAGATTTTGATTTTATACTAAAAATAGTTACCAAGACAGGTAAAGGTCTGGAGGAAATATTAAACTACATTAAAAGCATTAACGGTGTATCCATGACAAGGACATCTGTTGTTCTTTCCGTAAATAAGTGCGAGGTATGCCTTCTTCCCGACAAAGAGTAAGAAAAGGTGATGGTTATGGAGATAATAAGCAAAGTCAACAGTGCGGTAAACGGCGTGGTATGGGGGCCTTTTATGCTGGCACTCATTATATGTGTGGGACTGTTCCTGACAATTAAAACACGGTTTCTGCAATTTAGTAAATTCAGCTATATAATGAAAAGCACTATAGGAAGCGTCTTTTCTGGCAAACAACATAAAAAGGATGTGTCAGGCGTTTCTCCGTTTCAGGCTGTAGCTACTGCTATGGCAGGGACAATCGGAACGGGAAGCATTGCAGGTATTGCAACGGCAATTGGTGCAGGCGGCCCCGGTGCAATATTCTGGATGTGGGTGAGTGCTCTTTTGGGTATGGTTACAAAATATTCCGAAATTGTTCTTTCACTTCACTACCGTGAGAAAAACGCAGTGGGAAGATACGTGGGCGGTCCCATGTACTACATACAAAACGGACTTAGGCTTAAATGGCTGGCAGTGATGTTTGCGATATTTGCTATGCTGGCGTGCTTAGGTACGGGAAATGCAACACAGTCAAATTCAATTGCTATAGCTCTTAAAAGCACCTTTAATGTTACTCCGTGGATAACGGGGCTTGTGCTTACAGTAATTGCGGCAGGTGTAATATTGGGAGGGATGAGAAGGATTGCTTCAGTAAATGAGAAGCTTGTCCCTTTTATGGCGGTGTTCTATGTTGTGTGTGCGGTTGTTGCAATAGGAGTAAATATTGAGAAAGTACCTGCGGCGTTTAAACTGATTTTTGCAGAGGCATTTAATTTTAAAGCGGCAACGGGCGGTGTTGCAGGCTTCGGCATTATGAAGGCGATGCAATTCGGTTTTTCACGAGGCGTTTTTTCAAATGAAGCAGGTCTTGGAAGTGCACCCATTGCTCATGCGGCATCAAGTACAAAAAATCCTGTTGAGCAAGGCTTTTGGGGTGTGTTCGAGGTTTTCTTCACCACAATAATCATATGTACCCTTTCAGGACTTATCATTTTGACATCGGGGCTTTGGTCTATAGGGGAATTTGAGGGTTCTGCTCTCAGCATTGCGGCATTTAATCAGGCAATTCCCGGTATAGGCGGTGTCGGGGTGACGTTGGCAACAGTGTTTTTTGCATTGTCCACAATTCTCGGCTGGGCATATTACGGTGAGGTTTGCACAATCTCCCTTTCAAATAAATCACAAAAAGCAGTATTTATCTACAGATGTATTTATGTAGCGTTTGTGTTTGTGGGTGCGGTGGGAAGCCTTGACCTTATCTGGAGCATTTCCGATACCATGAACGGGCTTATGATTATTCCTAATCTGATAGGCGTTATAGGACTTTGGAAGGTAGTAAGAAATATTACAAGAGAATATTTTGGATAGAGATATTTGGCATTATCCTTTGGTGGGTAATGCCAAATATTGTTCTTGAAAAACTTTTTCGTTGATGCTATAATTGTTTTATAACAATAAGAAAAGGAAGAATGGTATGACTAAAAAGAATATACTTGTATTATTTATGATTTTTATATTAGCTCTTTCGGGGTGCGGAGAGCAGAAAACAGAAAATAAAAAAGATAATGAAGAAAAGGTAACTGACAAGCAAGAGGTTATAAACACCGAGGATAAAGAGATTAAAGAGTTTTTTGATAAATACATATATACCAAAGAACGCCCCACAGCCGTTATGGTTGATAATGATGACGATAACGCACGTCCCCACGCAGGGCTAAACGACGCCTATTTGATTTATGAAATGACGGTAGAGGGAGGCTCAACCCGATTTATGGCACTTTTCCGCAATGCGGACACAAAAAAGATAGGGCCGGTGCGTTCTTCAAGGCATTATTATCTTGATTATGCCCTGGAAAACGATGCGATATATACCCATTTTGGTTGGAGCCCAAAGGCAACCACAGATATGTCGGCACTTCGGGTAAATAATATAAACGGTGTCAACGGAAATGATGAGGATATTTTCTGGCGTGAAAGAAAGTTCAAGGGTGACTGGCACAGTGCTTATACGAGCATTGAGAATATTAAGAACAAGGCTCAGCAAAAGGGGTATAAAACCATAACAGGGCATGCCAATTCCATAGATTACACAGATGAATATTTTGAAATCGGAAGCGGTAATATTGCAGATAATGTGACCCTTAAATATTCAAAAAAATATACAACGGGATACAGCTATAACAAGGAAAAGAAAGTTTACGAAAAAACGATTAACGCTAAGCCTCATTTGATGCAGGATGAAACAGTGCTTGAGGTTAAAAATATAATAATCCAGTTAATTGCCGATACTTCTTTGGGCGATGGCTCCGACAGAAGAAATATAAACACCACGGGAAGCGGGAAGGGGTATTATATTTCAAACGGAGAATACGAGGAAATTACGTGGAGCAAAGCCTCAAGAAGTGCCAATACTTTCTATAAAAAAGCAGACGGAACAGAGCTTCGGATTAATCCGGGGAAAACTATTATAAACATAATTGCTCCGGGCAGCGTTACATTTGAATAAAAATAGCTATAAAGGGCTACAGTAATTCATTTTGCTGCAGCCCTTTATTGCTTGTAATAACGAACCTATATAATGAAGAGTGTGGCGAAAAACCCCTTTGGGAATAGAATGATAAAAGAGGATTATTGTAATTATCAGGGGGGTATAGCCATGTACGATTTAATTATTAAAAACGGAAAAATAATTGACGGTACGGGCAGTCCGTACTACCGAAGTGATATTGCCGTAAAAGACGGAAAGGTTGCAAAAATTGCAAAGAATCTCACGGAGGCGGAAAAAATCATTGATGCTAAAGGGCTTACGGTAACTCCGGGATTTATAGATTCCCATAGTCATAGTGACAGCTCCCTTTTAACCTTTCCCGATTTAAAAGAAAAAATCGAGCAGGGAATTACCACCTCGGTTGCAGGGCAGTGCGGAGATTCGCCTGCACCGATAAGCAGGGATGTTAAGCCTGAAAATGCAAGGATGATTGAGGACTTTGGCAAGGTAACCGATATATACCAAACCATGGGAACATTCCTGAGTCTTGCAAAAGAGCAAAGCTACGGCTCCAATACAATTTGCCTCGTAGGGCACGGACAGCTTCGCAGTGCCGTTATGGGTATGGAAAAGAGAGAGCCTACAGATGAAGAAATGGAGAAAATGAAAGAGCTTTTGCGTGACGCAATGGAGCACGGTGCTCTCGGTATGTCGATGGGGCTTATTTATCCTCCCGGCAGTTATTCAAAAATGGAAGAGCTTGTGGAGCTTTCTAAAATTGTGGCAGAATACGGCGGGGTTATTGCATCTCATATCCGCGATGAAGGAGCACAACTGATAGAGGCAACAGAAGAATTTATTGAAATAGTAAAGCTTTCGGGAGCACGCGGTGTTCATTCACATCACAAAACCTGCGGACACAGAGAAAACTGGGGTAAGGTTTCTCATTCGTTAAGGCTCATTGATAAGGCAAACGAGGAGGGAACTGAAATATACTGCGATGTATATCCCTACATAGCAACTCACACATCTGCCTCTGTCAGATTCGTTCCCGACAGCGGACAGAATCTTTTGGAAAGGCTAAAAGATGCAAGCGAACGTGCAAAAATGAAGGAATGGGGCAGAGCAAAGTGGGGAGATGACCTTTCCTGGGCACAGGTTACAAGATGCACGGCATACCCACAGTATGAGGGACTCAGAATCCCCGAAATTGCAAAGCTTCACGGCAAAGACGTATATGATACAATTTACGATATGATTCTTGAAAGCAACAATGCCTTCTCCTGTTGCTACTTTACCATGTGCGAGGAGGATGTGGAAACCGTAATGGCACATCCCCGTGCAATGATTTGTACCGATTCGGGCGTCGCGGAAACACGGAAAGTTTATCATCCCCGTATGCGTGGCACTTTCCCCCGCACATTGGGAAGATATGTCCGTGAAAGAGGGGTAACGACACTTCCTGAAATGATAAGAAAAATGACTGCCATGCCTGCGGCAGTTTACAATCTTCAGACAAAGGGTCTTATAAGAGAGGGAATGGATGCCGACATTTGTATTTTTGATGCGGAGAAAATAATCGACCGCAGTGAATATACCAACTGCACAGCGGGTGCAGAGGGATTAAACTATGTGATTTTAAACGGAGAAGTAGTTTGTGAAAACGCCGTGTTCAATGGAAAGAGAAACGGAAAGCTGATTTTGAGGGAGGAAAATTTGTAATGGATTTAAATCAGTACTTAAAAGAGCTTGAATATCTTGTAAATATCGACAGTGGTTCTGAAGATTATGAGGGTGTAAACAAGGTTGCCGATTTCTTTGTGAAAAAATTCAGCGATATGGGCTGGAATGTACACGAGTACGAATTTGGAACAGAGTGCGGGAAATGCGTGATATGCACCAACCGCGAAGCTGAGCATTATGACCTGCTGATGATAGGACATCTCGATACGGTGTTTCCCAAGGGAGCAACAAAAGAGCGTCCATTTCGGATTGCGGGGAATCTTGCCTACGGCGTAGGCGTTGCAGATATGAAGCATGGAAGCCTCCTTATGTATTACCTTTTAAAAAATCTTCCCAAGGAAGTTAATGAAAAACTAAACATCGTTGCAATATTTAACCCCGACGAGGAAATCGGAAGCGGATATTCACGAACAGTATACGAAAAATACGCACAAAAATCTGATTACGGATTTTTGTATGAAGCTTCTGATGAGAACGGTTGCTGTGCTGAGCGTAAGGGCGGACTTTTTTACACCGTGAATTTTACGGGTAAGGGTGGACACTGCGGATACATGTTTACCAATGGCTCCAAAAGTGCGATACACGAAATGGGAAAATGGATTGTGAACTTTTCCGAAATGGGAAGCCTTGAAAAAGGTACTACGGTAAATGTAGGGGTTGCACACGGTGGAATTAAAAGTAATGTTGTAGCACCCTCAGCTCAAATCGAAATTGACATTCGCATTAAAGACAACAGCGAAATTGAGCGTTTTGATAAAGCCATTGAGAAAATGACGGCAGAGGCAAAAGAACGTGGTATTGATGTGAAAATAGAAAAAAGAATGAAGCCTGCACTGATGTACACGGAGAAAACTGACAGATACATAAAACACATTGAAAAGATAACAAAGGAAAACGGTATAGAATTTAAGCATAAGGAGCGCGGAGGTCTTTCTGATGCAAATATTCTTGCCACATTCGGAGTTTTATGCCTTGACGGTATGGGCCCCTCCGGAGATAAAGAGCACTCTCCCGATGAATATATGAAGATAGATACCGTCATACCTTACTACAACTTATCCGCACTTCTTATAAAAGATTTAGCACAACAAAAACATTAAAGAATAGCATAATTATAAAGGGCGGCGAGTCTGAAAACAGACTCACCGCCCTCTTGCATTTCTTGCCTATAAGTGATATAATCCTCAGAGGGGGAGGTGATTTAATGCCAGAGGAAAAAAACCTTGCTATGGCGAAAAAAATTGCTGTAAAAATAAGCGAAAATGGCGGCACTGCATACTTCGTGGGCGGTTATGTGCGTGATAAATTGCGTGGCGTGGAAAACAAAGACATCGATATCGAGGTGCACGGCATAACTCCCCAAGCCCTGGAGAAAATTCTTGACACCCTCGGAACACGCAAGGAAATAGGCAAAAGCTTCGGCGTTTATACACTCTGTCATTTTAACATTGACATTGCCATGCCCCGAAAGGAAACGGCTACAGGGCGGGGACATCGCGATTTTAAAATTGATGTTGCCCCCTTTATCGGTACAAAAAAAGCGGCAAGCCGCCGTGATTTTACAGTTAATGCAATCATGCAGAACATTCTTACAGGAGAAATTATTGACCACTTCGGAGGAATGAAGGATTTAAAGGCCGGCATTTTGCGTCACGTAAATGATGAAACTTTCGGCGAAGACCCCTTAAGGGTTTTACGCGGAGCACAGTTTGCTGCAAGATTCGGCTTTGAAATAGCGGAGGAAACTTATAACCTTTGCAGAAATACAGAGCTTGCACCGCTTTCTTCCGAGCGTGTTTTTGACGAGATGAAAAAAGCACTCCTGAAATCCCCAAAGCCCTCTGTTTTTTTTGAGGAGCTTCGCAAAATGAATCATTTGTCCGTCTGGTTTGGCGAACTCGAAATGCTGATTGGTGTTCCGCAGCACACGCTTCATCATCAGGAGGGGGACGTATGGAATCATACAATGATGGTACTGGACGAAGCGGCAAAAAGGCGTGATAAAGCCGAAAACCCCCTGTATTTTATGCTCTCGGCGCTAAGTCATGATTTCGGGAAAGCTTCCTGTACTGAATTTATCAAAGGAAATTATCACGCATACGGGCATGAGGAGAGCGGGCTTCCACGGGTGAAAAGCTTTATTCACAGGCTGTCAAGTGAAAACGCACTTATGCGGTACGTTCTTAATATGACAAGGCTTCATATGAAACCCAATGCCTTTGCATCGGATAAATCCTCAATAAAAGCTACCAACAAGCTGTTTGACGAGGCAATATCGCCAAACGATTTGATATTACTGGCACTGTGCGATGGTATGGGGAAAATTCCTCAAAAGCCCTGCGGGGAAATTGAAGCTTTTTTGCGAGAAAGGCTCTTGATATTTGAAGAATATATGTCACGCCCTTATGTAACGGGACAGGATTTAATAAAAGAGGGAATAGCCCTGAAAGAAGGGTTTTCAAAACTGATTGATTATGCTCATAAATTAAGACTTGCGGGAGTTTCGAAGGAAAGTGCTCTTTCGCAAGTTTTGGCTGAATACAGAAAAAAATGAATTTTCTGAAAATTATATTGATAAACTTTCGAAGGTGTATTATAATGTGCATTGGAAAATTTATGACGAGGTATTTTTATGTTTGAAAAATTATTTGCTCCCACGGATATGACAAAGGGAAGTCCGTGGAGAAGTATTCTCAATTTTGCAATTCCCATGCTGATAGGAAACATTGCCCAACAGCTTTACAGTACCGTTGACAGCATTGTGGTGGGTCGATACGTCGGCGATAATGCCCTTGCCGCAGTGGGAAGTGCACTGCCCGTGCTTAATATGCTTCTTGTGCTTTTTATAGGTATATCTGTAGGTGCAAATATAATGGTAGCACAATTTTACGGAGCGAAAAGCAGAGAAAAGCTTTCTCATTCCATAGGGACAAGCATTACCATAACGGCGATTGCCTGCCTTTTTCTTATGGTGGTGGCAACTCCGCTTATAAGACCTTTGCTTACGCTTCTTAATACCCCTGCGGCAATATTTGAGTGGTGTGCAAGCTATCTTACTATTTCTCTTTTAGGAATAGCGGGAATGGCTTACTACAACATTCTCAGCGGCATTATAAGGGGTATGGGGGATAGCGTTTCGGCACTTATATATCTTCTTGTTGCAACAGTTATCAATATAGCCCTTGATATATTCTTTGTAGCGTATCTTAATATGGAGGTTGCAGGTGTTGCCCTGGCGACTGTTATTGCTCAGGTTATTTCCTCTGTTTTGTGCCTTAGAAAAATTTCTAAAATGAAAAATGACTTTGACTTCGGAAAAAAGTTTCTGAAGCCAAAATCATTCTATGTCCGTACTCTTGTAAAACTGGGACTTCCGTCAGGTGTCACCCAGGCAATAATGGCGTCTGCAATGATTGTTGTGCAGTCGCTTACCAATCAGTTTGGAGAGCTTTTCATCGCCGCAAACGTTGTTGTAATGCGTGTTGACGGCTTTGCCATGATGCCTAATATTTCTTTCGGTGCCGTTATGAGTACCTATGCAGGCCAGAACGTAGGTGCGGGAAGGTACGACCGTGTAAGTAAAGGTGCAAAACAGGGAACGCTTATGGCGGCAGGCTGTTCTGCATTAATTACACTGGCTATCCTTATTTTCGGAAAACATCTTATGGGAATCTTCACAGAAACCTCCGAGCTTGTTGATATGAGCTACCGCCTGATGAAAATATTAGCTGTAGGTTATATTGCAATGGCAATTACACAGAGCCTTTCGGGAGTTATGAGGGGAGCAGGTGATACCGTCACGCCTATGTGGATTTCTCTTATTACCACAATCGGCATGCGTGTGCCTCTTGCTTACGGAATTTCTTATTTGACACGCACCCCCTCCATGCCCATAGGTGCAAAGGAATGTATACAAATATCCCTTGTAGCCACATGGGTTATGGGTGCAATAATCACCGCTATATTCTATGCTCGCGGAAAATGGAAGGATAAAGCTATAAAATAGAACATCCCCATTATAATAATGCTACAAAAATACCGCTAAGCACTATTCCCGTACACATCAGCTTGTACGGGATATTTTTTTCCTTATAAATAAGCCAGCCCGTCAGTACAGTTACAAGAACGGAAGACTGCTTTATTATAGTCATCAGCGTCACCTGACTTTGGGGATTTGCATTTGCTTCAAAAAGGAGCTTGTCCCCAACAATCAGCGACAGACTTAAAAGCGGAATCCAGAAATTGTTTTTCAGGCATTTAACCGAAACCTTTTCTCTGTGTATAAGAAGAATTACCCCGTATATAACGGCGGAAAAGAACATAAACCAGAACTGAAGTGCTGATGAGGTCATATCTCTCATCAGAATTTTGTCCATGGTACCCGACACAGAGTTAAGAAAACAGTTTAAAAGTGCGGCAATAAGTATCGAAAACGTCATTTTGCTGTTCTCGGTGCTTTTTTTCATGTTGACAAGTAACAGCCCCAAAAGAACAAGTGTCATGCCGATTCCTTTTCTGAGAGTGAAAGCTTCACCTAAAACAAGCACACCCAAAAGCATTGAAAAAACCATTCTCGAAAGGTCCATAATTCCGTAAAGGCTGACGGACATTTTCTTAAGTGCTTTAAAGGCGAAAAGCCATGCCGTGCATACCACAAGGGCTTTTATAAAAGAATAGAAAATGAATATCGGCGTAGTCAGAAAAGCTTCTTTAGCACTTGGAATTACAAGTATAAAGCCAATAAGCGTGTAGAAAAACAGAATTTCATTTGAGCTGCTTTTCTTCATTGCCGCTTTTTTCATGCCCTCTCGGGAGCCTTTTAAAAGCCCGTATATAATTACAAAAATTATCCAACTGTTGTTCATAAAATCGCACCTCACAAGCGAAAATTATACACCTCTTAAACCGAAAAATCAAGGAAATTCTATTTACTTTTATATTTAATTGTGTTAAAATGAAAAAACACGGAGGCGGTCGATTATGACGAGAATAGAGGATATTGATAAGAATTTTAAAATTGAAACAAATATAGAAAAAGAAGGGCTTAAATTTTATGATTCGCTCCAAAAGCCATTCGAAATTTACGGCGTGTATATGAACGGCGGAAAATTCCGCAGAATGCCCGAAACCGTTGCACAAAATGTCAGCCGCGGAGTATCGGCACTTCATTCAGACTGTGCGGGGGGAAGGGTGCGTTTTTGTACCGACAGCCCGTTTGTGGCTATCAGTGTCGAGTATGATCGAGTGGGGGATATGTCTCATTTTCCACTAAGCGGCAGTGCAGGCTTTGATTTATACATAAATGAGGGTGATGGAGAAAGGTATGTAAAGACCTTTGTTCCTCCGCGTGACACTGTGAATACAAAAAAATTACAATCCTTGCACAATTTCGCGGATGCAAGAATGCGTGCCGTAACGATTAATATGCCCCTATATAGCAGTGTTAAGAGGCTTTATATCGGACTTCATGAAAAGGCAAGGGTAGAAAAGCCTGCTCCCTATGTAAATGATAAACCAATTGTTTACTACGGCTCCTCAATAACCCAGGGTGGCTGTGCATCGCGTCCCGGAAATTGCTACCAGGGACATATTTCCCGCAGGTTTAACTGCGATTATATAAACCTTGGCTTTTCGGGAAATGCAAAAGCAGAGGACGCAATTATAGAATATATTAAAAATCTTGAAATGTCTATTTTTGTCTGTGATTATGACTATAATACACCAAGCGTGGAGCATCTTAAAAACACCCACGAAAAAATGTTTAAAGCTATAAGGGAAAAGAACCCCTATTTGCCGATTGTAATTATGTCATCACCTAAATGGATTCTTGACGAAACGTGGCAACAGCGCCGTGATATTATAGAACAAACATATAAAAATGCAATCTCCGCAGGGGATAAAAATGTGTATTTCCTTGACGGTAAAGCACTGATGGCACTTTGCGAAAACAACGGGACAGTGGATAATTGCCACCCAACCGACCTGGGATTTTTCTCCATGGCAAAAGCTGTAGGCGATGTAATAGAAAGGATTTGGAAATAAAATGAAGGTAGCTGTAGCAATAGATTCTTTCAAAGGAAGTCTGTCTTCAAAACAGGCAGGCGAGGCAATAAAGCAGGGAATAAAGAGGGCAATTCCCGATGCACAAGTCTGTATTTCTCCCATTGCTGACGGCGGCGAGGGAACTACCGAAGCGGTAATTGAAGCCATGGGAGGCGAAATAATAAGTATTTCGGTGCACAATCCCCTTGCAGAAGAAATTATTGCAAGCTACGGAGTAATTCCGAAAACCAATACTGCCGTTATCGAAGTAGCATCGGCGGCAGGCCTTACCCTTATTGATGAGGAGCAAAGAAATCCTATGTATACCACCACCTACGGAGTGGGAGAAATGATTGCCGATGCAATAGAGCGGGGATATCGCAATTTCCTTATAGGCTTGGGCGGAAGCTCCACAAATGACGGCGGTGTGGGAATGCTAATGGCACTTGGATTTGAATTTCTTGACTGTGAGGGTGAAAACATCATTTTTGGAGCGGAAGGCTTGGGCGAGCTTTCTGAAATCCGTAAGGACAATGCCATAAAAGAACTTTCGGATTGCGCCTTTACCGTAGCGTGTGACGTAAAAAACCCCCTTTGCGGAAAAACGGGAGCCAGCGTTATATATGCACCGCAAAAGGGTGCAAATGAATTTGAAATAGAGAAAATGGATAAATGGCTCTGCCGTTATGCGCAGTTGTCAGAAGAAATATATCCCCATGCCAATCCCGATTTTGAGGGAGCAGGTGCGGCAGGAGGTTTGGGCTTTGCTTTTAAAACGTATCTTAATGCCAAGTTGGGAAGCGGTATTGACCTTATAATAAAGGAAATAAATCTTGAAGATTATATAAAGGATGCAGATGTTGTTGTAACGGGCGAGGGAAGGCTTGACGGACAGTCAAGCATGGGAAAAACGCCAATCGGCGTTGCAAAGATAGCAAAAAAACACAAAAAAACCGTAATTGCATTTGCAGGCTGTATAGGAAATGATGCCGAGAAGTGTAACGAACTGGGAATAGATGCATTTTTCCCGATTCTTCGTACCCCCTGTACAACCGAGAAAGCCATGGAATGTGATTATGCATTTGACAATCTCGTGAAAACCTCAGAGCAGGTATTCCGATTAATAAAAAAATAAAGAACGGTGAAAGGAAGTTTAATCGTTAATAATTTTTTATTTCAAAAATTTTTGATTTTCTAACCGCTGATAGGGCAGCATTTAAAAAAATCTGGAATCTGTATATTTTCCTTTGCTTTGAACATAATAGCTTCATGGGAGATGAAATCTCTCAATTTGAAAGGAGCGATAACTATGTCAGAACAGAGAAAGAACAATCAGAACGAAAACAACCAGAACAATCAGAATAACCAGAACGAAAAGCAGAATGAAAGACAGAATGAAAGGAAAAATTCTGAAAATCAGAATGCACCCAAGTTCAACTAAATTAATGTAAAAAACAGGTAAAAAGCAAGTGATTTCACTTGCTTTTTACCTGTTAAAAAAATACATATAAGATGTGTAAATAAAGGTGCAAAGCTTATCAGAACAAACCCCGCCAGGTGTAACAAAAATGCAGCCTCTTTCGTACTATGTAGTGAAAGGGGGTGCTCCTTTTTTGAAGAAAAAGCATTGCAGACCGTGCGGAGCGTGTACCCTGGCATACATAGCAGGAATTTTTACGGCATTAATTCTTCCTATGTGGCTTCTTGCAGTGATTGAGGGTGCCCTTATTATTGTGTTGGGCTGCAGTATGATGAGAATGTAGTAGGGGAGGGTTTCCACGCCCTCCCGATGAAAAAGGAGGTGCTATATTGAAAGTTGTAGTTATGAAGCTTCCCAGATTTCTTGCAGGAATAACCAAGAAAATATTCCGCATCAAAGACAAAGAATACTAATTGAAAAAGGTGTATGGGCGAAAGGGACGGGGGAGTTTTTGTAATCCGAAGGTGCAACAAAAACTGCCTCGTCCCCAAAAGGGAGCGAAGGTGCAACAAAAACTGACCTGTCCCCAAAAGAAACAAAAAAAGTGTTGAAAAAGGCAGAAAAAAGGTGTATAGTTATAGTAAGGGTAATTGTGCCCTAATGTAATTGAACTCGGAGGGATTATACAGATGAAAAAAAGAATGCTTACATCGGGATTTATTGCCCTTTCAATGCTGCTTTTGTGTTCTTGCGGCGAAAAGGAAAAAATGTCAGTCAAGGAAGATTTTCTCAGAATGGAGCCAAAACAGAGATATACTGTTAAGGTAGCCAATGCACCCGAAGAACACATAGAGTGGTCAAGCTCAGACGAATCCATTGCCGTGGTATCCCCCGACGGCACTGTTTCAGCAGTGAATAATGGGATTACCACAATCACTGCAATGAGCGGAGAGCAGTATGTGCACGTAGGAGTTGTGGTGAGAAATGAGGATGCTTATACCGATAAGGACGGTAACGTTGTCCGCACCTTTGACGAAGAGTCGGATATAACGGAGATAACTGTAGGTGCCTCCGCAGGAGGAAAGGGCGATATCACTGTGAAAAACGGGGACAAGCTCCAGCTTCGTGCATATGTTGTTCCCTCTAATTCTGAAGATAAGGACAGAATCTTCTGGGAGACCGAGGACAGCAGTGTTGTAAAGGTTAACGAAAAGGGTGTAATCCAGGCTGTGGGCAAGGGCAAAACCACTATAAATGCCTATGCTCCCAACGGCGTTAAAGGCACTTTGATAGTACGCAGCAAATAATAAAAAAATATTACAAAATTATTTCGTCAAACCATACAAAAACGCAAGAAAAAAATTGGGCAAAAATATCCGAAATTTTTCAAATAAATACTTGCATTATCTTGGGAATTAGAGTATAATTCTTATTGTATAAGTAGTGTGGGGAGGTTGTTCCGCCTGCCTGCATGAAATTGTAATTTAATTTAATTTAATTTAAAATTTTAATTGAGGAGGAAACTAAAAATGAAGAAATTCATGAAAGCACTTGCTTTCGCAACAGTAATGTGCATGCTTCTTTCTACAGCAGCATTCGCAACAAATCCTGCTGCTACATTGGATCAGGCAACTGATTACAAGTTCACTGTTACAGTTACTACTGAAGCAGATACAGCAGAGCAGGTATCTCTTTTGGTTGTAAAGAGTAATGCAACTCTTGCTACACTTCAGAACTCAGATATCCTTTTTGTTGGTCAGGCAGAATCCAGCGCAAAAACAGCAACATTTGCAGATATCGTAGTTGATGGTACAAAGGTTGCAGATGGTAAGGTTGACATTTATGCAGGTTATGCATCTAACAGTGAAGAAGCTGCAGTATGTTACAATGACTTTCCTGTTGTGAACGTAAGGGAAATTGCTATTACTCTTGTAGAAACAGAAATCGTTGATGACGTTACAACTTGGAATAAGCTTGATGAAGCTATGAAAGCAGCTATCGCAGATCAGCTTCCTGAAAGAGAAATCGCGTCATTGGTTCGTGCGAAGGTAAACTTTGCTAACACTGCTAACAAAACAATCGACAAGGTTGGTTGGGAGTTTGTTACAGGTTCAGGTTCCAGATACGCTGAGCTTGATGCTGCAGGTTATGGAATCATTGATGGTGATGTACTTATGGGTGTTACATTTGTTAATGGTTGGAAAGCTGAGTTCGAAGGAACAAACGGTTACAACGCTCATTTGCCGATTAACAAGGTAAACCTTTTCTTCAGAGTTGACAATGAAGAAGTACAGGCAGCAGAAGCAACAAATTAATTCAGGAGGTAATTAATGATGAAAAAGTATAATAAACCCGAAATCGTTACATTAGCTCTTGATATGGTTGATGTAATCGAAACAAGTGGTATAGAATACAGTCAGGCTGCTAATAATGCAGTAAATGACGGTTATACTGTACAGTCAATCACAGGCGATATCAATAACATGCAGCATAGATGGCAGTGGTAATCGCTTAATAGATTACATAATTAAGAGCTAACAAAAGAGCACGGAATTTTCCGTGCTCTTTTTCTATCCTCTTTTAACTTTTAACTTTTAACTTCTCAATCCCCAAAATCACCACTATGCTTATCCCAAACCAAATCAGGGAATATAGAGGACAAATCTGCCCCATGAAGTTAAACGCCTCTTTTGAATAATTCCATACCCCAAGGTTGAGAATCAGATTAACCCATATTCCTATGAAAAGCTCGATCCCCGTAATGGCAAGCGAACATAATAAACCTCGAAAAAACATAGATTTGTGAGAAAACCGACTGTTTATAAAATCTATCGAGATAAGACTCAGCCCCCCTGCAATAGCCATGCTGGGATGGGTGTACCCCCTTGCAAATATTTCGATTAAGGCATACCCAATTCCGCCTATTATAAAAAGAAAGTAATAACGCTTGTAAAGTGACATATTTCCCCTCGCTATATAATGATAGAATTATTATGTCACCATAAGGAGAGAAAATACGTTCTTTTACACAAAAGCAAAAAAGGAACGCTGTAACAAACACAGCGTTCCTTTCAAAATATCACTTATTCATATATAGGATACTTTTCGCAAAGTGCGATAACTTCCTTTGTAATCTGTTCTTTGTTAGCCTCAAAATCTGTAGCTACAAGCTTCATCCACTTAGCGATAAGCTTCATTTCTTCTTCCTTGAAACCGCGTGATGTAACGGCAGGAGCACCTACACGGATACCGCTTGTAACAAAAGGACTTTGCTTATCGTTAGGGATTGCGTTCTTATTAACTGTAATGTGAACTTCGTCAAGACGCTTTTCCATTTCCTTACCTGTAATATCAAAGGGACAAAGATCAATAAGCATCAGATGGTTGTCCGTGTCATCGGAAACAACGTTGAAGCCTTCGGCTTTAAGTGCTTCGCAAAGCACCTTAGCGTTCTTTATAATCTGCTTCTGATACTCTTTAAACTCATCGGTAAGAGCTTCGCCGAATGCAACTGCCTTTGCCGCAATTATATGCATCAAAGGACCACCCTGTGTGCCGGGGAATACAGCCTTGTCAATCTGCTTTGCATACTCTTCTTTGCAAAGGATAAGACCGCCTCTGGGACCGCGGAGTGTCTTATGAGTTGTTGTTGTAACAACATCGGCATAGGGAACGGGGCTGGGGTGAAGACCTGCGGCAACAAGACCTGCAATGTGTGCCATATCCACCATCAGTATAGCACCGACCTCGTCTGCAACCTCTCTGAATTTAGCGAAGTCGATTGTTCTGGAATAAGCACTTGCACCTGCTACGATAAGCTTAGGCTTGCACTCTAATGCGATTTCACGCATCTTGTCGTAATCAATCATACCTGTTTCATCGTCAACACCATAAGGAACAATGTTAAAGTACTTACCGCTGATGTTTACGGGTGAGCCATGTGAAAGATGACCGCCGTGTGCAAGGTTCATACCCATAACAGTGTCACCAGGCTGAAGAAATGCGAAGAATACTGCTAAATTAGCATTGGCACCGCTATGAGGCTGTACATTTGCATGCTCTGCACCAAAGAGCTTCTTAGCTCTTTCAATAGCGATTGTTTCAACCTCATCCACATGGATACAGCCACCGTAATAACGCTTTCCGCTGTAGCCCTCCGCATATTTATTGGTAAGAACTGTTCCCGCCGCCAAAAGTACAGCCTTGGAAACAATGTTCTCGGAAGCAATAAGCTCAATGTTGTGCTGCTGACGTGTAAGCTCCCTGCCGCACGCTGCGGAAACCTCACTGTCAAAGCTTGCAAGCTCTTCAAAAAAATTCATAATTCCATTTCTCCTTTGAATATATTTGAAAAAATATTTCCTTAATTATATTATACAACAAAAGCAAAATTATTTCAAGAGCGTTATAATAAAATGATTGATAAAATGAAATACCGTGGACATTCTGTTTTGAATGTCCACGGTATTATAAATTTGTTGTTTGATTATTTAATCATGGAAGCAACTTCATCTGCGAAGTTATCTTCTTTCTTTTCAAGACCTTCGCCCTTTTCAAAACGAACGAAGTTTACAAGCTTAACGCCCTTGGATTCAAGGTACTTAGCAACCTTCAGGTCGTTATCCTTAACGAATTCCTGCTGAAGAAGGCAGTTCTGTTCGTAGAACTTATTAATCTTACCGCCCATCATCTTTTCAATGATTGCATCGGGCTTGGAAGCATTCTTGGGGTCTTCCTTAATCTGTGCCATAAGGATACCCTTTTCCTTTTCAAGGTCTTCTGCGGGAACTGTTTCCTCAGAAAGATAGAGAGGATTGATAGCTGCAACCTGCATTGCAACGTCTCTTGCAGCTTCATAAGCTGTTTCGTCAGCAAGAGAGCCCTCAGCTTCTACAAGAACACCGATTCTGCCGCCACCATGTGTATAGCAGCAAACATTACCCTCGATTCTTGCAATTCTTCTGATGTTCATGTTCTCACCGATTTTTGCGATAAGAGCAGTAAGTGCATCGCCGACTGTTCCTTCAGCACCGTAGGGAAGAGCCTTGAGAGCTTCTACATCTGCGGGAGCCTTCTCGATAACGATCTGTGCAATGCTGTCAACGAATGACTGGAACTCATCGTTCTTTGCAACGAAGTCTGTTTCTGAGTTAACCTCAACCAAAACACCAATTTTCTTATCATCTGTAACGTATGCCTTTACAACACCCTCAGATGCAATTCTGCCGGACTTCTTAGCTGCTGTAGCAAGTCCCTTTTCACGGAGAAAGTCAATAGCTTTTTCCATATCGCCGTTTGTTTCTGAAAGAGCCTTTTTACAGTCCATCATACCGCAACCGGTTTTTTCTCTTAATTCTTTAACGTCCTGAGCTGTGAAATTCATATTAATAACATTCCTTTCGTAATATTATCGGATACTTGATTATTCAAGTGTAATATCGATTTCTTCTTCTGCAGGAGCTTCTGCCTTACCCTCGCGACCTTCAACTACAGCGTTAGCGATGGTAGAAACAACAAGCTTAACTGCACGGATAGCATCGTCGTTACCGGGGATTACGTAGTCAACATCCTCGGGGTCGCAGTTTGTATCAACGATTGCAACAATCGGAATATTGAGCTTCTTAGCTTCGGCAATGGCAATTCTTTCTTTTCTGGGGTCAACGATGAAGATAGCTGCGGGAGCCTTCTTCATTTCCTTGATACCGCCGAGATACTTTTCAAGCTTTTCCATTTCGCCGCGAAGACCGATAACTTCCTTCTTGGGGAGAAGATCGAATGTGCCGTCTTCTTCCATCTTGTGAAGCTGAGCAAGTCTTTCAATTCTCTTCTTGATAGTCTTGAAGTTTGTAAGCATACCGCCGAGCCATCTTGCATCAACGTAGTGCATACCTACACGAACTGCTTCTTCCTTAATTGTTTCCTGAGCCTGCTTCTTTGTACCTACAAAGAGGATTTCGCCGCCGTCTGCGGAAACTTCGCGGATGAAATCGTAAGCTTCCTCAATCTTCTTAACTGTTTTCTGCAGGTCAATGATGTAGATACCGTTACGTTCTGTAAAGATATACTCCGCCATTTTGGGGTTCCATCTTCTTGTCTGGTGACCGAAGTGAACACCTGCCTCCAAAAGCTGCTTCATAGCAATAACTGACATGTTAAAACACCTCCGTTTATTTAGTTTTTTACCACCGCGCCCATGTCACAAGCGATGCGGCAGCACCTCCACTGCCGTCAATATGTACGCCAACCCTCCTTATATAATAGGAAGGCACATGGCGCCACTCAGGCAGTGTGCGTATTTTTGTGCCATACTATGATACCACAAAGAAATGGTAATTGCAAGCGTTTTTTGAAAAATTTTATTAAATAAAGATACTCACTTAAAAAAGGTCTCTAAAACTTGACTAACACGGCAAAATAGTATACAATATAATGTATGATAAAATGGGATAGGAGGGTGCCGGGAGTGAACGGATTAACCTATATATGGGTAGTGCTGGGAATTCTGATTGCAAAAGGAGTAGGATTTTTCAGGGACATTGTTTTTGCTTCTGCTTTTGGGGCAAGCACTAAGACGGATATGTATTTTCAGATTTTCGGTCTTGTAAATCTGATTTTTACGGGAATAGGTGTTGCACTTTCCACTCTTGTTATAAAAAATCTTAATAAACCTCATCTTGAAAGCGAGGAAGCAAAGCGTGCATACGTTTCCTCCTTTATAGGAAAAACAACGCTGATAACAATTTTGGTAACGGCTATATTGTATGCTTTTTCTAAGCCACTCGTAGGGATTTTGCTTCCGGGGCTTAACGTGGGGGACACGGCGCTTGCAGTAAAGCTTATGTATATTATGCTTCCCTCGCTTTTGTTTGTGCTTATAGCATATATTATTTCGGGAGTGCTTCAGAATTGCAGAGTGTTTTTTATCAGCTCGATTATGAGCCTGCCCTTTAATGCAGTTATTATATGCTCGCTCTTTGTGCCAAAAATCGACATTACCGCAGTAAGCATAGTTACTACCATTGGCTGGTTTCTTCATATTCTGATTCAGCTTCCGTCTTTCTATAAAAAGGGTTACAGACTCATCTACCGTAATAAAACCGGAGAAATTCAAAAGCCTCTGAAAAAAGGAAAGAACAGCGAGCTTTTATGGATTTTCATATCAAATATGATGTTTCAGATGTGCTTTATGATTGATAAGGCTTTTGTAAGTAACGAGGGCGGAGCCGCATCAACCATAAACTATGCGTCCAATTTATTCATTACCATCGCCAGTGTGTTTGTCGTGGCTATGAGTAATGTGGTGTTTCCCTCGATCAGTAAAAATTATGAGGAGGGAAACCTTGATTACGTAAAATCGCTTTTGCAGAATATGATTGTAATTATGCTTTCCATCTTTGTGCCTTTTATTTTGGTGACAGGGTGTTTTGGTACAAATATAATATCCCTGCTTTATGAGCGGGGTGCGTTCACGCACGAGCTTGCCAGCACTACGGGAACACTTTTTGCAGTGTATACATTAGGAGCTTTCGGCTATGTGTGTCAGGAATTATTTAATAAGATTCTTTATCTGGACGGCAAATACAGCTATACGGTTATCGGAACAATTGTTGTGGTGGTATTGAAGCCCGTTATTAATGTTTTTGCTTCTCAGTATGGAGTTTTCGCAATTGCTGTGTCCACAACGGCCCTCTTTACCCTGTACGCCTTAAACATTGCTTTGGCAATGAGCCGTGTTACGGGTAATTATATGGATAAAACGCTACTTAAAAATGTCTTGAAAATTGTGATTTCGGGAGCCTGTGCGTTTTTAGTATTTATGATATTTAAGTTAGTCTGCCCCCATATGACAGACGGAAAATTATCATTTTTAATCCCGCTTATGATATGCGGCGGCGTATATTGCGGCGGATTGCTACTGGGCGGCATAGTTAAAGTGATTTTAAGCGGAACCAAAAAGGAGAATTGAAATGTCAAAAAGAAAGCTTTTTATAAGAATAGCAATAATGGTTATTTTAACGGCGATGCTTGTACCCACATTTGCTCTGCGTTTGAGTAATGAAAGTAAAAATAAAGATGTTGTTTTTGCACTTAATTACAACAATGCCCGCATGGTTTTAAACGATGAAGAATTTGAGGAAACGCTTGAAGAAAATAAAAAGATGGGTGTAAACACTGTTCTTATCGGGGAAGAAAGTCTTAACTCCATGATAAATGCAGGCTATGTTACCGCAATAAGATACAATGTGCTTTGTCATAAATATGATGAGGAAAGCGAAGATATAATTAAGCTTTTTAAGGGAAATTCCAAAATTCATAACGACAGCTACGTTCTCATTACAAAGCGTGCCGACGTAAAAGAATATCTTAATAAATGGATTCCCTCAAAATATAGTGAAACAGAATATGTTAAAAAAGAGACGTCTCTTAATGCAGACGTGTACGTTCTTTACGAGGGAATATCGGATGCATGGAAAGTTACCACGGGATTTGATGAAAAAAAGATTGAATATGCCCATAAAAAGGGATTTGATATAGCCCTTTCCATGATGGTAGGTGCATATTCAGATACCCGATATATTGATTATATAAAAGAGATAGTAGAAGAGTATAATGTAAGATTCATCAATCTTAAAGAGGGGCATAAGAACGAGAGTCAGGCAGAGTTTGCAAAAAAGAACTATGAAGGGCTTTGCAAACTTATCAAGGAAAAAAATCTTACCCTAATTGTTACAGAAACGCAGACACAGCTCTCAAACCAGAAGCCCATAGGCTATGAGGAACTT
Organism: Clostridia bacterium; assembly: GCA_045638945.1. Taxonomy (GTDB): domain Bacteria; phylum Bacillota; class Clostridia; order UMGS1883; family UMGS1883; genus UMGS1883. The sequence continues at coordinate 136,501 of JAZUCF010000005.1, read as the reverse complement.
ATTAAGAGTGCAGAAGGCAGGGTAATGCGTGGTTATGATACAGTGGATTTCCTGGATGAAAATAAAGGTCCCACGATTATCGAAAAGAGGTATTATCAGATTCTTAATTCGGTGGTAGACAGAAATCTCAGATTTGTTACGGTGAATCAGCTTACCAACGGAACGGATAATTTCGGTGAGAAAAGCAGGAAAACAAACTCGGCAACAGAGCAGATAATGAGTAAGCTTGAGGAAATAGGATATAATACAAAGTCTTATGACATGGTTTACGATTATAATGTCAACAGACGGTTTGTCAGTGCCATAGCAATGGCACTCATGATCCTGATGGGGCTTACAATGATAGAGTGGCTTTCGGGTAAAGCTCAGAGAAGACTTGAACTCTTAGCCATAGCTGGCATAGTTTTAGGCGCAGGCTTTACATGGAAGGCTTCTGAAGGGATCGTTTTATTATATCCCACATTGCTTGCAGTGTTAGCTCCGTGCTTTGCGATAACGGCTGTGTTTGTGTTTGTAAAGCATTTTCGTGAAACGCTTTCTTCTGCTGTGTTAACGCTTTCTGCGGCGGCAGTTACGCTCATTGTGCTTTTGTGGTGCGGAATGGTACAATCCTCGCTTCTTTCGGGATTTGATTACTATATAAACTCAATCATATTCAGAGGAATTAAGCTTTCGCTTATCATTCCCATTTTGTACAGTATGGTGGCTTTCGCAGTAATATTTGCAAAGAAAGAAGAAAATTACTTTAGTGCAATTATAAAGCTTCTTAATGCGGATATTAAGGTTTACTGGATGATAATTTTCGGTGCGGCGGCGGCATTTGCAGGAATTTACCTTATCCGCAGCGGTAATGTAACGGAGATTTCGGCTACGGAAAACCTGCTCCGTAATACCATTACGAATCTGATGACGGAGCGTCCCAGAACGAAAGAATTCTTAATCGGCTGGCCCTCTTTGATTTTGTTCCTTTACTATATAAAGAACACCGATATAAAGCTTTTGCAGTGGGCTTTTGGCGTAGGAAGCTCTATACTTTTTGCTTCCGTTATAAATAGCTTCTGCCATGTGTTTACGGGAGCGGAAATTATTTATACCAGAGTAATAAACGGCGTGATTATAGGAGCTTTTGTATGTGTGGGAGCGTTGATTTTCAATGCCGTTGTTATAAGAATTTTTCAATATTTCATAAAAAAGGGAAAAGAAAATGGCTAATTATCTCACAACTCAAAAAGCGTTTCGGACACTGCTTCACGGTGCGAGGACGGCTTCATTTTCCCAGGCATATATTTTTGAGGGAATGAAAGGTGTAGGAAAATATACAGCCGCAAGGATTTTTGCAAATGCGATTCATTGCACGGGGGAGATAAAGCCCTGCGGAGAGTGTCCTGACTGCAAAAAGCACAGTGCGAACACGCATCCCGACTTAATTATTATAGGCGGCAGCGGGGAAAGTATTAAGGTTGAGGATATACGAGGCATGAACGAAGAACTTTATATAAAACCTGCCTTGTCGGAGAAGAAAATTTGTATTATCAGAAATGCGGATAATATGAATCAGGATGCACAGAATGCACTTCTTAAATCCTTTGAGGAACCGCCATCATACGCCGTTATAATACTCCTTTCGGAAAACGTGAAGAATCTTCTTCCCACCATTCGTTCAAGGGGTAACAAGGTGGTTTTCGAGCCGTTTTCAGAGCAGGAAATAGAAGAATATATTAAAAGACAGTATCCTTTGAAAAAGGATATAATTCCTTTCGTTGCACTCTACAGCGGAGGCGTGATAGGACGTGCAATATCCATTTGCGAGGATGAGGAATTTTTTGAAACCAGGAAAAAAATGTTTGAGGCAGTGTGCCGCATGACGGGAGATAGGCTTTCAATCTTTTCTGTAGCAGAGGTTTTCGGAATAAAAAGCCCGAAAACAGGGTTTCAAAACTGTGATTTGTATTTTGATTTGTTTGCAAGCTTTATGCGTGATGTAATGGCAATAAAGACAGGTGCACGTATAATCAACACAGATATGAAAGACCTTCTTGACTCGTTTTCGTCAAAGGTTACACTGTCGTCCGTAATAAGTATAATAGAAAGAACTGCAAATGTGCGTTCACAGCTTAATGTCTCAATGAAATATGATTTGTGGATTGTGAATTTGCTGATTAATTGTTGGGAGGATATCCATGGTAAAGGTAGTAGGAGTTAAATTTAAAGATACGGGAAAGGCATACTTTTTTGCACCCGGAAAATTTGAGCCAAAGGTGGGGGAGGCTGTAATTGTTGAAACCGCCCGCGGACTGGAGTACGGCACTGTGTCTATGTGTGCAAAGGAGGTTACGGAGGAAGAAATCGTAGCACCTCTCAAGGAAATTGTGAGAATTGCAACACCTCAGGATAAGGCACAGGTTGAGAAAAATAAGAAAAAGGAAAAGGAAGCATTCCTTATTTGTGAAGAAAAGATTGCGTCACATAACCTTGATATGAAGCTGGTTGATGTTGAGTATACCTTTGATGGCAATAAGATTCTGTTTTATTTCACCGCAGAGGGCAGAGTTGACTTCCGCGAGCTTGTAAAAGATCTGGCGGCGGTATTCAGAACACGCATAGAACTCAGGCAAATCGGAATCCGCGACGAGGCGAAAATGCTTGGCGGTATAGGCATATGCGGAAGAGGACTTTGCTGCAGCACCTATCTTGACGGATTTCATCCTGTGTCTATAAAAATGGCAAAAGAGCAGGGGCTTTCCCTTAACCCCACAAAAATCTCTGGCAACTGCGGAAGACTTATGTGCTGTCTTAAATACGAGCAGAATTGCTATGATGAGTTCTATAAAATTGCACCCTCTGTTGGGGCTGTGGTTTCTACACCTAAGGGAAAAGGCGTGGTTCAGAGTATTACCATGCTTAAAGGAATTGCAAAGGTGAAGCTTGATAATGAACAGGAATCTCAGCTTGTAGAAATTAATTTTTCAGATATCAAGGTTCTTAAAAACAATCATAAGAATGAAGATAAGTCAGAGGCAGATATGAAAGCACTTAAAAAGCTGGAGGAAAACTGATGAAAATTGTGTTGCTTGATGCAGGCACCATAGGAAGCGATATTGATTTTTCCTCAATTGAATCTGTGGGAGAGTGCATTAAATATCATAATACGCTTCCCGATGAAGTCCCTGAAAGAATAAAGGATGCCGACGCGGTAATAATCAACAAGGTGCTTTTGAATGAACCGGTGCTGAAGTATGCGGAAAATCTCAAGCTGATATGCGTTTTTGCCATAGGTTATAATAACATTGATATTGAGTATTGCAAAAAACGAGGTATAAAAGTGCGTAACGTGCCGGGATATTGCGTGGAAAGCGTATGCCAGCATACCTTTGCCATTCTTTTTGCACTGCTTGAAAAATTGCGTTATTACGATGATTTCGTGAAAAACGGCGAATATACAAAAAGTGGACTGGCAAATCACCTAGACAAGCCCTTTTTTGAAATCAGCGGTAAAAAATGGGGCATAATCGGCATGGGTGCCATCGGCAGAGCGGTTGCAGACTGTGCGGCGGCTTTTGGTGCAGAGGTTTGCTATAGCAGTATCAGCGGAAAAGTTCGGAAAGAAAAGTACGAAAATGTTACCCTTGATACCCTCCTTCGGGAAAGTGATATAATTTCCGTACACGCACCCCTTAATGAAAAGACTATGAAGCTCATTGGCACGGAGGAGCTTAAAAAAATGAAAAAAACCGCCTATATAGTAAATGTAGGCAGAGGTGCAATAATTGATGAAGCCGCATTGGCAGATGCAATCAATAACGGAGAAATTGCGGGAGCGGCACTGGATGTATATACCGAGGAGCCGCCTATGGCGGATTCGCCGATTCTTTCAATAAAAGATTCGGAAAGAATTGTTTACACGCCTCATATTGCATGGGCAAGCGTGGAGGCACGCCAAAGGTGTGTGGATATGACTGCGGAAAATGTAAAAGCTTTTATTGAAGGTAAAAGCATTCATGACGTATGGGAGTAGGTTAGATAATGGCAGAAAATTTATTGGTTTCACTTAGGGTGGTAGCACCCCTTTTGCTTCTAATGCTTTTAGGAGGATTTTTGCTCAAGGTACATGTGCTTGACAGTAGCACAGTCAAAAAAATGAACGGGGCAATTTTTAAGGTTTTTTTACCTGCACTTATTTTTAATAATCTGTATAATTCTAATCTTTCTGATGTAAAAGACATCAAAGCAGGTGCTTTTGCCGCCGCAGTTTTAGGCGGTGCGTACATATTATCTATTGTACTGGTAATATTTCTTGAAAAGGATAATAAAAAACGCGGAGTAATGGCACAGGGAATATGCAGAAGTAATTTTGTTATATTCGGATTGCCGCTTTGTCAGGCGATTTGCGGTGACTCTGTTTTAGGGAAAATATCAATCGCCGTTGCAATTGTAATTCCCGTGATTAATGTGCTTGCTGTTGTATCCCTGGAGGTTTTCAGGGGGGAGAATGGAGGATTTAATATTAAGAAGATAGCAAAGGGTGTTATAACAAACCCCCTCATTATATCTTCAGCTTTGGGAATTATCGTTCTTTTAAGCGGTATAAAGCTTCCTGAAATTGCAGAAAAAACCATATCAGATGTGGCGAAAATTGCAACGCCTTTAGCACTGATTCTCTTAGGTGCATCGATTAATTTCAGCACTGTACGGGGAAATCTCAGACAGCTTATAATCACCATATCGGGAAAGCTTGTGATAGTCCCCCTGCTTGGAATCACTCTTGCAGCGATAATAGGAATGCGTGGAGGCGATCTGGCACTTCTTATTGCGGCGCTGGCTTCGCCCACTGCGGTGTCATCATACCCTATGGCAATCCAAATGGACGGTGACGGTGACCTCGCTGCACAGATTGTGGCTTTCAGCACTGTGGTTTGTATTATTACCGTGTTTTTGTGGGTGTTTGCATTGAAACAATTATGTTTGATATAGTACAAAAAAAACAGACTTCAAACGAAGTCTGTTTTTTCTTTTATATGAGTAATCCTGTAAGCCGAGTTCTGTCGTTTAAAACGGTCATCTATCTACGCCGTATATCTCTATACGGCTCCAGCCGCCTTTCGGATTATAGGCCGGACAAGCCAATCCAGTCGGCGTTGCTTCGGATGGGGTTTACATGGCACAAAGCGTTACCGCAATGTCGGTGGGCTCTTACCCCGCCTTTCCACCCTTACCTGCATAGCAGGCGGTTTATTTCTGTTGCACTTTCCTTAGAGTCGCCTCCACCGGGATTTCTCCGGCATCCTGTCCTGCGAAGCTCGGACTTTCCTCACGGGCGGAAAATCCGCCCCCGCGACCGTTCAGATTACTCAGTCTGTTAATGATATCACAAAATTCTATCTGTGTCAACAAGCGGACTTTCCTCCGCACTGCTGATAATCACTTCAAGCTTATCCCCGAATTTCTCTGTAAGCCTATCCTTAAATATTTCGGTAACAATCCTTTCGCAATCAAAATGGCGGATTTCTATAAAATCTATGGTGTCGCTGACTTTAAGTGCACTTATTTCGTGATGCTTCAAATCTCCCGAAATGTAAACGTCAACGCCAAGGCTCATGGCAATTTCGACAAGCTCGCCGCCACCTCCACCGTTGCATACAGCCACGGTTTTGATTTCCTTATCCTTAGTAAATGTGGAATAGAGTTTATCAAGACGAAACTTCTCTTTGATTTTTTCACAAAGCGTTTTTGCAGTCATGCCTGCGGGAGCTTTGCAAATTCTTGCCAAATTCCCCTCCATATTACCTGTGGGCGAAAGCTCTAACTTTTTGCACACCGTGTCGGTGAGTCCATTGGGGGCACTGTCAGCATTTGTGTGAGCACTGTAGATGCTTATGTTATTTTCAAGTGCACTTATTAGCATTTCGCCTGCATTGGTGTTATCCGTAATGCTTTTTATGGGGTTAAAAATTACGGGGTGATGCGTCACAATAAGCTGTGCACCGATCCTGATTGCTTCCTTTACTACATTTTTATTGCAGTCAAGGCAGACCAATACCTTTGTTACATCCTTGTCAAGCCTGCCGACAAGAAGACCGATATTATCAAAGTCCTCCGCGTATTCAGGCGGAAATTCATTTTCAAGAAAGCTTGCTATTTCTATAAGCTTTGTCATACCGATTCTCCTTTCAACAACTTTTCATATTCATTCTTCAAATTTTCGAAGTGAATTCGCTTATCTCCTTGAACTTTTCCCATGCTTTTGAGTATAGTATCAATCTCGTATAGCCGATATCTTACATAATCGTAAAAATGGGGAGGTGTATTTTCTATGAGGTAAGGACCGATTTCTTTTTGTACATCATTTAATTTCGGACTGTTTCCGCGAACGGCAAGAAGTGCCGTGTACATTTTATTTCCCTCACGGCAAACGGCTTCCTTTTCAATCACATATCCGTGCGTGCAAAGGTACTCCCTTAAATGCTTGTGCGCAGTTTGCATCTGCAATACGAAATATTTACAGCCCTTTTCGTTTTCAAGTATTTCAGCAATGGTTTCTCCGCCCATACCTGCAATGATTGCACACTCGGCTTCCTCCTGCTCAAATTCGGAAAACCCGTTGGAAAGCCGTGTTTCCACTATGTGCCCCACATTAAATGCGTCTATATTTTTCCGTGCCTGCAAAAGAGGCCCTTTTTTTATATCAGCCGCAATGATTTTATCGGCAATACCATTCTTTGCAAGATATATGGCAACGTAGGCGTGGTCCGTGCCTATATCGCACAGGGTAGAGCATTTTGGGACAAGAGAGGCAATCATTCTTAACCTGGGAGTTAAATTTTTTTCTATGTTTAACATAATTTCACCATTTAAACAGGAGGTTTAGGGGATCGTAGAAAATGTTCAGAACGGACAAACTGAGCCACGGCTTGCCGTGGGGTACCCGAAGCTGTATGTGTATACAGCGAGAGGCGAAGTTTGTTCGTAGCAAAAAGGCTCAAAATGAAGAAAAATCGGATAAATACGATTTTTCAACCCTTATAATACTGTTCGGATTTTGCTCATAGTACGTTCAGTCTTATTAGTGCCTTTTTGCGTTCTGGGCTTTTTATACATCCCCGTTTCTTAGCCGCACAAGTCGGCAACTACCTTATTAATAATCTTTCCGTCTGCCTTGCCCTTAAGCTCTGCCATAACGGTTTTCATAATCATACCCTTGTTCTTTGTTGCAATGATATCGGCAAATTTTTCCGTAAGGAGTGCCTTAATTTCGTCCTCTCCCATTTGAGCAGGAGCATATTCCTTGATGATTTCGTAATTTGTCTTATATTCTTCGAGCAAGTCGCTTCTTTCGGCAGGGCAGGTGTCAAGCTGTTCCTTTGCACTTTTAAGCTCCTTTAAAATAACGGCATCTGTCATTTCTTCCGTGATATCGTTACGAACTCCATTGTCGATGCCGTACTTCTTTACCGCTGCAATAAGGGAGGATATAACGTTCTTCCGAACCTTTTCCTGTGCTTTCATTGCGGCAATCATGTCTTTTTGTAATTTTTCAAGTGTCATTTCAAACAATCCTTTCAATATTTAATGTCAGCCGTCAGTTCGGCATCAGACCGCTGTCTGACATACTTATAAATTTTTCCGAAGAGGCGGCAATAATATGGTCTACCACATCAATGCCTATTCCTTCAAGAATCGTGCAGAGCTGCCGGGTCACCCTTCTGTCATTTTCCGAGGCGTAAGCACCACCCGATGGATGATTGTGTGCTAAGATTACAGCCGCACAATTATGCCGAAGGGCACATTCCACAACCTTTCGGGGATGTACGTTGGCGTCGGAAACAGTACCCTCATCCAGAACTTCAAAAGCAAGAATGTTTTTCTGCGAGTCAAGGCAGATTATGGAAAACACTTCACTTTTAAGACAACCGATTTTTCCGCATACATACATGCCTGCATCATGTGATGTGGCAAGCTGCTTCTTGTCCCGCAGGGCAAGGGAGGCATAATATTGAGCTAAGTGCGGAATCATTTTAATCAGCACCGCACTGTGGTATCCCATTCCGTCTACGCTGCAAAGCTCCTCAAGTGAAGCATCAAAGACAGCCTTAGGCGTAGAAAACTTATCTAATAGCTTATGCCCCAGCGGATTTACATCCCCTTGTGGAATGGCATAAAAGAGAAGAACTTCCAATATTTCATGGTCTGCAAAGGAATTAAGTCCCTCGCTTAAAAATCGGTCCTTAACTCTTTTTCTGTGGTTTTTATGAAGATGTGGGGTTTTGTCGTCATGCATAATATCACTTGCCCGTAATTTCTAAAAATTCTTCTTTGGTCATCAGTGCGTTCAGTGCATCCAAAAGGGAGTTCACCGATATTTTTTCGGGGATGGACAGCCTTTTGCACAAAGATGAACGGGCGGCGGTGCAGTCAGCACCGCCGTACAGCCCCGTGTCATATAAATCCCATTTGGTAATTTTATCCCCCGAGGGTAACGGGGAGGAGTATTTTTTCAAGACCTCAATAAGTGCGTCCTTGTCTATTCCCTCCACGCCCAGCTTCCCCTCTTTAGATGGGGAAGCTTTGCGTTTTTCTTTTCCGAAAATTTCGGGAATATATGCCTGGATAATTCTCCCTTCCTTTACAAACCCTTTTATATGATTTCGTATCATAAAGCCTGCACGGTCGGAATCAGTCAGAATCAATATTCCGCGTTTCTTTGCAAGGGAGCTTAGAAAATCACGTTTTTGCTTATCCTTAAAGATTCTGAAACCCTCGGTTGTGAAAACAGGGGAGGAACAGATTTCTTCAAGACGCATCTTATCATATTTGCCTTCTACAATAATGGCTTCTTTAATGTGTATCATCAGTCTGTTTCTATAAGTCCGTAATTACCGTCTTTGCGGCGGTAAACGATATCGGTTGTGTTAGTTTTAGCATTTGTGAATACAAAGAAGTTATGCCCCAAAAGATTCATTTGAAGTACTGCCTCTTCTGCACTCATGGGCTTAACATGATGGGTTTTTGTTTTTACAATCTTAATATCCGCTTCTTCTTCGGGAGCATCAAACAAAACATCGAATTCCCTGGAAACTCCCTCGCGAAGCTTTTTTGCAAGCCTTGTTTTATTCTTGCGAATCTGACGTGTGACGGAAGCTACCACATCATCTGCCGCATTATATACTTCTTCATTGCGCTCCTCGGCACGGTAAATCATATCTGCGGTGCGGATTGTAACTTCAACAATCATTTTATCTTTCTGCTCAGCTACCACAATATCCGCAGAAGCTTCTTCGTCAAAGAATTTGCCCAGCTTGTCTATCTTTTTGATAAGCATATCCTTCTTTTCCTTGCCCAGTTCAACTTTTCTCAGATAAATGTTAGTTTTCATAAATGCCCCTCCTTGAAAGTGTTGTCAGATGCCGGAAAGATAAAATCCGTACACCGGTCTTGCCGGCGTCTGTGAAGAGCTTTGCTCTCCTTAAATTTATTATACAATAAAATTATCTTTTAGTAAATAATTATTTGCTAAAAAATCAAATTTAAGCCAGCAAAAATATTTTGAAATTCAGGGAAACAAAAATGTTTCGTAATGTATTGACAAACAATCTTAAAAAAAGTATAATTATATTGCTATACGCAATTCAGGAGGATAAAAGAATGAAAAAAGTTTTAGCTTTTATGTTGGCACTTTTACTGGTGCTTAGTCTGGCTTTGTCAGTAATGGCAGAAACAAGTACTGAATGTGAGGCTTGTTATGAGCTTATCACAGCCCAGGATGTAATTTATGATGATGATGGAGAAGCAATTTGTATTTACTGTGAGGAGATTCTTTCGCAGGAAGTGCTTGATGCTTTGTTCTATGAAGAAGAGGAAGAAGTTTGCTCCTTATGCGGAGAGTTTGCAGGGGAATATGCTATTTACACAGATGACGGCCTTGTGATTTGTGAGATTTGCGACAGTGAAGACGAGGAAGAGTACGAATCTGATGAACCCGGTGAATATGATCCTGAGTCAGAAGGGTCGTTAGGTGTTGTGTTAATCGTTTCCGATTGGGCAAAGCAAGAGGCGGATGAAGCATATGCGAGAAATCTCATTCCTCTTGAAATGCTTGGAACAGATTTAAAAATGGATGTTACCCGTGAGCAGTTTGCGGCAATTGCCGTTGCTCTTTATGAGGAAATTACAGGCAAAGTGGCAGATGCTTCCACAGAGAACCTTCCTTTTACGGATTGCAGTCCCACAGGAACATATTCAAGATATGTAGCTGCGGCTTATAGACTTGGAATTACAAACGGTACAAGCGAAACTACTTTCGCTCCATCGGCAACAATTACAAGAGAACAGCTTGCTACAATGCTTTACAGAGTTATACTTAAAGCAAGAGAAGCCGGAATAATTGAAAATGAATTACCTCTTACTCTTGAGAATGTTGCATTTACCGATGATGCACAGATTTCAGGGTATGCACATGAAAGTGTTTACTATATGGCAAAGAGAGGTATCATTAAGGGTATGAGTGAAACGGAGTTTGCACCGCAGGGTGTAGCAACAAAGGAGCAGGCAATACTTATATCAAACAGAATAGCAGCAAATCTCTATTAATTAGATATAGTGCGGGATGTAAAAAAAGTCCAGACCGCAAAAGGCAATAAAAGTATATGATATAAATAGAGTGAAAATTGAGAAAATATATTGTTGTTGAAGAATCGTAATTTATACGATTCTTCTTCGTTTTTAAGCCTTTTGCTACGAACAAACTTCACCTCTCGCTGTATACACATACAGCTTCGGGTAACCCACGGCAAGCCGTGGTTCAGTTTGTCCGTTCTGAAGCATTTTTTTCTATCCCTATAAAGTAAGAAATGGCAAATCATAAACGATTTGCCATTTCTTTTTTTGTTTCTGCAGCTATATAGTTACTATCGGAGTCTTCGTCTTTTTTTGCCTTTTGCATGGAAGCATTTGTCAGCATCAGCTTAATCCTGTTTTCCTGGTTGACCCTTGTTGCTCCGGGGTCATAATCTATGGCAACTATGCTCAGGTGAGGGTTTTTGTCCTTCAAAGGCTTCATCATCCCTTTGCCGAAAATGTGATTGGGAAGACAGCCAAAGGGCTGAGTGCATACGATGTTATTAACTCCTCTTTCCGAAAGCTCCAGCATTTCGGCGGGCAGAAGCCAACCCTCGCCCATTTGTGCACCTGTTGATATGTATTCCTCTGCTAACGCTTTAATATGTTCAAAGTCAGGGGGGACATCAAAAATTTGTGCTGAGCGGATGGCTTCGATAAGCTGTTTTTGCATGCTTTTAAAAGCCTTATATGCAATTTTCATGGGTATATAGAGCTTCCTTTTCATTTTATACAGCTTGTAGTCTGAAATGTTTGCATATATGCAATAAAGGAAAAAGTCTATAATTCCGGGACAAACAACTTCCGCACCTTCTTTTTGAAGAAAATGCTCCAGATTATTATTTCCCAAGGGGGAGTATTTTACATAAATTTCTCCTACCACCCCAACCTTTACACGGCTGGTGGTTTTGTCCATGGGTATTTTTGCAAATGCGTCTGCAATTTCTTTAAAATATCTTTTGCTTTTGCTGAAAAACAGTTTGTCACGTTGAATTGCTCCTGTGATTTTTGTTGTGTACATTTCTACAAGATTATCGGTGTCGCCTTTATAAATCTCATAGGGCTTGCACTGGTTTTTAAGATTTGCAATAATATCCCCGAATACTACCGCATAAATCATTTTGTATATCACCGAGGGCGACAGAGTGAAACCGGGGTGCTTTTCAAGAGCATTAAAGGCAAGGGGAATTACGGGAACATAACCATACCCTGCTTTTTTAAGTGCTTTTCTGAGAAGCGAAATATAGTTAGATGCACGGCAGCCGCCGCCTGTCTGAAAGAGTATCAATGCTACTTTATGCGGGTCATATCCCCGGTTTATGATAGCATCAAGAAACTGCCCTATAACCAAAAGTGCAGGGTAGCATGTGTCGTTATGCACATACTTAAGCCCCAGCTCCGTAATGCAGGGACCGCTTGACTCAAGAAGCTCGCTTTTGTAGCCGTAGCCGCCCAGTACCTTCATAACAAGCTTAAAATGAGTGGGAAGCATGTTCGGAACGAGAATAGTATGCGTTTTTTTCATTTCCTTTGTAAAAGGTATGTATTCCTTATCCATATTCTCACTCTCCTTTTGCATCTTCCATTGCCCCTATAAGACTGCGAAGCCTTATTTTAACGGCACCCGGATTGGTGATTTCATCAATTTTAATCTGTGTATAGAATTTTCCCTGACCTTCAAGGATTGAGCGTACCTCATCTGTTGTGATGGCATCTACTCCGCAACCAAAGGAAACAAGCTGAACAAGCTGGGTGCGGTTATGCTCACAGGCATATTGAGCGGCATTATAAAGTCGGGCGTGATATGTCCACTGATTGAGTACATTAACGTGAACTCGGGCAGAGGGAAGAGGGAGAGAGTCCTCGCTTACCACGACAAAGCCAAGGGTCTCGGCAAGCTTATCTATTCCATGGCAAATGAGACTGTCAATATGATAGGGTCGTCCTGCAAGAATCATTACATCCTTGCCCTCATTCTTTGCGTAGTCCAACGCTTTCTTACCTTCGTTTAAAACACCTGTTCTGTAGTCTTTAAGAGCTTTATATCCGCAGGTAACCGCCTTTTTAATATCTTTCTTTGTAAAAGAACCAATATTGCTATTATAGAGATAGCTGTACAGACCGCGCACAAGCTCCCTTTTACTGTTGATGTTAAGATAAGGGAAAAGGAAAGCAGTGTCCTTAAGCCTTTCCACATTGCCCGAAAGAAGCTCGGAATAATATGCAACCACAGGACAATTATAGTGATTGTCCGAAAGCTTTTCATCTATGTTATATGTAAGACACGGATAGAAAATTGCGTCAACATTCTTTTCAAGAAGTGACATGATATGACCGTGCATCAATTTTGCGGGATAGCAGGCGGTGTCGGACGGAATGGAAAACTGACCTTTCTCATAAAGCTCCCTTGAGGACATGGGAGATACAATCACATTAAAACCCAGCTCTTTAAAAATCGTTTTCCAAAGGGGTAAAAGCTCATACATTCCCAAGGCAAGGGGAAGTCCCATTGTTTTTTTATTGCTTTCAAAAGAAGCTTCATTCAAAAGAAGCTTTCTTTTGAACTCGTAGAGATTGGGGAGGGCTGAGCTTTCTTTTAAGCCTGCACCTCTCTGACATTGATTGCCTGAAATAAAAGTCTTGCCGTCGCTGAATTTATTCAAGGTAAGGTGGCAACTGTTTGTGCAGCCTTTGCAAATCATTCCCGTTGCAGTATGGGAAAAATCCCTGAGCCTTTCCTCGGATATTATGGAGGATAGGGTTGCTCTCATGGCATATAAAGCCGCACCGTATGCACCCATCAGTCCCGAAATTTCAGGTCTGATTACATTTCTTCCCAATTCCTTTTCAAAAGCCCGGAGGACTGCATTGTTATAAAATGTACCGCCCTGTACCACAATGTTTTCTCCAAGCTCGTCGGCACTTCCCGCACGTATTACCTTGTAAATGGCATTTTTTACTACGCTTACGGCAAGCCCTGCGGAAATATCCTCCACGGTGGCACCTTCTTTTTGTGCCTGCTTCACGGAGGAATTCATAAACACTGTGCAACGGCTTCCTAAATTAACGGGCCTTTTTGCAAAGATACCCTTCTGGGCAAATTCTTCGGCAGAAAATCCTAATGATTTAGAGAACGTTTCAAGGAAAGAGCCACAGCCCGAGGAACAGGCTTCATTAAGCATAATGCTATCTATTGCACCATTGTGAATTTTGAAGCATTTTATATCCTGACCGCCAATATCTAAAATAAAGTCAACATCACTTTTAAAATGCTTTGCCGCCGTAAAATGTGCAATGGTTTCAACAATTCCGTAATCTACCCCGAAAGCATTCTTTATAAGCTCCTCGCCGTAGCCTGTAACGGCACTGCCCTTTATACGGATACGGTTTGTGCAAAGCTTATATATTTCCTGTAAGCAGTTTTTTACCACATCTACAGGATTTCCCTTGTTAGAGGAATAGTAGGTGTAAAGAATCTCCTTACTGTCGCCTATAAGCACAAGCTTTGTGGTGGTGCTTCCGCAGTCAATACCCAAATAAGCACAACCGCTGTAGGATGATATATCCCTTTTAGGAACAGTAGCTTTTTCGTGTCTTTGTATAAATTCATTGTATTCGTTTTCATTCCCAAACAACGGATTAACAGTATTTGTTCCCGTGGGAAGCGTTGCCTTCGAAACTCTCTCCAAAAGGTCCTTTATATTATATGTATGCCCCAAAGTGGAGGCATAAAATGCCGCACCCAAGGCCACGGACACTTTAGCGTAATCAGGAAAAATCACATCTTCGTCCGAAATATTGAGCGTTTCCTTAAAACAATCCCTAAGCCCCTTAAAAAAGGAGAGGGGTCCGCCTAAAAACATAACCTTTCCGCTGATAGTTCTTCCTTGTGCAAGCCCTGCAATTGTCTGATTTACAACTGCCTGAAATATGCTTTTTGCTATATCCTCTTTGCGGGCTCCCTGATTTATGAGGGGCTGAATATCAGTCTTTGCAAAAACTCCGCACCTTGAAGCCACAGGATAGATACGCTGTGCCCCCAGACTGAGAGAATCCAGTTCATCTGTCGTCACATTCAGGAGGGTTGCCATCTGGTCAATAAATGCCCCCGTACCGCCTGCACAACTTCCGTTCATTCTTTCATCAACGCCGCCGTCAAAAAATACGATTTTCGCATCCTCACCGCCAAGCTCAATAATGCATGAGGTGTCGGGAGCAGTGTGTTTTACAACCTCACTCTCGGAAACAACCTCCTGTATAAAGGGAACACGGATTGCTTCGCTGATGCCAAGCCCTGCTGACCCCGAAAGGGCAAAGTTAATAGAGCCCTCCCCCGTAATGCTGAAAACATTTTCTAAAAGCTCACGGCATTTTTCCAAAACCTTAGAGTAATGCCTCTCATATGTACTATATAAAATTTTTCCGTTATCATCAATGAGAACGGCTTTTGCCGTTGTCGAGCCTATGTCGACACCAAGACTGTAATTCATAGATATCCCTCTGATAATAATGCTGTAAAACCAAAATAATTTATTATAAATTATATGCCAAAAATTGCCGTTTGTCAAGAAAGGACAGAAATTGTTCATAAAAAGAAAAAATAACAATATCTTGTTAATAAGCATTGACAATCACCCTATATCTTGTTATAATTATAATGCACAAATTTTTATGGAGGATACAATATGAAGATTATAAAAAGAAGCGGAGCAGAAGTAACCTTTGACCCGCAAAAAATTATAGTTGCCGTTACAAAAGCTAATGAGAGCGTTGTTCCCAGTAGCAGAATGTCTGCCGTTCAGATTAAACGTATTGCGGAGGATGTTGAAAGTGCCGCCGCAAACATAAACAGGTCGCTCAGCGTGGAAGAGATTCAGGATATGGTAGAGGACCAGATTATGAATCAGCGTGCCTTTGACGTTGCACGCCGATATATTACTTACCGTTATACGCGTGCGCTTGTCCGTAAGTCAAATACTACAGACGAACAGATTCTAAGCCTTATCGAATGTAATAACGAGGAGGTTAAACAGGAAAATTCCAACAAAAACCCCACGGTAAACAGCGTTCAGCGTGACTATATGGCAGGCGAAGTAAGTAAAGATATCACAAAGAGAATTCTTCTTCCTCAGGACATTGTTTCAGCACATGAGCAGGGGCTTATTCATTTCCATGATGCCGACTATTTTGCGCAGCATATGCATAACTGCGACCTTGTAAATTTGGAGGATATGCTCCAGAACGGAACGGTTATCAGCGGAACAATGATAGAAAAGCCCCACAGCTTTTCTACAGCGTGCAATATATCCACACAGATTATTGCACAGGTGGCTTCCTGTCAGTATGGTGGGCAGAGCATTTCGCTTACTCACCTTGCACCATTTGTAGATGTCAGCCGCAAAAAAATCCGCAGGCAGGTTGAGGAAGAAATGAAGCTTTTAGAGGAAGCGGTAACTGATGAGAAGATTGATGAGATTACCGAGAAAAGACTTCGTGAGGAAATCAAAAATGGCGTACAGATGATTCAGTATCAGGTTGTAACCCTTATGACCACCAACGGACAGGCACCTTTTGTAACTGTGTTTATGTACCTTAATGAGGCGAAGAGTGAACAGGAAAAAAATGACCTTGCACTTATTATTGAAGAAACTCTCCGTCAAAGATATAAAGGTGTAAAAAACGAAAAGGGAATATGGATTACTCCCGCATTCCCCAAGCTTATTTATGTGCTTGAGGAAGACAATATCCGACCCGAAAGCAAATACTATTACCTTACCGAGCTTGCGGCAAAATGCAGTGCAAAGCGTATGGTTCCCGACTATATTTCGGAGAAAATAATGCTCCAGAATAAAGTTGACAAAAACGGCGAAGGCCATTGCTATACCTGCATGGGATGCAGAAGCTTTTTGACACCATTTGTGGACGAGGACGGCAATCCTAAGTATTACGGCAGATTCAACCAGGGCGTTGTAACTGTGAATCTTGTGGATATCGGGCTTTCGGCAGGGGGAGACTTGGAAAAATTCAAGGAGATTTTCCAAGAGCGAATGGAGCTTTGCCACAGAGCACTTCAATGCCGTCACGAAAGGCTGACAGGTACTGTTTCCGATGCAGCACCCATTTTGTGGCAGCACGGAGCGTTGTTAAGGCTTCCCAAGGGTGAGAAAATTGACAAATATCTTCACGGAGGATATTCCACACTTTCACTTGGCTATGCAGGGCTTTGGGAATGTGTTTACAGTCTTATTGGTAAAAAGCTTACCGAGCCTGAGGGCGAAGCTCTGGGTATTGAGATAATGAAGATGCTTAATGAGTACACTGCAAAGTGGAAAGCGGAAGAAAATATTGACTATTCCCTTTACGGAACACCCCTTGAAAGCACTACCTATAAATTTGCAAAATGCCTTCAGAAAAGATTTGGTATAGTAAAGGGTGTAACCGACAAAAACTATATTACAAACAGCTACCACGTTCATGTGACGGAGGATATTGATGCTTTTGAAAAGCTTGCGCTCGAAGCAAAATTTCAGGCACTTTCACCCGGCGGTGCAATAAGCTATGTGGAAGTTCCCAATATGCAAAATAACCTTGAAGCTGTTCTTTCGGTAATGCGTTTCATATACGACAATATTATGTATGCCGAGATTAATACAAAGAGCGATTATTGTCAGGAATGCGGCTTTGACGGAGAAATTGAGGCTCTCGAGGATGAGCACGGAAAGCTTGTATGGACGTGTCCCAATTGCGGAAATAATGATCAGGCAAAGCTCAATGTGGCACGACGCACCTGCGGATATATCGGAACGCAGTTCTGGAATCAGGGAAGAACGCAGGAAATCAAGGAACGCGTATTACATCTGTAAGAAGGATTAGACATGAATTATGCAACCATAAAAAAATTTGATATAGCAAACGGCCCCGGAGTCAGGGTATCGCTTTTTGTCAGTGGATGCAGACACCGCTGCAAAAACTGCTTTAATAAGGAAGCATGGGACTTTAACTATGGAAAGCCTATGACAGACGAGGTTATTGAAGAAATTCTCATAGCCTCGGGCGGCAGTCACATTTCGGGGTTATCCCTTTTAGGCGGCGAACCCTTTGAAAAAGAAAACCGTGAAGCACTTATTTCCCTTACAAAAAGATTCCGTAAAATGTACGGCGAAAAGAATATTTGGTGCTATACGGGATTTGTACTTGATAAAGAGCTTTTAAAATCAGCGGACAGGGATGTTTATGAACTGCTTTCTCAAATTGATGTGTTGGTTGACGGAAGATTTATAGAGGAGCTTAAAAGTCCGTCGCTCCTTTTCCGAGGCTCATCTAATCAACGAATTATAGATGTTCCCAAAACTCTCGAAAAGGGAGAGGTAGTTCTTCTTGACGGAACGTGGGAGCGTACCATGGGAAGTACAGATATTGATGAGGTATAGGGGACGGGGACATTTTTGTTAACCGTAGGTGCAACAAAAATTGACCTGTCCCCAAAAAGAAAAACGAAAGGAAAAAACGATGAATAAGTATTCCGTAAGAATTAAAAAACTGGATGAAAATGCAACCATTCCCACATACGGGAGTGAATTTGCCGCAGGAGCAGACCTTTATGCATGCACGGGGGAGGCAGTTACAATTAATCCCCACGAAACCAAGCTTATACATACAGGCATAGCTATGGAAATCCCAACAGGCTTTGCAGGGCTTGTTTATGCGCGCAGTGGCATCGCAAGCAAGCGTGGACTTGCCCCCGCAAATAAAGTAGGCGTTATAGACAGTGACTACCGCGGCGAAATAATGGTGGCACTTCACAACCACAGCGAAAGCGTGCAGACTATAGAAAACGGCGAGCGAATCGCTCAGCTTGTAGTTGCTCCGTATATCACGGCGGATTTCATTCTCTCCGACGAGCTTGACGATACAGACCGCGGCGTTGGCGGCTTCGGCTCCACAGGAACTAAATAATAAATAAAGCGTGTGATTCTCCTGAAATCACACGCTTTATTTTGTTAAAAAGTATCATATTTTACAGTTTCGCTCATATCCCTGAACTGACTATGGTAAGGATGTGGCTTTGCATCATCTGCGGCATATCCCATTACAAGCAGTGCCACGGGAATTATATTTTCGGGGATATTGAATTCCTCCCTCATTTTAAAGGGGTTAAAATGCATAACCCATGTGCAACCGACGCCCTCATTTTCAGCGGCAAGGAGCATATGTGTTGCCACAATGCACGCGTCAATGGGTCCGCTTAAAGCATCGTCATATTTGCGTGTCCAACATTCGTCCTTATTATAACACACCAAAAGAGCAGTAGGTGCCCCGAAATGGGAGCGGGTGCATTTTTGAAGCTTCTCTATTGCTTCGGGGGTGTTAAGCACCAGTATTCTCTGGGGCTGAAAATTGCACCCCGTGGGTGCCAAATGTGCCGCCTCCAAAATCTTATCAAGGGCTTCTTTTCTGACGCGTTCGCCTGTAAAGCTCCGCACCGAATAGCGGTTTTTAATAAGCTCATAAAATTCCATAATTTCTCTCCTTTAATAATTGTAGGTTGATTTTTCTTTGATAATAAACATAATTACTACGAAAAGTGAAAAAAGCTCCGCTACGATTATAGAAAACCATATGCCGTTCAGCCCGAAAATTTCAGGTAAAATAAGCACTGCGGCAATCTGAAAGAGAAGTGTCCTGAGAAATGAAATAACGGCAGATACAAGACCGTTATTAAGTGCCGTAAAAAATGCAGAACCGAAGATGTTAAACCCTGCAAGCAAAAAGGAAAAACAGGACACAATAAATCCCCCCACGGTCATATCGAAAAGCTCCCTGTCATAGCCTACGAAAACGGCAGAAAGCGGTTTTGCCAATGAAAGCGAAGTTGCGGTCATTGATATTGAAAACACGGATATAATGACAAGGCTCATTTTAAGGAGATTTCTCAGCTCTCTGTGATTTTGAGCCCCGTAATTAAAGCTGATTACAGGGGAAACTCCTATGCAGTAGCCCAAAAATGCGGAGATAAAAATGAAATTAATATACATTATTACTCCGTAGGCGGCAACACCGTCATCTCCTGCAAAACGCATAAGCTGGAAATTGTAAAGAATAGTTACCACGGACATGGATATATTTGTCATCATTTCACTGCTGCCGTTAAGGCAGGCTTTTGTGAGTGACCTTCCGTCAAAGGAAGCTCTAACAAGTCTTAGCGGAGAGCTTTTTGAACGCAGAAAATATATAAGCGGAACAGTACCGCCTACCATCTGGCTGATAGCCGTTGCCACTGCCGCACCTGTAAGCCCCCAGTCAAATGCCGCTACAAAAAGTGCATCTAAAACAATATTTGTAACGCCTGCACCTACTGTAATAAAAAGCCCGAATTGAGGCTTTTCAGCTACAATCATGAATGCCTGAAATTCATTCTGCAAAATAAAAGCAAAGGTTGTGGGAATGAGAATTTTGCCGTAGAGAACACAACACTCTAAGATTTCCCCTTTTGCACCAAGCATCATGGCAAGCGGTCTTATAAAAATAAACCCTAAGACCGATATTATCCCTGCGGCAATAAGGGAAACATATATCAGCATGGAAAAGGTGCGGTTTGCCTTTTCGTTTTTTCCTTCCCCCAAAAGCTTAGCCACCAATGCACTTCCGCCTGTTCCTATCATAAATCCTATTGCACCTATTATCAGAAACACAGGCATAATAAGATTTATGGAGGTAAAAGGAATTTTTCCTGCAAAATTTGAAACAAAAATCCCATCAACCACACCGTATATTGATGTGAAAATCATCATGATAATCGTAGGCAATGTGAATTTAAGCAGTTTTTTATATGTGAATTTGTCCGATAGCTGAATTTTCATAGTCTTTCTCCTTACGACCGCCATTCTATCATATATGTACTAAAAAGGCAAGAGCTTTTATTTGCTCTTGCCTTTTGTAAATAGTTTATCAGTCAGACAAATCGTCCATAAATATATCCGCAATTTCTCTGGCATATTCCTTTGAAAATCCATGGCTTATAACATTAATCGCAGATTCGCTCTTTTTTGGTACAATAATTACCCAACCGTTTTCAAAATCAATTTTTACAAAATCGCGGCTTCCGTCGGAGACTTGATTATGCTTTTTACAGATTTTTTGCATAAGCTCACGGCAGTTTCTGCCTTTATAGCTTATATTGGTGTTTACCATATATGATGCGGGAATTTCCCCTGCAAGGCGGTCAATCGTTGTATTATGGCTATACAAAAAGTCACTCAGAAGAATAATGGTTCCTACAGCATCAAACCTATAAATGAACTGGTGGAGGAACATTTTTCTGTCCTCTTTTGAAAGCTCGTTCATAAGATGGGGAGGACTTATAAGAGTGCGGTATACGGTTGCATCATATTTTTCTGCCATAACCTCAATGCTTTCGGGTGCACTTTCGGGAACGTATATTGTTGCATTTTGGAAGCTTTTCATTATAATTAACGAAGTAAGTGCGTTGTAATCAAATTCCGAAAGAATTTGCCCATGTCCCGAAACCAGAGTAACGGTTTCGCACTTGTAATCAAATATTGCACCGAAATCATAGCTTGAGTCAGATAGCTCCACAAGGAAATGCTCTTTCAGGGAGGTATCGGTGAATACAAAGGAGCATTTTAAATCATGGGCGGCACTTTCCAAAAGCTCTTTAGCCCAGAGAATGGGACAATGAATCAAAATCTTTTTCCCGAGAGGCTTTTTAGACGTTGAATTTATAAGCTGTTTGAGGTAATAAAGCTTATATTCAAACAGGAATTCCCCGTCATGGATCTTCAGCGGATTTTCGCGGCTGAAATCACAGTCCTCCGTAAGGGTGGAGATTTTTTGAAGTTCCTCATTTTCCACATTGGCACCGCATCCGTTAAGAATGTCAAGGCTTCCGTAGAGACAGCCGTCCTTTTTACGACAGCTTAGAGCTATCGCTCCGTCAAGACCGTAAAATTTAACGCCGCTACGGGTAATGGCAAGAGGCTGTTCTCCTAAATCATAGGCAATTCCCCCTGCCGACTGAATTCCTGCAAGAAGAGCGTTTTTTATCATAGCCCCCGCACCGCCGCTGCCTGCGGAAACAGCGATTTTTTTGCCCAGAATCCTGCACACACTTCCCGCAAGAACAGCACAGAATTCGGGGGTAATTTCCCTGTTGATAATACCGTAGGCACATCCGTCAAAGAAAAGGGAATGACCGCAGTTTTCTCCCCATACGATGTTTTCGCTTATAACTGATTCGTCATCAAGATGCTTTTCTGGCCATATGTGAACACCGCTTTTAACAGTGCAATGTTTTCCTAATGTGCATCCTGATGCAATTACGCTCCCCTCGTATACTGCACTTTCATAGCCTATATTACATCCGCCTGCGATAATTGCCCCCCTTAGTGACACGCCCTCATCAATATGACAGGAATTCATTACTATACTGCGTTTGATGTTTGCAAAGCAGTCCACGCTGACGTCCTTTGCAATCTGCGTATATGCTTCCAGCCTTGCGCCTTTGGAAACAATGCTTCCTTTTCCTACGTATATAGGGGGTACAAGCACGCTTCCCTGCATTACAGTAGCGTTTTCATCAATCCATACGCCGGGAGCTCTTTCATCGCAGGGGAAGGGCAGATTTATTTTTTTGTCCATAAAATCCCGATTGCATTTATGATAAACCTCAAAATCGGAAATATTTTTCATATAGCAGTTGGGGGAGTAAGAATTGATTTTTTTACCGCTTTCAAAAAGGCTCTCAACTAACGAGGGCAAATCAGATGTTTCTTTAACCGTTGTCCCCTTGGGAATAATCATGATCCCCGAGAAAGTGTGTCCTGTGCAATGAGTAAAATCGGGACAGCGGATATATTTTGATACAATCCCCTCGGAATCAGTGTGAACGCACCCGAATTGGCAAAACGGAAGGTCAGGGCAGGTAATCAGGGTGGTGCAAGCCTTGCTTTCAAAAACCTCAATTGCCTTTTCAAAATCAATATCAGTCAAAATGCTGTCGGCAATCACAAGGACATCATCTTCGTTTATTATATCTCCGAGGGGCTTTACGGTCGAAAAACCAATATGATACCCGGAAAGTGAATCAAAATGCTTTCTGACCGTGTCCGTAAGATAGTCCGACATAAATGTAATGTCCTCAATTTTATGTCTGTAAAGGCTTCTGACCATATGTTCAATTATAGGTCTGCCCATTACAGGGAGCATGGATTGGGGGATTGAACACGTTATAGGTCTCAGGCGGCTTCCCTCGTTGCAGGATAAAATAATAGCTTTCAAAATAAAAACACTCCTTTTAAGTCTGCTTTAGTCTGCAATTTGTATAACAATTTTTTTGTCATCGGTAACAGAGAGGAAGGCAATCTGCTTGTAATCCGTTATATTATAGCGGACAAGCTTTTGTCTGAGCCATTCTTCACTTACTCCGGCTCCCTCTAAGTTTCTTTTTCTTAAAACCCCGTCGGAGATAACTGTGTGAGGCACATGTGTCTGCTTGGGTGACAGGTTTAAGTCGCTGCATACCACAGGTCTTTGAGCCTCCTTGGGAACTACGGAAAGCTGACCGTTTGTTTCTATTATTGCACTGTCAATTTCCGAAATTGAGCTGTACCCTGCAAGACGAAGCTGTTCCATAACATCATCTATGCAAATGCGCAGTCCCCTGAGCCTTTTCATTAAAAGCTTGCCGTCTTTTATAATTTGCACAGGTGAGCCTGTAATAATTCTGCGTATACGCTCGCTTTTTATTACAAGAACGGAGAAAAAAAGCTCCAAGCCCACCAATGCAAATATGGGGACTATTCCGTGAATCAAGGGCATTTTTGTTTTATCTATGGGAATAGTGGCAAGCTCTGATATCATAAGTGCAATTACAAATTCCGAGGGTTGAAGCTCGCCAAGCTGTCTTTTTCCCATGATTCGCATTGCGGCAACAACACAGATGTAAAGCACTATGGTGCGAATAAAGGTTGTCAAATTTATACCCCCTTTTGTGCGTCACGTCTATTACTGACTATTATTTCTAAAATAAAAAAAGAAATTCCTAAAATAAGAATTTCTTTTTTTATGATGCGGATAGAAAAAGTCATCCGCTTAGCTTACATCCGTCATATCAATATACTGTTTTCCGTTTTCTGCAATGAAGTCCTTTCTGCCCTGAAGATTATTTCCCAGAAGAAGTTCAAATACTGCGGCAGTCTTTTCGGCATCCTCGCTTTCAATTTTAATCAGCCTGCGTGTTTCGGGATTCATGGTGGTTTGCCACATCATATCGGGCTGGTTTTCACCAAGCCCCTTGCTTCTCTGAATGGAAACTCCTTTTTCGGGAAGTTGTGCTAATATTTCCACCTTTTCCTTTTCATTATATGCAAAGTAAGACTGGTCCTTATATGTGATTTCAAACAGGGGAGATTCTGCGATAAATACCTTTCCCTCGTCAATAAGTGTGGGAACAAGCCTGTAAAGCATGGTAAGAATCAGTGTCCTTATCTGGAAACCGTCCACATCGGCATCGGTACAGATAATTACCTTGTCCCATCTTAGATTGTTAAGGTCGAAGGTGTTCATGTCCTTATTATGCTTTGTCTGAATTTCCACACCGCAACCAAGTACTTTCAAAAGGTCAGTGATGATCTCGCTTTTGAAGATTTTTTCAAAATCCGCTTTAAGACAGTTAAGGATTTTACCCCTTACAGGGATAATCGCCTGAAATTCCGCATCTCTGCCCAGTTTACAAGCACCCAATGCACTGTCACCCTCAACGATGTAAAGCTCTCGCCTGCTTACATCCTTAGTGCGGCAGTCAACAAATTTCTGCACGCGATTGGTAACATCCATTGTTCCCGTAAGTTTTTTCTTCATGTTGGTACGGGTTTTTTCCGCACTTTCACGGCTTCTTTTATTAAGAAGCACTTGATTTGTAATTTTTTCAGCTTCGGGGCGGTTCTCAATAAAGTATATCTCCAGATTCTTGCGGAGAAAATCCGTCATTGCCTCCTGAATAAATTTGTTGGTAATGCTTTTCTTGGTCTGATTTTCATAGCTTACAACTGTGGAGAAACAGTTTGTAACCAATATCAGGCTGTCTGCAATATCGTTAAATGTAATCTTGGATTCGTTTTTTGTATACTTGTTATTTTGCTTGATATAAGAATCCACGGCACTTACAAGGGCGCTTCTTGCCGCCTTGTCGGGAGCACCGCCATGCTCAAGAAAGCTTGAATTGTGGTAATACTCGATTAACTGCACATCGTTTGAAAAAGCAAATGCCGCACTCATCTTAACCTTGTAGTCCTTCATATCCTCACGGTCGCGGCCTACGCTTTCGCCCTCGCAGAAAGAAGTGTAGGAAATACGCTTTTCATCCTCGGGGCAAAGCTCATTAATATAGTCCACAATGCCGTTGTCATAGCGGAATTCGTGCTTCTGTGTTTCGCTTCCGTCGTGGTATGTCAGCTTAAATGTAAGCCCTGCGTTTACCACTGCCTGTCTTTTAAGCGATTCAATAAAGAAATCAACGGGGATATTGATGTCAGTAAAAACCTGCAAATCGGGACGCCACTTAATGGTAGTTCCCGTACTGCGGTATTTTTTTTCTTCCTTATATAAACCGCCTACGTTTTCACCTTTTTCAAAATAAAGGGTGTGCTCGTAGCCGTCACGGTTTACGGTAACGTTCATATATTCGGCACTGTACTGCGTTGCACAAAGTCCCAGTCCGTTAAGACCGATTGCGTAGCCGTAGTTTCCGTCATTTTCCTTGTCATATTTACCGCCGGCGTAAAGCTCGCAGAAAACCAGTTCCCAGTTGTATTTTTCCTCCTTGGGATTCCAGTCCAGCGGAATACCACGACCATAGTCCCTTATTTCAATGGACATATCGTTATAACGTGTTACCTCGATAACCTTTCCGTAGCCTTCTTTTGCTTCGTCTATTGAGTTTGATACTATTTCAAATACGCTGTGCTCGCAGCCTTCAAGTCCGTCGGAACCGAAAATAACCCCCGGTCTTTTGCGGACACGGTCGGCACCTTTAAGTGCGGTAATACTTTCGTTGCCGTAGCTTTTCTTAGCCATTTACATAGCCTCCCTTTAATTGTTTTTGCGGTCTGGACTTTTTTTTACATCCCCTTATGAATTTCGGCAGCTTTTACAGTGTTTCTCATCAGCATTGCAATAGTCATAGGACCAACACCGCCGGGAACGGGAGTAATTGCACTTGCAACTTCTTTAACTTCTTCATAATCAACATCGCCGCAAAGCTTGCCGTTCTCATCGCGGTTCATTCCTACGTCAATTACAATAGCACCCTCCTTGACCATATCTGCAGTTATGAATTTTGCCTTACCTACAGCGGCTACAAGGATATCTGCACGGCGGCATACTTCCTTAAGATTTTTTGTTCTGCTGTGGCAAATAGTAACAGTGCCGTTTGAATGAAGAAGCAGCATTGCCTGAGGCTTGCCTACGATATTGCTTCTTCCTACAACCACACATTCCTTTCCGCTTACATCAATGTCGGTCAGGCGGATAAGCTCCATAACACCCGCAGGTGTACAGGGAAGGAAATCGAAGTTTCCTATCATGATTTTACCTACGTTTACAGGGTGGAATGCATCCACATCCTTGTCAGGAAGTATAGAAAGGAGAACCTTCTCACTGTCAATTCCCTTGGGGAGAGGAAGCTGTACCAATATGCCGTCAATTTCCTTTTTATTATTAAGGGTATCAATGAGCTTTAAAAGCTCCTCCTCAGTGGTTTCTTCGGGGAGGGCGTACTCCACGGAATAAATTCCGCATTCTTCACATGCCTTTTTCTTGTTATTTACATAAACGCGGCTTGCGCTGTCGTTACCTACGATAATTACCGCAAGGCCGGGATTAATTCCTTTTGCCTTTAGCTCGTCTGTCTGCTTTCTTAAATCCTCCTTGATTCTGATTGAAAGCTCTTTTCCGTTTAAAATCTGTGCTGCCATTTTTTTGTATTCTCCTTTCAGGTTTTATCAGGCACTCGGGACCAAATCCGATAAGGTCTGCTCTGCCCATCTTTATAAGTGCTTCCTGCACCAATTTGTAATTTTCTTTTCTTGAGGACTGAAGTAATGCCCTCTGCATTGCCTTTTCATGGGGGTCACGCGGGATGTATACCTTTTTCATTGTCCTTGGGTCAATCCCCGTGTGAAACATTGCCGTGGAAAGAGTTCCGGGAGTAGGGTAGAAATCCTGCACCTGCTCGGGGCGGATATTGTTCTTCCTCAGGTATACTGCCAAATCTATTGCATCACGAAGTGTGCTTCCCGGGTGACTTGACATTAAATAGGGAACAAGGTATTGTTCTTTTCCTATTTCTTTATTTATATCATAAAACTTTTTGCAGAATTTTTCATATTGCCTAACGCCCGGCTTTCCCATGTAGCGGAGGACATTGTCGCTTATATGCTCCGGTGCTACCTTGAGCTGACCGCTTACGTGATGCTCGCATAGCTCACGGAAAAATGTATCATCCTTATCCGCAATCAGATAGTCGTATCTGATACCGCTTCTGATAAATACCTTTTTTACTTTGGGAAGTGCTCTCAACTTGCGGAGAAGCTCCGAATAATCCTTGTGGCTGACATCTGCATTGGGGCAAACTGAGGGGTAAAGACACTGCCTGTCCCTACACGTGCCGCTTTTAAGCTGCTTTTGGCAGGCAGCGGCACGGAAGTTTGCCGTGGGTCCTCCCACATCGTGAATATATCCTTTGAAATCCTTATCCCATATAAGTTTTTGTGCCTCTGCAAGGATTGATGCATGGCTTCTGGACTGAACTACTCTGCCCTGATGGAAGGTCAAAGCACAGAAGCTGCAGCTTCCGAAGCACCCTCTTGAGGAGGTTATTGAAAATTTTACTTCCTCCAATGCAGGGATTCCGCCGTCCTTATCGTAAATGGGATGCCATGCACGCATATAGTTAAGGGCGTATACCTTGTCCATTTCTTTCTGGGAAAGGGGCTTTGCCTGAGGGAGCTGTACAAGATACTTTTCCCCGTGCTGCTGTACCAATGTCTTTCCTCTGATACTGTCCTGCTCGTAATACTGCATTGCGGCGGCTCTTGCATAGCTTTCCTTATCGCCTTGCACCTTTTCAAAGGAGGGGAGTACGATACTGTTTTTAGGCACTTTATCCGAAATATAACAGCTTCCTGCAAGGTTTGTGATTCTGTTTATGGGGATACCGTCTGCCAGCTTTTCCGCCACGGTAAGAAGAGTTCTTTCACCCATGCCGAAAAGGAGCATGTCAGCTCCGCTGTCCACCAGAATACTGCGGCGTACACTATCCTGCCAATAATCGTAGTGGGCAAATCGCCTGAGGCTTGCCTCTGTACCGCCGATAATTACGGGAATATCACCGAAAGCATTTCGTGCCATATTGGAATATACAATAACGCATCTGTCAGGTCTTAGCCCTGCCTTGCCACCGGGGGAATACACGTCATTGCTGCGTTTTTTCTTGGAAGCAGTGTAATGATTCACCATTGAATCAATAACGCCGCCCGAAATCAGTACTCCCAGCCTTGGCTTTCCGAAAGAGGTAAGGGCATCGGGATTGTTCCTGTCGGGCTGGGGACATATGCAAACTCTGTATCCGTTTGCCTCAAGCAGTCTTGCAAGAAGTGCCGTGCCGAAGGAGGGGTGGTCTACATACGCATCACCCGAGATAAAAAGGAAATCGTAATAGTCCCATCCTCTCTCTTGCATATCCTTTTTTGATATTGGTAAAAACTCGTTGTTCATAGCTATGCCTTTCAATCTTTTAAAGATTGCCGAATAATAGAATAATCAATAAAACGCTATAATATATTATAATATATTATAAACTTCATTTCAAGGAAAAATTTTTCCTCTGCGGAATTGACATTGCAAAATTTACGAAAAACAGCCCAAAAAGCCATTTTTCCGCCTATATTTTACATAATTATTAATTTTTATGCAAAGGATAACAAAATATTTTGTTGAAAGCTACTGGAAAAAAATGTAAAATAATTTTTGCGATATGTGGAAAAAAGTGCCTATGGAAAATGTCGTATTTTGCAGGTATGATAGTGAAGCAGGACACTAACAACACTGCAGCAGCAAATAAAAAAAGTAAGGAGTAGAATCATGGCAGAACCTATGTATATCAGAAAAACCGAAACAGAAAGCATAATGGGAGACAAAATTATACTCTACTATTTTACATACGAGACGGAAAAGCCGTGTAAAAAGGGAAGAAATTTCAGGTATGGTATAGGAATTGATATGTATACACAGCTCCCCAATGAAAGAACCGTGAGAGAAAGGAAAATTGCAGAAGGAATATTTGCAAGCAAAAGGGAGGCAGAAGCGTTCATTGACCGCTTGTGCAATGGGTTTGTAACTCCCTCAACTCTGGATGATATTATAGAGGATAATATAATTGCATAAAATTTTGGAAAAAAGGCTTGCAATTTCAAAAATAGTATGATATAGTAGTCGGGTAAAAAAGCGGTCCTCTGCATTTCTTTCGTACGAACGCTTTATCAAGACCGCATCTGCGGGTAAGAAAGGAGAGATTTGAGTGGACGTTTTAAAGGCGATTACTCAGGAACAAATCAGAACTGACCTTCCCAAGCTTGAAATCGGTGATTATGTAAAGCTGTACGTAAAGGTAAAGGAAGGTGCAAAGGAAAGACTTCAGATGTTTGAAGGTACCGTTATCTCTAAGAAGCATGGCGGCATCCAGGAAACATTTACTGTAAGACGTCTTTCATACGGTGTCGGCGTAGAGAGAACATTCCCTGTTAACTCACCCAGCCTTGACCATATCGAGGTTGTAAGACACGGTAAAGTTAAGCGTGCTAAACTGTACTATCTGCGTGACAGAGTTGGTAAGGCAGCTAAAGTTAAGGAAAGACTTTAATAGTCAAAAGAAGGAAGTCTGTCACAAGGCAGGCTTCTTTTTCTTTTTCAGTTTTAAGGAGGGAATTCTATGGAGCAGAATAATTACCCCGTAGGGGAAAACAATGAAAATGAAAAGGTAAATTCAGAGGAAGTAATTCGTGAGGTAAAGGAGCAGGAAACTGAGAAACCTGCCAAAAAAGGAATGATGAGAGAAATTCTGGAATGGATTCAGGCAATAGCAATAGCGGCAATTTTAGCAATTCTTATCCGTAATTTTGTATTTACGGTTGTCCGTGTGGATGGGCAGTCTATGGAATCTACACTTAAGCATAATGACCGAATGGTAGTATGGAGATTAGGCTATGAGCCTGAGGCGGGAGATATCATTGTATTTAAGTCCAGAGCTACCGATGACAAGTATTGGATTAAGCGTGTGATTGCAACCGAAGGTCAGCACGTAAAAATTGATTTTGACAGAAACGAATTATATGTAGACGGCGTAAAGATTGACGAGCCATATATTAATGATGATAAAAGCGGTGACCCCATGATGCAGAGTCAGGGCTTTATATATACCGATATAGAAGTCCCCAAGGGATGTATTTTCGTAATGGGCGATAACCGTAACCATAGCAGTGACAGCCGTATAATAGGACCTGTTAGCACTGACGATGTATTGGGAAAAGCCAAGGTGAGATTCTGGCCCTTTAGTGAGGCAACATTGTATTAAAAGCAGAAAGGAGGAAGCATAAATGAATATACAGTGGTTTCCAGGTCATATGACCAAAACAAAAAGGATGATAGCGGAAAATATCCGTCTGTGTGACTGTGTGATCGAGCTTTGTGATGCAAGATGTCCCAAAAGCAGCCGCAACCCTATGCTTCCTTCTCTTATAGGTAATAAAAAATTGCTCCTTATTATAAATAAGAGCGATATCGCAGACCCTATACAAACGCAGAAATGGATAGAGCGTTTTAAAAAAGAGGGCGTGTATGCAATTGCACTTAGCTGCAATGATGCCAAGGGAATTGTAAAGGTGTTTGATGCAGTAAAAGAGCTTTTAAAGGAAAAGACCGAGCGTGATAAAGCACGCGGATATGTTAATAAACCGCCCCGTATTATGGTGTGCGGAATCCCCAACGTGGGAAAAAGCTCTTTTATAAATAAGCTTTACGGAAAAACTGCTGCAAAGGCGGGCGACCGCCCCGGTGTAACAAGAGGCAAGCAGTGGATTACCCTTAAAAATGGTATGGAGCTTCTTGATACCCCCGGTATTCTGTGGCCTAAGTTTGAGGATAAGGATGTTGCTCTTAAATTGGCATTTACGGGAGCTATTAAGGACGAGGTTTTAGATGTTGAGGAGCTTTGTGCCAATCTTTGCAAATACCTCGCCGATAAATACCCCGAAAAGCTTATCGAGAGGTATAAGGTAGAGCTTGAGGATAATCTTCAGGGCTTTGAAATTCTTGAGAGAATTTGCAGAAAACGCGGATTTATCGTAAAAGGCGGAGAAGTGGACTACCTTCGTGGTGCAAACGTGGTGCTTGATGAATTCCGCGGTGCAAAGCTTGGAAAAATAACTCTTGAATAGGAACAAAGGATTATGAAAGAACAGGAACTTTTAAGGCTTCAATCCATGTGGGAGATTGAACACACTCTTTTTGAAAAAGGCTATAATATAATTGCAGGCGTTGACGAAGCAGGGAGAGGTCCCCTTGCCGATGAAGTATATGCCGCAGCGGTAATACTTCCGCCAGATATTTGTATCGAGGGGCTTAATGACTCTAAAAAAATATCAGAGAAAAAGCGTGAGAAGCTTTTTGACGAGATAAAAGAGGCTTCACTTGCATATGCCGTGGCAACGGCAAGCGTAGAGGAAATTGATGAATATAATATCCGCAACGCTACATATATGGCGATGAACAGAGCAATAGAGGCGCTTGATATAAAACCCGATTACGTAATAGTCGACGGGGATTGTATCAAGGAATGTAACTACCCCCACGAATGTGTTGTAAAGGGCGATGCCAAGAGCCTCAGCATTGCGGCGGCGTCTATTCTTGCAAAGGTGTCAAGGGATCGTCATATGCTTCAGATGGCTGAAAAATACCCCCAGTACGGTTTCCAGCAGCACAAGGGCTACGGAACGAAAATGCACATAGAGGCGTTAAAGGAGCATGGTGCATGTGAAATTCACAGAAAAACCTTTATTAAAAAATTTGTTAACGAATAAAAAAGTGGCGGCAGTTTCCATAGGTGCGTTAGGCGAGGAGGCTGCCGTTAAAGCAATAAAAAAGCAGGGGTACAAGGTTATAGAGCGTAACTATAGAACAAAGATGGGTGAAATCGATATCATTGCCAAAGACGGGGAATACACCTGTTTTATAGAGGTAAGGCTAAGAAAAAATAACGATTTCGGTTCTCCTGCCGATACCATTGATATAAGGAAACAGCAAAAGATTATAAGGACGGCTAAATATTACGCCGTGACAAAGAAAATCTACGATACCCCAATGCGGTTTGATGCAGTTCTTATAAATGCCGATGCAAAAGGCGGCAAGCTTACAAACATAAAAACCGAGATTATAAAGAATGCTTTTCTTACAGTATAGGAAATTGAGTAATTTAATCGCGAGCAACACTTGTTCGTCTGAAATTTAGTTGGGACGCGATATGGGTGAAGCGGCACGCTTCTTTTTTGACCACTCATAAAGGAGCAAGAAATGAAAGTAATAATAGCCGAAAAACCGAGCCTGGCACGAAATATTGCGGCGGCAATCGGAAATATGAAAAAACATCCCCGTCACTTTGAGGGCGGAGATTATATCGTTACCTGGGCTTTCGGTCATCTGTTTTCCTTGGCTGATATAGAGTATTACTCGCCAAACCCCGACGGAGATAATAGGTGGAGCATGAAAAATCTTCCGTGCTTTCCCGAAAAGTTTGAGTTTGAACTGAAAAAGGACCGCAACAAGAATGTCGACAGCGGTGTGATACAGCAGTTTGAAACCATAAAAGACCTTTGTAACCGCAAGGATGTAACCGAGATTATAAACGCAGGCGATGCTGACAGAGAAGGTGAAATCATTGTACGCACCTGCGTAATGAAAGCCGATTGTAAGGAGAAACCGTTTACAAGGCTGTGGCTTCCCGATCAGACGGAGGAAACAATCAGGCAAGGGCTTTCGGAATTAAAAAACGAGTCTGAGTATGATAATTTAGCAAAGGAAGGCTATGCACGCACTTTTATTGACTGGCTTTACGGAGTTAACCTCACGAGGTATGCAACGCTTAAAACAGGAACTCTTATGCGTGTGGGACGTGTCATTGTGCCAATAGTAAAGGCTATTTATGACAGGGATATGCAGATAAGAAGTTTCAAGCCCGAAATATATTATGCACCCTACAGTATGACAGAGCAGGTCGGGGGAGAAATAGAGCTTACAAGCAAGGAAAAATTTGATAAAAATTCCCTTGCCAAGGCACAGGAGCTTTGTAATAAATATAATGAAGCAAAGGGTGTTGTTACAGACAAAAAAACAAAGAAAGACTCCCTTTCACCGGGAAAGCTGTTCTCCCTTACAAAGCTTCAGAACGTGCTGGGTAAAAAATATAAAATGCCCATGGACGAGAGCCTTCGGATAGTGCAGGGGCTTTATGAAAAAGGGTATGTAACCTATCCCAGAACAAATTCGGAATATATGGCGACTGCGGAAAAGGGTAAGATCAAACAGATTTTATCTGCAGTGGAAAAGCTGGGATACCCCGTAAAATTCAAGGACGGGAAGACAATATTTGATGACAGTAAAATTGAGTCCCATTCAGCACTTACCCCCACATATAAAATTCCCGCAAAAACGGCTCTTTCCGAGGAAGAGGCAAAGGTTTATTCTGCCATAATGCGTCGCTTCGTGGCTGTTTTTTGCAGTGAAGAATGTATAGCACAAAAAAGCGAAATAAAAATAGACGTGGGCGGCATGGAGGAATTTACTCTCAAGGGGACGGTTATTCTTGAACCGGGCTGGACAAAGTATGACGACTACAGCAAAAAGGACAAAATTCTGCCCAACCTTGAAAAAGGCGATATAATTGATGTGAATTTCGTCCCAAAGGAAAAGGAAACCTCTCCGCCTAAGCACTATACCATTGAAACGCTTAATAACTATTTAAAAAATCCTTTCCGTGAAGAAAAGGCGAATGCACAAAATGAGGACGACGAAGCCGAATACCGTGCAATTTTCGAGGGTTTGGAGCTTGGAACGGAGGCAACGAGGACAGGCATAATCGAAAACGCCATAAACAGCAAATACATATCCCTCAAAAAAGATGTATACACTATACTTCCCGACGGGGAAAATCTGATTGTATCCCTGAGCCGTATGGGAATAAGCATGGATAAATACAAAACCTCATACTTAGGACAGGCACTTAAAAAGGTGTATAAAGGCGAAATAACCGTTAAGGACAGCATACTCCTTACCCAAAGAGAAATCAGCAGAGTTTTTGACAGAACACAAAAGCCCGAAGCACAGGATACAGATGACGGCTTTGTGGGGGACAATATAGGAATATGTCCACTGTGCGGCGGCAATGTGATAAGAACACGCTACGGGTACGGCTGTGATAAGTATAAAGATGGCTGTAAGTTCAGCGTAAACAATGTTATTCTTGACAGGGTGATTTCAGTTTCTCATATGAAGTCACTTCTTCAAAACGGAAAAACAGGCAGAATTGACGGATTTATTTCCAAGAAATCGGGGAAAGCATTTTCAGCCTCTTTAAAGCTTGAAGAGGGAGCGGTTAAATTTGAATTTTAGTGTAGAAAGGAAGTTTCTGATATGAAAAAGATACTTATTGTAGTAGATATGCAGAACGATTTTGTAGACGGTGCATTGGGAAGTAAGGAAGCGGCATCAATTGTAGAAAATGTTGTGAAAAAGATAGAAAGCTTCGACGGGGAAATATATGTGACCTATGACACTCATTACGAGGATTATATGCAGACAAGCGAGGGCAGGAATCTTCCCGTTGCTCACTGCATAAGGGAGAGCGAGGGCTGGCAGTTAAATGCAGCAGTAAAGGAAGCTCTCGACAAAAAAGAAACCTACACGGAAATAGAAAAAATCACTTTCGGAAGCGTTGATTTGCCTTTTGTACTGGCAGAAGAAAATGATATGGATAATGCGGAAATTGAGCTTATTGGTCTTTGCACAGACATCTGCGTCGTTTCAAACGCACTGATACTAAAGGCAAGCTTCCCTGAAATTAATATAAGCGTAGATTCAAGCTGCTGTGCAGGAGTAACTCCCGAAAAGCACCTTGCGGCACTTGAAACTATGCGGTCTTGTCAGATTATTGTAAAATAAATATATTTTAAGGTGATAGTTATGTTTAACGCACAAAAAGTAAAAAACGAATGTGTAGAATGGATAAAAAATTTCTTTGAGGAAAACGGCAAGGGCTGTAATGCCATTGTTGGAATCTCAGGCGGTAAAGACAGCTCTATTGTGGCGGCACTGTGCGTAGAGGCGTTGGGAAAAGACCGCGTTATCGGCGTTCTGATGCCCTGCGGAGAGCAGGCGGATATTTCCTGCTCGTATAAGCTTGTGGAGCATTTGGGAATAAAGCATTTTGTCATAAATGTAAAGGATTCTATAGACGGGCTCAAAGGTGCTTTTCCCGAGGAAATAGAGCTTACAACTCAGGCGAATACCAATATTCCTCCCAGAATCCGCATGGCAACCTTGTATGCAGTTTCACAGTGCTTTAACGGCAGAGTGGCAAATACCTGTAATCTTTCGGAAGATTGGGTTGGATATTCCACACGATACGGCGATGCGGCGGGTGATTTTTCACCCCTTGCAAAAATTACGGTGACGGAGCTTAAAGAAATCGGTCATCTTTTGGGGCTTCCCCACGAACTTGTGGAAAAAGTCCCCATTGACGGGCTTTGCGGAAAGACCGACGAGGAAAATTTGGGCTTCACCTACGCAATGCTCGACCGTTATATCCGCACAGGCGTGATTGATGATGAAGAAAAGAAGGCAAGAATTGACCGACTGCATAAAATGAATCTGTTCAAGCTTCAGATGATGCCAATGTTTGAGCCGAGTGAAATATAATAAAAGCACCGCTGAGATTTTTTCTCAGCGGTGCTCTAACTTATTCAAGTGTTTCTACATCAAAATCAAATTTAGTAGCACGTCTTCGCATACGCACGTTCTGAACAAGTCCTATGGCGATAAAGCACGTTACCAGATTGCTTCCGCCGTAACTGATAAAGGGGAGCGGAATTCCCGTGATGGGAAGAAGACCAAGGCACATTCCGATGTTTTCCACTATGTGGAAAAACATCATTGAGCCGACACCGATACAGATAAATTCACCAAATGGGTCGTGAGAACAGCTTTTCGCATTGTCAAAACAGCGGTAAACTATTATCAGCAATAAAGCAGTGATAAAAACTGCACCTATAAGTCCCAATTCTTCTCCTAAAACGGAGAAAGCAAAGTCAGTTTGCTTTTCGGGAAGAAATCCCGACTGCGTCTGCGGCCCGTGAAGATACCCCCTGCCTGTAATCATACCGCTTCCTATGGCAAGCTTGGATTGCAGAACGTGGTAGCCTCCGCCCAAGGGGTCGCTTTCGGGGAAGAAAAGAGTTATGATTCTGCTCCTTTGGTAATCTTTAAGGAAAAACCAAATCACAGGCGAGGCGATAGCCCCTAATGCAAATACTCCTGCAATATACTTTTTATATATGCCTGCAAAAAACAGCTCAAACGCAAATATCACTGCAAAAACCGTGGCAGTACCAAAGTCGGGCTGAAGCAGTACGGGAATCATGTAGCAGAGCAAATGCAAAATAAGTGCCAAAAGTGTTTTCCGCTTATTAACCGACTCATGCTTTTTTGCAAGGTGGGTTGAAAAGGTTATAATAAAGCACACCTTGGCAATTTCCGAGGGCTGAAGCGTTACAGGCCCCAACACCAGCCAGCCTTGCGTTCCGTTGGAAAGCTTTCCCATTGCAAGCACCAAAATCAGCATCCCTATTCCCAAAAGAAAAATAAGATAGCGTAGCTTTTCTATATACTTGTAGCTGAAAAATATGGTAAGCGTCATTGCTCCAATTCCCAAAAGGAGGGCAATGCTTTGCACCAACACATATTTTAAATGCGTGTCAAGAGCATATGTAGCACTGTTTATAATCAGAATACCGAAAACGGAGGCAAGAATCACACTCACCAGTAAAACTATATCAATTTTATCCGAAAAAATATTAGACTTTTTCACTCTTTATCACCCTGAAAATATCTTAACAGAAATTTTGGGAATAATCAATATTTTTTTCCGTTATTATTTTGTCGGAATTTGTAGAAATAAAAAAGCAGAATGATACGAACGGTCAGGGATTTCACATAGAATTCCTGACCGTTTTGCTTACTGCTTAATCTGTCGTCCTGTATGATCTATCGTATAGTTATCCTTATAAATCAATTCGCTGACCTTTAAGAATGAAAAGCCCTTTTTCTCAAGCTCAGTTAAAATTTTATCAAGGCTTTCGGCGGTGTGGGCGGTGTCATTATGAAATAAAAGAATATCCCCCGATTGTGTTTTAGGTATAATCCGCTCCATCATCTCTTCGCAGTTAAGATTTTTCCAGTCAAGAGAGTCAACCGACCACTGTATATATTCCATACCTGCTTCCTTTGAAGCGTTGATAACATCGTTATTATAATCTCCCGACGGTGCTCTTAAAAGTGTGGGGGAGGGTGCCCCTGCTTTGGTAATTGTATCATTGGCTTTTTGTATGTCGGAAAGAATTTCTCCGATGTTCAGGGTAGTATAATGAGTGTGATTATAGCTATGGTTTCCTATTTCCTGTCCCGATGCGACAAGCTTTTTGATTGCGTCGGGATTTTTCTCTGCCCAGCTTCCTAAAACGAAAAACGAAGCCTTGCAGTTATGCTTCTGGAGCGTTTCTATTATGCTGTCTATATCGTCGCTGCCCCATGCACAGTCAAATGTAATTGCAATCTTTCCGTCATCACGGGAAACACTGTAGATTGGAATTATTTTGCCTTGGGAAGACGTGGGGACGGAGGGCGTTTTTGCAAGATATGTACCCAGCCCTATTATTGAGCATATGAGCATAAATGTTATTATTCTGTATTTGTCGGTTACATAGATTTTCATAATGAGGAGTCTTTCCTTTCACTGTTATAATATTTTTCTATCCCTTTTACTATGGCATTGGAAAGCTTTTGTTGATATTTCGGTGTCCCCAAAAGCTCCTCCTCCTCAAAATTGGAAAGGAAGCCACATTCTACTATCACGGCAGGAATTTCTGCCTTTTTCAAAAGAAAAATGGACTGTGGAGCTTTAAGCTGTGTCCTTTTTGAGAGGTTTTCGGGGAGGAAGTTAAGCTCTTCCTGGATCAGTTGTGCAACGCTTTGCGACTGGGTGAAATTACCTGAATATATCACCTGTGCACCCCGATAGCGTGAATCACCGAATTTGTTCATATGTATACTGACAAATAAATCAGCCTCCGAATTATTTATTATATTCAGTCTTCGGTACATATCCTTGTGCTTTTTGTTTGAAATGGTATCTTCACCTGATATGGGGGAGTCTTCTCCTGTGCGTGTCATAATCACCGTGTATCCCTTTTTTTTCAGCTCCTTTTCAATTCTTTTGGCAATTTTAAGGTTCAGTGTACATTCAATCGTTCCTCTTGCACCCACAGCTCCGCCGTCGGGATAGCCGTGACCAGCATCAATTATAATGCGTTTGGTAAGCTTTCCCGAAAAAACCTCGGCAGTATTATTGTCGTGACTAATCAGTGCTGCGACAAATAATATTGAAAAAAACAGGAATGTTACAAATTTTCTGCGAGTAATAATTATCATAGAAACCACCCATTACAGTATATAGGAAAAAAATTCTTATATTCTTAAAATTTTAGTAATAGTTTTAAATATGGGTGAATATAATAGATAATACATCAATGGATTGACACCATAATTCAGCTACATAAAAAAGGAGTTGTAAACCTTGGAAAATAACGTAATAACATTAACAGGAACCGTAGAAACAGAGCCTATTTACAGTCACAGTGTATTGGGGGAGGATTTTTACTCTTTCACATTAAGAGTACCCAGACTCTCGGAAAATGACGATTTACTTCCTGTGACAGTATCTGCAAGACAAATGGATCCTGTACTGATAAAAAACGGGAATAAAGTAAAAGTAAAAGGGCAGCTCAGAAGCTATAACAAGTACACAGGAACAAAGACGCGGCTAATTTTGACGGTTTTTGCCAAGGGCATTGCCCCTGCAATATCGGAGGATAATGAAAATCCCAACGAGATTTTTATCAACGGATTTATATGCAAAGCTCCTATTTACAGGAGAACTCCTTTTGGAAGGGAAATTACCGATTTAATTGTGGCTGTAAACCGTGCATTTAACCGCTCCGATTATATTCCTGCCATTGCATGGGGGAAAAATGCCGTGTTCTCCGAAAATCTTGAAGTGGGAAGCAATGTTATGCTTTGGGGCAGACTGCAATCGAGAAATTACAGCAAAAAAATTTCCGAAGAAGAAACGGAAATCAGAACGGCGTATGAATTATCAATTACTAAAATCGAAAAGATGGCGTAGAGTGAGAGCGGGGTGTAAAAAAACTCAGTTTTTTACACCCCGCTTTCCTTTTTGTATAAATATCTTGCAAATGAAAAAACTATCTGTTATAATAACATATGGTGAATTAATATGAAAATTTTAGGTCTTGATTACGGCGAGGCAAGAATAGGCGTGGCGGTGAGCGATGCTTTGGGAATATTGGCAAATCCTTTGGATACAATATGTGAAAAGGACAGGGCTTTACAGCTTGAAAAAACAGCCTGTGTAGCAAAAGCACATAGTGTGGAAAAAATTGTAGTAGGTAATCCCAAGCGTATGGACGGAAGTTTAGGACACCGTGCAGAATATACCGAGGCGTTTGCCCGTGACCTTTCAAAAATGCTTGACATTCCCTATGTTATGTGGGACGAAAGGCTTTCAAGCACCGAGGCACACCGCATTTTAGAAAGCGGCGGTGTGAGCGGAAAAAAAAGAAAAACCAAGGTGGATAAGATTGCCGCTGTGATTATTTTGCAAGGGTATCTTGACGCCAATTTATAAAAAGGAGAAATTAAAATGGAAGAGAATACAAAGGAAACTACATTTGAAACCGTTGAGGAGGATTATGAATTTCTCGACTCGGTGGAGCTTGACGGGGAAACCTACTTCTTGCTTGTCCCTGCATCAGAGGGAGAGGAAATTGATGGCGAAGTTTTTGTTATGAAGCTTATTGAAGTTAACGGAGAGGAAATGCTTGAAGGTATTGACGACGGAGAAATTTTCGACAAGGTGTACAATATTTTCAAGGAAAATAACAAGGACGAATTTGAGTTTTTGGATTGATTTGTCCTTATTAATGTGTTATACTTAGTGCAGACCCCCTGCGGTGTGCGCAATTACGGATTTATTTTAACCAACACATCTATATAGGGAGACCGATTGTCTTGCCGTGGCGTGTAGGCCCTTGCTATGCCAGAGGGAAACCCAGGAGCGGTGAGCGAGTCACCCACCTGCTTTGGCAGGTTTAGAATAGTCCGAAATAAACGGCACTGCGGGGATACATAATTAAGTAATAAATAATAATTTTATAATTAAAAATATACATATAGAGGTGTAGAAAATGAAAAAAATTAGTGTTATCGTACTTAGTTTGATTCTTGCCCTTTCAATGTCTGTAGGTGCATTTGCGGCGTTTACGGATATGCCTTCAGGACAGGATGGCGAGGTTTTGCAAAAAGCTGTAAACAATGGTCTTATAGCTGGCTTTGAGGACGGCAGTATTCAGCCCGCCACCCCCATCACAAGAGCACAAATGGCAACAATCATGTCAAGGGCCATGAACGCAGAGAAAAAAGCAGACATTTCTTCTTTTGTTGATGTAAAAGAAGGTGACTGGTATTACGATGCCATGGCAAAGGCTGTTTACATGGATGCATTCAAAGGTGACACAAATAGCTGCCTTAACCCCAATAATACCATTACCCGACAGGAAGCATTTATAGTCCTTTGCAGAATTTTTGATATTCAGGACACAGACCAGAATGCACTTGGAAAATATCCCGATAAAGATAATGTTGCCTCCTGGGCACAAAAAGAAGCAAGAAGCATTGCGGCTGCAGGCTATCTTGGTGATATAACTGAGTTAAGACCTCTTGATGCTATGACTCGTCTTGAATTTGCTCAGATTATGGATAGAATTGTCGATGCTTATATCGATGAAGACGGCG
Organism: Clostridia bacterium; assembly: GCA_045638945.1. Lineage (GTDB taxonomy): Bacteria > Bacillota > Clostridia > UMGS1883 > UMGS1883 > UMGS1883. The sequence goes on along the minus strand of JAZUCF010000005.1, from coordinate 95,620 downwards.
AGTATACAACTCTTCCTGAAGGAAACGTTCTTGTAAGAGCAAAAAAGGTTTCTTTTAAAGGTGTGAACAGCGATAAAATTATATACCTTGGAGACGGCATCAGCGAAATGGTTAATTTTACTGATTGTGTTTGCGAAAAAATCGTTATCAGAGGAGAGCAGGTTTCCATTAATTCGGGAACATATGCATCAATTCGCGGAATAGGCATGGGAACTAAGATTTATCTTAACAAAAATCCGCTGGATCTTGTTAAAAAATACGAAGATGGCACCACAGGAAGATTTTATGCCGAGAGGGGTAAAGCGGTATTTATTCCTCTTGTACAGAATGTAGAGATAAAGTAAGAACGTATTAAACAAAGCGGGACTGTAGCATGAATATTTATGCTGCAGTCCTCCTTTTGGGAGTTGTTGTTTTGAAGAAAGTTGAAATCTACACCGACGGAGCATGCACCGGAAATCCAGGAAAAGGCGGATTCGGTGCCATTCTTATATATAACGGCAGCGAAAAACAGATAAGCCGTGGGTACAGAAAAACCACAAATAACAGAATGGAACTAATGGCAGCTATTGAGTCGCTGAGGCTTCTTAAAGAAGAATGTGAGGTGTCTCTTTACAGTGACTCTAAGTACCTTACAGATGCAATAAATCAGCGTTGGATTGATTCCTGGGTTAAAAACGGTTGGAGAAAATCTGATAAGAAAGCAGTGTTAAACAGAGATTTATGGGAAGCGTTACTTGAACTTATAAAAATCCACCGTATCAGCTTTATATGGGTAAAAGGTCATGCCGGCAATAAGTATAATGAAATATGTGACACTTTGGCTGTGGATGCATATACCCATAATGCCACAAATATTGATTATGAATATGAAAAGAATGGATGAAAACCATTATTTCTATTGACAAAAACACCGATCATGTATTAAAATAAGTGTGTATATGCAGGAGGATTGAAAATATCATTTCTGATATTTCTGTATATAAAAGAGATGAAACAATTTGGAGGGTTCCCTATGAATAATTCAAATGATATTGAAAAAATTGACATAAAGCGAATGATAGAAATTGTGCTTGACAGAATTGTATCAATTGTAGTTATTACATTGGTATTCGGTTTGCTTTCATTTGCACTCAGTAAGTATTTTTTAACGCCCAAGTATGAATCAAGCATAACCATGTACGTTAACAACAGGAGAAATGTTACTGAAAGTGATGTTATAGAAACCAGAATCCTCTCCAGTGATATTAGTGCTTCTCAGATGCTTGTTCCCACTTACATAGAAATGATTAAGAGTGAAAATGTATTAAGAGAAGTTGCTGACCAGGTAGAAGACAAAACGAAAAAGAAATTCAGTGCCGGTAAGATAAGATCAATGATGACTGCGGAGGCTGTTACAGAAACGGAAATTATTAAAGTTTCCATACAGGCAACAGACCCGGGTATCGCCAGAGAAATTGCCGATACAATTTCAAAAGTTGCTCCGAAAAAAATTCAGAAATTTATTGAGCTGAGTAAGGTTCAGATTATAGACGGAGCGAAAATTTCCGGTACGCCCGTTTCGCCGAATATAAGAATGAATACGATTATCGGGGCATTACTGGGCTTTGTCCTTAGTATATCATTTATTCTGCTTAAGGAGCTTTTTGATGTACGTGTTAAATCCGTTGACGACCTCGTAAGCAGATTTGACTATCCCGTGCTTGGAACAATTCCGGAAATCTTTATTTCCTATGATGAGTCTTATGATGAAAGCGAAACGTAATATGGGCGTACGGAAAGGAAAGGTCAAAACTTTTCGTCACGTGAAAGGAATGTGATTAATATATGGCAAAATTCATATCCGGATTAAGGAAATTTTCTTTAAAGTTTACTAAAAAAGGTGCTTTGGGTACAGGAAGCCCCTTAGTGGTAAAAAGGGCGAAAGTGCTTAATGAGAAAAGCTCATTTCATGTTAAAGAGGCCTATAAGGCTCTCAGAACGAATGTTGTGTTTACAATCCCTCGTGAGGGAGCAAAAAGAATAATTGTGACAAGTGCTCTCGCCGGCGAGGGGAAAAGTACAAATTGCCTTAATCTTGCAATTTCATTTGCACAGACAGGGGCTAAAGTACTGATTATAGACTGTGACCTCAGGAAGCCAAACGTTGCAAACCTGCTCAATATTTCTTCTACACCTGGTCTTTCCAACGTTCTGGCTAATCTTAATACCGTTGATTCGGTAATTGTTCATTCAGAGTATGCAAACCTAGACGTTATCCCGTCGGGAGACATGCCTCCGAATCCTGCTGAACTTTTGGGAAGCAGTAATATGAACGATACTCTTGATAAGCTGTCTGAAATATACGAGTATATATTCCTGGATACTTCTCCGATTAATATTGTAACCGATGCGGCTGTTATGTCAAATATGGTTGACGGAATTCTCCTTGTTGTAAGGCAGGGAAGAACAGATAAGGAATCTGTTGCAGATGCAATTAAAAAGCTTTCTTTTGTTGATGCAAATATTATTGGATTTGTGTTAAACGGCAGACTCAGTGATATTAAGGTTGGTTATCGTTACGGAAAACACGGATACTACCGCTATGGAAAGAAAATGAAGTATTATAGAAGCGGTTACGGAAATTACGGGTACGGCAGTTACGGCGGATATGGCTACGGTGGCTATGGTTATGGTTATGGCTATGGCTACGGATATGGCCATTCCAATAAAAGTACTCAAGGCACGGCTACATCAAATAAAAATAAAAAGTAGGGTGTTATATGGTTGATTTTCATACTCATATTTTACCGAAAGTTGATGACGGAAGCACCGATGCTCTAATGTCTGTAGCTCTTTTGAAGGAACTTAAAAATCAAGGCGTAAAAAAGGTTTTGCTTACTCCTCATTTTTACGCATATGCATCTTCTGCGGAGGTTTTTGCCGAAAGTAGAGAAACCTCAAAGCAGGAACTCCTGCTTGAACTTAAAAAGAATCCTGTAGATATAGAGTTGTATTTGGGATGCGAAGTGCTATATTTTGAAGAGTTGTGGCGAATTGAAAGACTTAAGGATTTTTCTATAATGGGGACGGAGTATATTTTGGTAGAAATGCCCTTTGCCCCGTGGTCAGAAAACATGGTTAGAGGTGTGGAAAAGCTTATAGGAAAAGGGCTAACCCCTGTTATAGCTCATTTTGAGAGGTATATAAAATATAGCGGAAATTGGGAAAAGCTATATGAAATGGTAGAAATGGGTGCGCTTTTGCAGATGAATTGCAAGTATATAAAAGATTTTAGGACCAGGCGAAGGGCTATAAAACTTATAAAGTCCGGAGCGGTTTTTGCAATAGGGACGGATTGTCATAATTTAGAGGACAGAGCACCTGACTACAGGGAAGCGGTGGATATTCTTAAAAGGAAACTCAGCGATTCTGAATTTAAACAGCTCATGTCAAGACCTAATAGTATCTTGAAGGATGCAGAAAGAATTTATTAGTGGTTTGAAAGATACAGATAGTGGTTTATATATTGTATTAAAAAGGGGGTAAAAATGATTTTTTACTTCCCCTTTTTTACCGTATAGGAAATTGCGTAAAATTAAGATGCGTGCAACTGTGTCAACTCCAAGCAGATACGCGACATGGGTGAAGCGGCACGCTTCTTTTTTAGTGAAAATGCAGGTGGTTTTATGTTGAACGCACTATATGAAAAATGTGAGCTGTGTCCCCGAAAATGCGGAGTAAACAGATATGTAAAAACAGGATTTTGCAAAGTGTACGCAATGCCTAAAATTGGCAGGGCATCCTTACATTTTTGGGAGGAACCGTGCATATCGGGAACAAACGGTTCGGGAACAGTTTTCTTTTCGGGATGCACCCTAAGATGCTGTTATTGCCAAAATTATAATTTGAGCCTCGGAAACGAAGGGATAGTAACTGATGAAAGACAGCTTGCGAAGATTTTTTTGAAATTACAATCGGAAGGTGCACATAATATTAATCTTGTTACGGCGGAGCATTATGCACCCTCTGTAAAAAATGCAGTGACGGAGGCAAAAAAGACAGGACTTACAATTCCTGTTATTCTCAATAGCAGTGGATATGTATCGCTTAATACGCTTGAGCTTTTAAAGGAGGTAATAGATGTATATTTAGTGGATTTTAAATATACGGATACCGGGCTTTCAAAGCAGTATTCCCTGGCAGAGGATTATCCGCTTGTTGCGTGGAAAGCGTTGGGGAAGATGACACAGCTTAAACCAAGCCCTGTTTTTGATGAAAGCGGTATTATGCAAAGCGGAGTCATTGTGAGGCACTTGTGCCTGCCTGAACATACGGAGGATTCAAAAAAGGTTATAAAACAGGTGTTTGAAAAATATAAAGATAAAGTAGTGCTGAGTATAATGAGTCAGTATACCCCTATGAGGGAATGCGGATTTAAAAATCTTAAGAGAAAGTTATCCGATAAAGAATATGAAGATGTAATAGATTTTTGTATAGGCTTAGGTATTGAGGATGCATATATTCAAGAGGGGGAAGCAGCTTCGGAAAGTTTTATTCCTGATTTTGACGGAAAGGGAGTCTTTTTTTAGAAAAAAGTTGCGGTTTGCTATAAAAATATCATTTAACACTTGAAAAGATATAGCGAAAAATGTTATAATATACCTTAGATGTATATTGCTTTTAATTTGAAAGGAATGATTATACAATGGAAAACGTTTTTGACGTTTTGAAAGAGAGAGGTCTTCTTGCACAGACCACCCATGAAGAGGAAATAAGAGAGCTTCTCGGAAAAGAGAAGGTTACTTTTTATATCGGATTTGACCCTACGGCAGACAGCCTTCATGTAGGTCACTTCCTGCAAATGGTTGTTATGCGTCATATGCAGATGCATGGGCATCGCCCCATCGCCCTTGTAGGCGGCGGTACAGGCCATATAGGGGACCCGTCGGGAAGAACGGATATGCGTCAGATGATGACAAAGGAAACTATTGATTATAACTGTGAGCGCTTTAAAGAACAGCTTTCAAAGGTTATTGATTTTTCTGACGGCAAAGCTATTATGGTTAATAATGCCGATTGGCTGCTTGACCTTAATTATGTTGAGTTTATTCGTGACATCGGTTCTTGTTTCTCTGTAAATCAGATGCTTTCCGCAGAGTGCTTTAAGCAAAGACTTGAAAAGGGACTTTCTTTCCTTGAATTTAACTATATGCTTATGCAGAGTTATGACTTTTTGATGCTCAGCCGTAAATACGACTGTAAGATTGAGCTTGGCGGAGACGATCAGTGGAGCAATATCCTCGGTGGTCTTGACCTTTGCAGAAGAAAAGACCAGAAGCAGGTTTACGGAATGACCTTTACACTCCTTACAAACAGCGAGGGTAAGAAGATGGGTAAAACCGCAAACGGTGCCGTTTGGCTTGCACCCGAAAAGACAACTCCTTACGAATTTTATCAGTATTGGAGAAATGTGGACGATAATGACGTATGCAAATGTCTTAAGCTTCTTACATTTATACCCATGGATGAAATCCGCGAATATGAGAAACTCGAAGGAAGCCAGCTTAACCGTGTAAAGGATATCCTTGCATACGAGGTGACAAAGCTTGTTCACGGCGAAGCAGAGGCACAGAAAGCAAGGGAAACGGCTGCTGCAATATTCTCAGGTCAGGGTGATGTTTCGAATATGCCCTCCGCACAGGTAACGGCAGAGCAGGTAGGCGACGGAATCGCAGTTTTAGACCTTCTCAGCCTTGTGAGCTTTATTCCTTCTAAAGGTGAGGGACGCAGGCTTATCCAGCAGGGCGGTCTTAGTATAGATGGTGAAAAGGTTACCGGTATTGACCTTGTTATTACAAAAGATAGCTTCAAGGAAGGGAAAATTGTTGTTAAAAAGGGAAAGAAAGCCTTCCTTAAAATTGAACTTGCATAAACTACAGAGGCAGGTGTAAGTATGTCTGATGTTGTTATTTCCGGCTACTACGGTCTGGGCAACAGCGGAGATGAAGCCCTTCTTAAGAGCATAGTGGATGATTTGAAAAAAATTAAACCCGATATTACGATTACGGCACTTTCGGGAAATGCCACGCTTACCAATAAAATGTATGGAGTCAAAACCGTTAACCGGTTCAATCCGTTTTCAATTATAAAGGAATTTCGCTCGGCAAAGCTTCTTTTAAGCGGGGGAGGAACTTTAATTCAGGATGCAACCAGTACCAAGAGTCTTCTTTATTATCTGGGGATTATTTCCTTAGCAAAGAAAATGGGACTTAAGGTAATGCTTTATGCAAACGGAATGGGCCCCTTAAAAGAAAAAAATGTTTCAAAGGTAGGTCGGGTTCTTAATAAGGTAGATTTGATTACGCTTCGGGAAACTGTTTCATTAGAGGAAATCAAAAGGTGTAAAATAGTAACGCCTGAAGTATTGGTGACGGCTGACCCCGCATTTAATCTGACGCAGGAGAATGAGCACTGTGTCGAAGAAATCTTTGCAAAGTATTGTGTTCCCAAGGATTCAAAAATAGTCGCCGTTTCCGTAAGGGAATCTAAGAATCTGCCCAAGGATTTTGAGGAAAAAATGGCACATATTCTTGATGAAATTTCAAGGAAAGGGTATCTGCCAATCTTTATCCCCATGCAGATTAGTGCCGATCTTGATATATCGCTTCGTATTGCAAGCCGAATGAAAGAGCAGTCAAAGGTTATAGATACACAAATGCAGGTAGGAGAAATGTTAGCGCTTATACAAAAATGCGAAATAGTTTGCGGTATGCGTCTTCATATGCTTATATTTGCATCGGTCGTGAATGTTCCCATGGCAGGGGTTGCGTACGACCCCAAAATTAAAGGATTCATGGAATATATGAATCAAAAAACCTATGTTGAGCTTGAAAATTTTAATGAAGAGGAATTTAAAAACATAGTATTCTCGTGCCTTCAAAACAGCGATACGCTAAGACGGGAGCTTTGCGAAAAATCAAAGCCACTTCGTGAAAAGGCTAAGCAGAATGCACAGTTGGCAATAGAATTGCTATCTGAAACGAAATAGTCCAAACTCGTTTCAGCTTAAAATAAAGGTCGGAGAAAAGGAGGGCCGTAATAGTGAAAAAAGCATTGAAGATAATCGCGATAATTTTCCTGATTCTGATCATTATTGTCGGTTCTCTTGTGATTTGGCAATGGGATAACGTGAAAAGCGTTTATATAGGTATTAAAGAATCCCATGAGCAAATCGAGAACAGAAGAATGAAAAATCAGACCGCGTTGGTAGATGATATAAATAAGTTTCTTGACGAACCTGTAAGGGAATTAACCGAGGAAGAAAAAAAGCAGATAGAGGACGGAAGCACTGCCCTCTCCGAGATTTATGCGAAGATATTTGAAGAAAAAGAAGCCCTTACAAAATCCTTAAAGGATGAAAAGAACTCTGATTTTGCAAAGAAGTCAGATTCCGCAGCGGACAAGAAGACAAAGGACGAGATTATAAGTAAATATATGGCACAGATATATTCTTTGCAGAGTGAGTTTAATACCCGTGCAGAAGCTACAATAAAGCAAGGGGCCCGCTATTACGAAAGCATGAAGGCACATCCACAGGACCCCATTGCCCGTGCAAAAACAATAACACATTTCACCCCTATAGTGCGGGGGCTTGAGGCTGAATGTGACAGTAGATTTGAAAAGATTGTTGCCAGGCTGCAAAAAGAACTTGAGGCAGCTAAAGTTGATACCGATATCGCAGGAACGATTAGAGAAACATATAAAAATGAAAAGCAGCTTAAGCTTTCATATTATTCAAATAAGTATTTAAAATAAGGTGCGTTGCTCTGCGCAGGCAGGGCAGGGTACCTTATTGCTTTCTATAAAAGTCAGCCAACAATGGCTCTCCTTGGAGAGGGAGTTTAAAAACTACTACGTTATATTGAAAGGGAGAGGGGTATATGCTGAAAAAGCTTTCCTTCAAAGGCGGAGTACATCCAAAAGATAATAAGAGTCAGACCGCCGCAAAAACAATCGAAACACTTACACCACCAAAGGAGCTTAGTTTTCCATTGGCGCAGCACATTGGAGCTCCATGTACACCATGTGTGCAAAAAGGAGACTATGTAAAGGTGGGACAGAAAATTGCCGATTGTGAGGCGTTTGTAAGTGCACCTATTCACTCCTCAGTATCGGGAACGGTAAAGGATTTTAAAATGTATCCCGTGTCAAATGGTTCTATGGTTGAGTCCATTGTCATAGAAAATGATTTTCAGGACACGATTGATGAATCGGTAAAACCAATAGATTATAAGAGTGTTCATCCTGATGATATTCCCAAACTGGTACGCGAGGCAGGTATTGAAGGCATGGGCGGTGCGGCATTCCCTACTCATGTAAAGCTTATGCCGCCTGCGGACAAAAAGATTGATACAATCATTGTCAATTGTTCCGAGTGCGAGCCGTATCTGACAAGTGACTACAGGGTAATGGTAGAAACTCCCGAAGAAATTGTTACGGGACTTATGGTGGTGCTTTACCGATTCGGTATTGAGAACGGACATATTGCCATTGAGGATAATAAGCCTCTCGCCATTGAAAAGATGAAAGAGGCGTGTAAGGATACTCCCATAACTGTGGATGTTCTTAAAACAAAGTATCCTCAGGGCGGTGAAAAACAGCTTATCTATGCTGTAACTAAAAGAAAAGTTCCCATGGGAGGACTTCCTGCAGATGCGGGAACAATAGTTATAAATACAGATACTTGTGCGGCAATCGGACGAAAATTCATGTATGGTATGCCTCTTACAAGAAGAAATGTTACTATTGTGGGAACTCCTTTCCCAAAAGAAGTAAACTATCGGGTGCGTATCGGTACACCGATAGACTACATAATTGAGCAGAACGGTGGATTTGTGGAAGAACCGAAAAAGATAATCATAGGCGGTCCTATGATGGGTGTGGCACAGTTCAGACTTGATATGCCTGTTATTAAGGCTAATTCTGCAATCCTTGCATTTACCGAAAAAGAAGCGGATATCCCGGAGGAAAGTGCTTGTATCAGGTGCGGAAAATGTGTAGAGCAATGTCCTATGGGACTGATGCCCCTCTATCTATATGATTTTGCAAAACGCGGCGATATGGACTCATGTGAAAAATATAACGCAGATGCCTGCATAGAATGTGGATGCTGCAGCTTCGGCTGTCCCGCAAAGAGAAATATGGTACAGGCAATACGTGTTGCAAAGCAAAACGTGCTTGCAGAAAAAAGAAAGAGAGCACAGCAGGAAAGGAATGAACAGAGTGGAAAGTAATTTTAAATTAAGAGTGTCATCAACCCCTCATGTAAGGTCAAAATGCAGTGTTGACGACATTATGTTGGATGTTATCATTGCACTTATGCCTGCGGCATTTGCCGGTGTGATTTTATTCGGGCAAAGAGCTTTGGCAGTGCTTTTGGTATCTGTTGCCGCATGTGTGGGATTTGAGCTGGTATATCAGCTTCTTGCACATAAAAAGCTTACAATAAACGATTTCAGTGCCGTTGTAACGGGAATGCTTTTAGGTCTCACCATGCCGTCAGGCGTGCCTGTTTATGTGATTGTAGTTGCGGCGTTTATAGCAATTATAGTTACAAAGCAGCTTTTCGGCGGTATCGGTCAGAACTTCATGAATCCCGCCCTGGTGGGAAGAGCCTTTGCATTAGCATCTTTCCCCGCAGTAATGACTTCGTTTGCTTATCAAAAAATAGATTTCTTTCAGAAAACGGCAGACGTTATGACAGGAGCAACTCCGCTTTCAAAAGAATACCTTTTGAAAGTTCCCACAATTAAGGAGCATTTCATCGGTATGTATGAAAACGGGACGGCAATCCCCGGCTGTATAGGCGAAACCTGTACTTTGGCACTTTTACTGGGCTTTGCATATCTACTCATCCGCAGAGTAATAAGTGCAAGAATACCCCTTGCATACATAGGCAGTGTAATACTGATGACATGGGCTTTTGGCTCCAATGCATCGGTATCGGCACAAAGCCCCATCCTTGCAGTAATGAGCGGCGGAGTGCTTTTAGGTGCTATCTTTATGGCAACAGATTATGTAACAAGCCCTACGACCCCTATCGGTCAGATAATTTTCGGTATAGGATGCGGTGTGATTACCTGCGTAATAAGATTCTGGGGAGGATATCCCGAAGGTGTAACATATGCAATACTTCTTATGAATGTTCTTACACCTCTTATTGAAAGATGGACTATGCCTAAGCCTTTCGGCAAAGTGAAGAATTGAGGTGCGAGTATGAAAAAGGAATTTATAAAGCTTTCGGGGATTCTTTGTGCAATCACCCTTGTTGCCGCAATGCTTCTTGCCGGCGTAAATCATATAACCAAGCCTAAAATTGCACAGGCGGAGGAAAAAGCAATTCAGGATGCAATGAAAGCAATACTTCCTCAGGCAGATAGCTTTGAGCAGATGAATGATAATGTGTTCAAGGGAATGAAAGATGGAAGCCCCGTAGGATTTTGCGTTAATGTAACCACAAGCGGGTATGGCGGTGCTATTGAAATGATGGTGGCAATAGATAGGAATGCACAGGTTTGCGGAATTGAAATTTTAAGTCACAGTGAAACTGCAGGCTTGGGTGCAAAAGCTACCGAGCCGGAATTTAAGAACCAGTTTTCCAAAAAAAATCCCACGCTTGAGGTTGTAAAAACAAAGACAGAGAGCCCCGATCAGATTACAGCGATTACAGGTGCGACTATAACCAGCCGTGCCGTTGCTTCGGGCGTTGATGAAGCATTTAATATGCTTGTGGAAGCTATGGATAAGGAGGAAAAGAAAAGTGCTGAAAACAATTAAAAACGGACTTGTTAATGAGAATCCCACCTTTGTACAGGTTTTGGGTATGTGTCCTACACTTGCGGTAACAACATCCCTTATAAACGGTATCGGTATGGGACTTTCAGTAACCTTTGTTCTGATTCTTTCCAATATGCTCATATCCATACTGAGAAAGATTATACCCTCGAAAATTCGTATTGCGGCGTATGTTGTAATTATTGCTACCTTCGTTACAGTGGTGGATTTGGTGCTTAAGGCATATGTTCCCAGCCTTTCACAATCTTTGGGACTCTTTATACCCCTGATAGTTGTAAACTGCATTATTCTTGCCCGTGCAGAGGCATTTGCTTCCAAAAACACGGTTTTAAAATCCGCGGCAGACGGTCTTGGAATGGGGCTTGGTTTTACGGTGGCTCTTTCGCTTATCTCCGCAGTGCGTGAAATACTTGGTAACGGCACTATTTTAGGAATGAGTGTGGGCATCGCAAATCCCGCTACCGTAATGATACTCCCCCCCGGAGGATTCCTGACGCTTGGTATTATTTTAGGAATTATAAATGCAATCAGAAACAGAAAGGAGCAGAGATAAATGACCGCATTAATCGGAATTGCATTAACCTCTATATTTGTACAGAACTTTGTATTGGTTAAGTTTTACGGAATTTGTCCGTTCCTGGGTGTTTCAAAAAAGCTTGATACGGCACTCGGAATGGGTATGGCAGTAACCTTTGTAATGACTCTTGCCTCAATGCTCACATGGGCTTGTCAGAAATTTATTCTTGTTCCTTTAGATATGGAATATATGCAGACAATAGCCTTTATCGTTATAATTGCGGCATTGGTTCAGTTTGTTGAGATGTTTTTGCAAAAGTCAATCCCGTCGCTGTACAGTGCACTCGGAATATATCTTCCCCTTATTACCACAAACTGTGCGGTGCTTGGTGTTGCACTTCTCAATGTACGCACGGCTTCCGTAATTAATCCTGCGGGAACATATACACTGATTGAATCGGTTGTAAACGGATTTAGTGCAGGCCTTGGCTTCCTTTTGGCGATAGTTCTTTTTGCAGGTGTACGCGAACGTCTTGAAAGCTCTGATATCCCCAAGGCTCTGCAGGGATTTCCGATTGCACTTATAAGTGCATCGCTTCTTGCAATCGCGTTTATGGGCTTTCAGGGTATGTCATTTTAACGCTCTTGGGAAAGGAAGGTATGAAAGATGAAAGAAATATTATTACCGGCACTCGCAATGGGCGTTGTCGGACTTATACTTGGACTGCTTCTTGCCTTAGCATCTAAAATATTTGCAGTAGAAAAAGATGAAAGGGCAGAGGAAATCGCCTCTGTTCTTCCCGGGGCAAACTGCGGAAGCTGCGGTTATGCCGGATGCAGTGCATATGCCGGTGCAATATCTAAGGGCGAAGCAAAGATTAATTGCTGCAGCCCCGGCGGACAAAGCGTTGCCGACGCTATTGCACAGATTATGGGAGTATCGGGTGAAGCAGTGGAGGAAAAATGTGCCGTAATCGCTTGTAACGGAACTTTTGATAAAGCTGTGGATAAGTATGAATATGTTGGCATTGAGGATTGCATAACTGCATCAAGACTTCAGGGCGGAGGCTCAAAGGCATGTACATACGGATGCCTTGGTTACGGCTCTTGTGCTAAGGTGTGCAAAAACAACGCTATAAAAATTGAAAACGGCATTGCTGTAGTGGATATGGAAAAATGCGGTGGTTGCGGAGAATGTGAGGCAGCCTGCCCTAAAAATCTGATTTCCATAGTCCCCAAAAAGACTAAGTATATTGTAAAATGCCATTCCTGCGATAAAGGGGCAGAAATGAAAGAAAAATGCTCTGTAGGATGTATCGGTTGCAGAATATGTGAGAAAAATTGTCCTGTGGGAGCAATAAAGGTTGAAAACAACTGTGCACAGATAGATCAGGCAATATGTATAAACTGTGGCGTATGTGCAGAAAAATGCCCGAAAAAAATAATTGTTTCAATTAACAAGGATGATGTAAAATGAGCAGCCGAAAAAAGAGGTCAAAAGCCCTCTTGCAAGGAGCATTATACGTTGTTTTATATTACATTATCAGTATTAGTGTGCAGCTTATCTTTCTTTTCTGGCAAAGAAAGATATTGAATAAATCAATCGCAGATGCTTATACCAATATGGTTGATTACACATACGCATTAAGCAGTATCAGTGCCATATTTTCAATATTTGTATTCAGCCTTATAGGGAAGCTCAGGAGAACGCCTATCTATACAGTTATAAAGAACGAAAAGGTTGTTCCCATTATTAATATAATGGCGGTATGCATGGCGATTGGTGCAAGGCTGTTGGTCTCGGTTTTTTATTCCTATGCTCAAAAAATTCAGCCCCTGAAAGAATCAATTGAGAGGGCAGGGGAGGCTGTGCCGCAGTTTCATACACTCGGTCAGATTGCAGTTGCCCTTTTTGCAATAATTGTCTTGATGCCGTTTTTTGAGGAGATATTGTTCCGCGGCCTTTTTATGGGAGAGCTTATGAAAAGCTTTCGCCCGTGGCTTGCAATTATAATTCAGGCGGCATTCTTTGCGGCGGCACATATGGTGCTTTTCCAATCTATATTTACGTTTGGAGTAGGCGTGCTTTTGGGTATAGTGTATTATAAAACGCAAAGCTTAAAGACCGCAGTATTGTTTCACGGTGCGTTTAATCTGTCGGTGATTATTCCGCAGATTGAGATGTCCTTAAAAAGTGCCGTAGTATACGGCACGTCGGGAATAGTATTGTGTGCGTTTTCACTCGCCTATATAATCTTATACGGAAAAAATAAATAATTAACATAAAAAATTCTCATTTGGATTAGAACTCTGAATGAGAATTTTTTGTTGACAAAAACATATGATTGTGCTATCATATGAATATACAAACATATGAATGGAGGGACATATATGTACGAACATAATCACAACGCCTTGCTTGATATGGTGCGTAATGAGCTTCCTACCGATGAACTGCTTTGTGATCTGGCAGATTTATTCAAGGTCTTTGGTGATACAACGAGAATGAAAATCCTGTTTTCTCTCTTTGAATCGGAAATGTGCGTGTGTGCAATTGCAGAGCTTTTGGGTATGGCACAGAGCGCAATATCCCATCAGTTAAAGGTGCTTAAGAATAATAAGCTTGTGGACTCTCGCAGAGAGGGGAAGACAATATATTATTTTCTTGCCGATGACCACGTGAGAAGTATTATAGGTCAGGGCTTTGACCATCTTATTGAAGAAAGAAAGGATGACAAAAATGATTAAAAAATATGAGGTTTCGGAAATTGACTGTGCAGTATGTGCAGGAAAAATTGAGGATGCAATTAAAAAGATTGACGGGGTAAAAAGTGCTATGCTTAATTTTATTATGCAGACACTTACAGTGGAGGCAAATGAAGCCGAATTTAAACGTATTGAAAAGGAAATTATAAAGGCAGGAAGAAAAACCGAGCGTAATTTTGAATTGAGGGAAATATGACAAAAAGGCAGAGAAAAAATTTATATAAAATCCTTATATCGTCAGCAGCGATTTTGATTTCCGCAATTTTCGTAAAAAATGAGGCTGTGCAAACCTTGCTGTTTTGCACAGCTTATGCACTTTCGGGATTTGATGTGCTTTGTTCTGCATTAAGAAAAATATTTTCAAGACAGCTTTTTGACGAAGAAATACTTATGTCCGCGGCAACGGTCGGCGCGCTTATACTGCAAGAGTTTTCAGAAGCCGCCATGGTTATGACGCTTTATCAGTTGGGTGAGCTTTTCCAGAGCGTGGCAGTAGGTAAGAGCCGTAAATCCATAAAAGAGCTGATGGAGCTGAAAGCGGATTTTGCTACGGTTATAAGAGACGGAAAGGAAATAAAAGTCATTCCCGAAGAAATTTCAAAGGGCGAAACAATCCTTGTTATCCCTGGTGAAAAGGTAGCCTTGGACGGAATTATTGAGGACGGATACAGCTTTTTTGATTCCTCTTCGCTTACAGGGGAGAGTATACCCCGTGAGCTTAAGGCGGGCGACAGAGTTTTCAGCGGAATGATAAATATACAAAGTCCCGTAAAAATAAAGACAGAAAGTGTCTACACGGAAAGTATGGTGGCAAAGATTCTTAATTTGGTAGAAACTTCATCGCTTTATAAATCACAATCTGAAAAATTTATTACTAAGTTTTCCCGTAAGTATACTCCCTGTGTGTTTTTTGCGGCACTTGCGACGGCTATAGTTCCCACGCTTTTATTTGGGCAAAGCTTCCTCGTTTGGCTGAGACGTGCGTTGGTGTTTCTTATAGTTTCATGTCCCTGTGCGCTTGTGATTTCAGTGCCGCTGTCTTTCTTCGGTGCGATAGGTGCAGCTTCAAGGCAAGGGGTGCTTATTAAAGGCTCGGAGTATATTGAGGCTTTGTCAAAAACTGTCACGATAGCCTTTGACAAAACGGGAACTGTGACAAAGGGAGAATTTTCCGTTTCAAAAATATGTACACTTGATATCAGCGAAGAAAAACTGCTTGAAATAACTGCATATGCGGAAAGCTTTTCAAATCATCCCATAGCACTTTCCATAATTAAAGAATATGGAAAAGAAATTAAGAAAGAGCGTATAAAAAATGTAGTTACCGTTCACGGAAAGGGAATCTCGGCTGAAATTGACGGAAAAAGGGTGCTCGCAGGAAACCGTCAGCTTCTTATTGATAATGAAATTGACGTACCATACAAGGTTGAGGACGGCACTGCCGTGCATGTGGCATATGATAATCGTGCAGCAGGTTTTATACTGCTGGAGGATAAGGTTAAGGAAAATGCCGCTAAAAGTCTGCAAGCTTTGAAAAAAGCAGGAATTAAACGAACGGTAATACTGACGGGGGATAACGAAAAGACGGCATTAAAAGTGCAAAAAGCAATAGGCGCCGACGAAGTTTATTCAGGGCTTCTCCCGCAGGATAAGGTAGAAAAGGTTTTACAGATGAAAAATGAGGGCATCACCGCCTTTGTAGGAGATGGCATAAACGATGCTCCCGTTCTTTCCTGCGTAGATGTAGGCTTTGCCATGGGGGTATTGGGAAGCGATGCGGCAGTTGAAGCTGCGGATATTGTAATAATGAATGACGATTTATCGTTACTTGCAGGGACTGTGGCACTTTCAAAGAAAACTATGAAAATTGTGCGGCAAAATATAGCCTTATCACTTGGTGTTAAGTTTGGAGTAATGCTTTTAAGCATATTGGGATTTGATAATATGTATGCGGCAATATTTGCCGATGTGGGCGTAATGATAATTGCAGTCTTAAATTCCATGAGAATGATGAAAAAGAAGCGTGCCGCTTCACCCTTCTCGCGTCCCGGCTGAATGTAAGATCGACAAAGACTGCTCGCGACTAAATTACGCAACTTTCTATACAACAAAAAATGGTGTTAGCTAAGCTAACACCATTTTGTTGTAATCTTCTCTGGTTAATAAGGAGATTATTTGTTTTTTGCAAAGCATTCGCTGCAGTAAACAGGTCTGTCGTCCTTGGGAACGAAAGGAACCTTTGCTTCTCCGCCACATTCAGCGCAAACAGCAGTATACATTTCTCTGTTTTCTCTGAGAGATGCCTTCTTAGCTGCTCTGCAGTCCTTACATCTCTGAGGCTCGTTCTGGAAGCCCTTTTCAGCATAGAATTCCTGCTCGCCTGCTGTGAACACGAATTCCTGTCCGCAATCTTTGCAGACTAAAGTCTTGTCTTCGTACATCTTAAATCTCCTTACCTTTACCTATAAAAATATTTTTACCCATTACGGCTACCACACCGATTCGGGCATATAACAATGTAATTTTTGTCGTGCAGCTATTTATCAGAGGAAAGCTTCTCAAACTTTTTCTTTATTCGCTGCAGTGCATTATCTATAGCCTTTACATCCTTAAGGACAATTTTGGATATGTCCGCATAGCTGTGACCTTTAAGATAAAGCGACAGTACAGATGCCTCAAACTGAGATAATATACGGCTCATATCCGAGCCTAACGCATCTGCATTTTCTTTTTTAATTACTATTTCTTCGGGATTAAGATTTTCAGCATGTCCCAAAAGTTGTTCCAAAGTAGAATCGTTCTCATCATCTGAAAGCGGTTTGTTCAGTGAAACATAAAAATTAAGAGGTGCATGCTTTTGTCTGCTGGCATTTTTTACGGCGGTTATAATCTGCCTTGTCACACAAAGGTCGGCAAATGTCTTAAATGATACACCGCGCTCAGGAGAAAAATCCCTGACAGCTTTGAACAGACCAATCATACCCTCTTGAATAATGTCATCCCTATCAGCACCGGCAATAAAATAAGAAAGAGATTTATTGCGAACAAAAACACGATACTTGCTGAGTAAATAATCAAGTGCTCGGTCGTTTCCCTGTCCGGCAAGAACAGCCAACTTTTCATCACTGAATGAGGCAAAGTTATTTAGTGAATTAAAATTACCCATATAACGCCTCCATATTACTAATATAACACTTAAAATTTCGGATGTCAAGAAAAAATACTGTAAAATGCTCAAAATTAAGCATCCTACAGTATTTTTTTTGTCGAATATTAACAAAAAACGTCGTGATGTATTAGGGAATAGGAAAAATAGTTTGCGGTATGGACTATTTTTACATTTCCTATTATTCCTGATTTACCATCATTTCCTGGAATTCACTTCTGCTAATAAGCACCTTACGGGGCTTGCTTCCTTCGTGGGGACCGATGATTCCCCTTTCCTCAAGCTGGTCAACAAGCCTGCCTGCACGTGAATATCCGACCTTTAGCTTTCTTTGAAGCAGTGAAGCACTTGCCTGACCGATTTCCACCACAATTTCAATTGCCTGCGGAAGTAAATCATCAGCCTCGCTGTCATCTCCGCCACTATGGTCTTCTGCACCGTTTTCAATATGCTCTATAATATCCTCGTTGTAATGTGCGGAGGAACAGTTCTTTACAAATTCCACAATTTTCTCAATTTCCTTATCGGAAACGAATGCACCCTGAAGCCTTTTTGGCTTGCTTGCACCCATGGGGAGGAAGAGCATATCGCCTTTACCCAAAAGCTTTTCTGCACCGCCCATATCAAGAATTGTACGGCTGTCAATCTGGCTTGATACGGAGAATGCAATACGGCTGGGAACATTTGCCTTGATAAGACCTGTAATAACATCTACGGAAGGACGCTGTGTTGCAATTACAAGGTGCATACCTGCGGCTCTTGCCATCTGTGCAAGACGGCAGATGGAATCTTCAACCTCATGAGGGGACACCATCATAAGGTCTGCAAGCTCGTCAATAACAATGACAATCTGCTCCATGAGTCTTTCGCCGTTAAGGGCGGCATATTCATTGTAGCCCTTAATATCACGGACATTTGCCGTGGCAAACATGCTGTAACGCTTAACCATTTCCTGAACTGCCCAGTTAAGAGCGCCTGCCGCACGACGCGGGTCTGTTACAACGGGGATTAAAAGATGGGGAATACCGTTGTATACGCCAAGCTCAACAACCTTGGGGTCAATAAGTATAAGCTTTACCTCATTGGGGTCAGCCTTATAGAGAATACTTGTGATAAGTGAGTTTATACATACACTCTTACCGCTTCCCGTAGCACCTGCAATAAGCATATGGGGCATCTTCGAAATATCGCTGACAACTGCCTGTCCTGCAATATCCTTACCCATTGCAAAGGCGGTTTTGGATTTGAATGAGCGGAACTCCTGGCTGTCGATTACTTCACGAAGAGCAACCATGGATGTGCTCTTGTTGGGGATTTCTATGCCTACGGCAGCCTTGCCCGGAATGGGGGCTTCGATTCTTACGCCGAATGCCGCAAGATTAAGGGCAATATCATCCGCCAAATTTACGATTTTGCTTACCTTTACTCCGGCAGAGGGCTGAAGCTCAAATCTTGTTACGGCAGGTCCTTTGCTTACCTCCAGAACCTTTGCCTCCACGCCGAAGCTTGCCAATGTGTCAACAAGCTTTTTTGCCTGTGTGCGAAGGTCCTCGGGCTTGTCCGCACTGCCGCCTGCCTTTGCCTTTGAAAGAAGGTCAATGGGAGGAAACGTATAGGGGATATATTCAAGCTCAATTTCATCCTCCGTTACGGCTATGGGGGAGGTATCCTCTTTTACTTCCTCCACACCTCCTGAAGCCTCCATTGCGGCTTTTTTGATTTCTTCGGGAATCTCAACCTTTTCGGGGTGATTTTCCTCACTCTTGGACTTTTTATTGTCGTAAAGGTTTATGGTGAATTCATCATTACCGCTGTCTGTTGCGGAAGCTTTATCATCAGTAATTGCTTCTTTGTCGATTTTCTTCTTTTTCTTTTTAGGTGTGTCTTCGTCCTCAACGCCGTTTATTTTAATAAGGTCTTCGGCTTCGCGGTCAGCGTCATTTTCTTCCTTTATGTTAAACAGGAACTCCGATATGTTTTTGTAAAGATAGGAGAAAGCTCTTGTAAAAGGCTCTGTTCCCGTTACCGTTACAAAGCATACTGATGCGAGAAGAAAGAGTATCAGATATGTTCCCACGGAACTCACCAGTGCCTTAAGCGGGAGAGCAAGGATTGCTCCGATAAGACCGCCCGACAAATTTGAATCAGAGCTGTCGGTGATTGTTTCAATAAGTGCGTCAAAAGGCCCGTCGAATAACTCCGCCTGAATATTTGAATAATAGAGCGTATGGATGCCGCACAGGCAAACGAAGAAAAGTGCCGTAAAGACATATCTGTATTTATGAGGAGATAAAGTCTTTTTTACAAAAAGATGGATTGAAGCCGTCAAAAGCATAAGGGGGATTGCTATACTCATGCTTCCGCAAAACAGCTTGCAAAGCCTTCTTAAAAAACCGCCTAAAGCACCAAACACCCCCATGTGTGAGAAAAGCAAAACCGCAGCGAGGAATAAAAGGCATATTCTGCGTACTTCGGGATTTGCAGTCTTTTTTGCAGGAGCTTGCTTAGTCGGTTTTTTTCCTTTTGAAGAACTTTTCGGAGAGGTTGATTTTTTGATTGTAGACCTCTTTTTTGTAGATTTATTGTCCATTTTAATATCCTTTCAAGTTATATTAAATTGTAAAATTCAGAACAACTGCAAAAATACCTGCCGCTATGCAGTAGTAGGAAAAATAGCTGAGTTTACTCTTTTCAACCAGACGCAGAAGAAACTTGATTGCCAGGTATCCGCTTACTGCGGCAGTTATCATACCTACAAAAACGGGAAGGATTCCAGGAAGTGCCGTCTCTACGCTCATCATATCCTTTATATCAAGAAGCAGTGCGCCCAGAATTGCAGGGATTGACATCAGGAAAGAAAATCTTACTGCCGTCTTTTTATCAAGCCTGCAGAAAAGTCCGCCCACAATGGTGCTTCCGCTGCGGCTGATTCCCGGGAGAGTTCCGAGTGCCTGAAAGCAGCCTGTGCCGAGTGCTTGTTTATAACTCATTTTTTCAAGCTCTGTTTTTCCGCCTGCAAGCTTTTCGCTGACAAAGAGAAGAACAGCCGTTATGATAAGAAATGTGCCAATCTGCCACAGAGCAGGGTTTTCAATAATATCTCCGAACAAAAATGCCGCCACGGTTGCAGGAATTGTAGCGATAACAAGCATCACAATAAGTCTGCGATATGTATGTTCCTTAAGCTTCAGACCCTTTCCCGTGAAAAGGTCCCCGCACATGGAGAAAAATGCTTTTATCATTTCCCAGATATCCTTGCGGTACACAATAAATACTGCCGCAAGAGTTGCTACATGCAAAAGTATATTAAAGGACAAAAGACTGTCCGCTTCGGGGTCCATCCCCATCAGACGCCCTGCAATCGACAGATGCCCCGACGAAGAAATAGGCAGAAATTCGCTTATCCCCTGAATAAGTCCAAGTATAAATGCTTCTAACAAAGACACACTAAGCCCTCCTAAAATAAAATATCTGATAATAACACTACTATTCTATCATACATTGGCGGAAAAATCCACTGTTTTTTTCCATTATTGACATTGAAAATTATCTGTGATATATTGTGTCAGAGGATAAATATTTCTTAACTATATATAATAAGGTACAGGAGGGATATTATGAGAATAGCGTTTTTTGACACAAAACCCTATGATAAGGAGTCTTTTGAAAGTGCTGCGGCAGGAAAGGACATTACCATAAAATATTTTGAAACCAAGCTCAACGAGGATACCGTAGGTCTTGCAAAGGGCTTTGATGCAGTATGTGTATTTGTAAATGATACCGTTAATAAAGAAGTAATCGACCGCCTGTGCGAATTGGGCGTAGGCGTGGTTGCACTCCGCTGTGCAGGCTTTAATAACGTGGATATGAAGTATGCATTCGGAAAAATCCATGTTCTGAGGGTCCCTGCATATTCGCCCTATGCGGTTGCGGAGCATGCCATGGCAATGCTTCTGACCTCAATCAGGCGTATTCATAAGGCGTATATCCGCACCAAGGATTTTAATTTCAGCCTTTCGGGAATGACGGGATTTGACCTTTACGGGAAAACAGTGGGAATAATCGGAACGGGAAAAATCGGCAGAGTGTTTGTTGACATTTGCCGAGGATTCGGAATGAAGGTTCTTGCCTACGATAAGTTTCCGATGCAGGAGATTGCCGACGGCGAAAATATCAAATATGTGTCCACCGATGAGCTTTTCGCAAATAGTGACATTATTTCTCTGCACTGTCCGCTTAATGATGAAACCTATCACATCATTGACGAGAATTCCATTGGAAAATGCAAAAAGGGAGTAGTGATTATAAATACGTCCCGCGGTGCGCTGGTAGATGCGGAAGCTCTTTTAAACGGCATTAAGTCAAGACAGGTCGGGGCGGCTTGCCTTGATGTATATGAAGAAGAGTCGGAGCTTTTCTTTGAGGATTATTCGGGGCATATCGTGGAGGATGATACCTTGGCACGGCTTATATCCATGCCCAATGTTATCGTGACGAGCCATCAGGCGTTTTTGACAAAGGAAGCTCTTACCAATATCGCCGATACCACGATTTCAAATCTGGAAAGCTTCTTTGAAAAAGGGCAGTGTCCCAACGAACTTTGCTATAGAGGCGGAAGCACGCAGGACTGCAAAGACGGAAAATGCTTCTGATAAATACTTCGGCAAAAGAGGCACCTACGCAAAAACATTGCGAGGGTGTCCTTTTTTGCCTTAAAAAATAGCCTTAATCGGTTGACAATACTATTAAAAAAAGGTATAATGTTATTTTGTAAAGGAGTGTTTACGATGGAAAAATTAGGACTCAATGAAATTCGCGAAAGATATTTAAAATTCTTTGAAAGTAAAGGACATTTAAGACTGCCATCATTTCCTCTTGTTCCGCAGGGTGATAACAGTCTCCTTCTTATAAATGCCGGTATGGCACCGCTCAAGCCCTATTTCACAGGCAAGGAGGTTCCTCCCCGCAAGAGAGTGACCACCTGCCAGAAATGTATCCGTACCCCCGACATCGAGCGTGTTGGTATCACTGCACGTCACGGCACGTTCTTTGAAATGCTGGGCAACTTCTCTTTTGGTGATTACTTCAAGCACGAAGCAACTGCGTGGGCTTGGGAATTTGTTACCAAAGAACTCGGACTTCCCGAGGACCGAGTTTATATCACCGTTTACGAGGAAGATGACGAGGCTATCGACATCTGGACAAAGGAAGTAGGTGTAGATCCCTCCCATATTTCAAAAATGGGTAAAGAGGACAACTTCTGGGAAATCGGTCAGGGTCCCTGCGGTCCTTGCAGTGAGCTTTACTTTGACCGAGGTGAAAAATACGGCTGCGGAAGCCCCGATTGTAAAGTAGGCTGTGAGTGCGACAGATTTGTAGAGTTCTGGAATCTTGTGTTCACACAGTTTGATAAAGATGAAAACGGCGTGTATAACCGCCTTGCTCATCCCAACATCGATACAGGTATGGGTCTTGAGAGAATGGCTGTTATCATGCAGGATGTAAACAACCTTTTCGAGGTTGATACAATTCGTAACATTATGCTTGAAATCAGCAAGGTGGCAAAGGTTAACTATGGTGACAATGATAAAACAGACATTTCGCTTCGTGTTATCACTGACCATATCAGAAGCACTACATTTATGACTTGTGACGGCGTATCCCCCTCCAACGAGGGACGCGGTTACGTTCTTCGCAGACTTCTCCGCCGTGCGGCTCGTCACGGAAGGCTTCTCGGTATCAAGGGAACATTCCTTTCCGATATCGTTGATACAGTTGTAAGAGAGTCAAAGGGTGCATATCCCCAGCTTGAGGAAAAGCAGGATTATATAAAGAAAGTTATCAAGAGAGAAGAAGAAAGCTTTGCGCAGACAATCGACCGCGGTCTCTCAATCCTTGAAGAAAAAATCTCCGAGCTTGAAAAGAACGGCGGAAAGATTCTCTCAGGTGATGATGCTTTCACACTTAACGATACTTACGGCTTCCCCATTGACCTTACAGAAGAAATTCTTCAGGAAAAAGGACTCGGCGTTGACCGCAATGCATTCAATGCCCTTCTTCTTGAGCAGAAAACCCGTTCAAGAGAGGGAAGAAATGTAGGCGATGAAGCCGCTTGGAGCGAAGATATTTATCAGACACTCGGTAAGGAAATCACAACAGAATTCATTGGTTATGATAATTCCCAGTGCGATGCAAATATAACAGTTATCGTAAAGGACGGACAGGTTTCGGAAAGTGTTTCTGATGGCGAAAACGCAGTTATCATCCTTGATAAGACCGTAGTATACGGCGAAAGCGGCGGTCAGATGGGCGATAATGGTGAAATTATCGGAGAAGGCTTTAAGATGACAGTTACCGATGCAAAGAAGCTTGGCGACGGAAAGATTCTCCACCATGTAACCGTTACCGAGGGAAGTGCAAATAAAGGTGACAAGGTCACAGTTTCCATTGATACTAAGAAGAGAATGGCTACAGCCCGTAACCATTCTACCACACATCTTCTGCAGAAAGCCCTTCGTGAAGTATTGGGAAGCCATATCGAGCAGGCAGGAAGCTACGTTGACGAGAATAGGCTTCGTTTTGACTTTTCTCACTTTGAAGCAGTTTCAAAAGAGCAACTTCAAGAGGTTGAAAATAAAGTAAATGCAGCAATCCTTGCGGCATACCCCGTTACAATCAAGAACATGTCTATTGCAGATGCAAAGGCAGAGGGGGCAATGGCTCTCTTTGGCGAAAAGTACGGTGATACTGTCCGTGTAGTAAATATGGGCGGATATTCAATCGAGCTTTGCGGAGGCTGCCATCTTAAGAATACCGCAGAGGCAGGTCTTTGCAAGATTCTTTCCGAGAGCGGTGTTGCAGCAGGCGTGAGAAGAATTGAAGCCGTAACAGGCGAGGGCGTTCTTCGTTATATTGAAGAAAAGAACGCAATCATCCGTGATGCGGCAGCGGTACTTAAGACAACCGAGGGTGAGCTTGTTCACCGCGTGGAAGCTGTTGCAAACGAAAACCGTGAACAGCAGAAAAAGCTTGAACAGGTAGCGGCTCAAATGGCGAATGCAAAGGCTAACGACATTATGGCAAACGCTAAAAAAATCGGAGATATAACCCTTGTTGCAGCACAGCTTGACGGTGCGACAATTGATTCGCTTCGTAAGACGGGCGATGCAATTAAGGAAAAGACTCCTATGAGTGTTTGCGTATTTGCGGCAAATACCGACGGAAAGATTTCTTTTGTGGCAATGGCAAGTGCCGATGCAGTTAAAGCAGGCGTGCATTGCGGAAAGATTATTAAGGAAATCACTGCAATTGCAGGCGGAAGCGGCGGCGGTAAGCCCGACAGTGCACAGGGCGGCGGTAAGGACGCAGGAAAAATTGCCGAAGCTCTTGCCAAGGTTGAAGCACTTATCGGTTAATCAGAAATCGTAGGGGACGGGGGAGTTTTTGTAATCCGCAGGTGCAACAAAAACTGCCCTGTCCCCAAACATAAGGAAGTGTGATTATGGATTGCTTATTTTGTAAAATAATAAACGGGGATATCCCCTCAACTAAGGTATATGAGGATGAGCTTGTATACGCATTTCGCGATATTGAGCCACAGGCACCTACTCATATACTTATTATCCCGAAAGAGCATATTGCATCTGCAAACGAGCTTACAGAGGAAAATGCGTCCGTGGTAGGTCATGTATTTGCAGTTGCGGCTGAAATTGCAAAGGCGGAGGGAATAGCAGAGGGCGGATACCGCATTGTAAATAACTGCGGTGAAGACGGCGGACAGACAGTGAAGCATTTTCATTTCCATATGCTCGGCGGAAGAAGCCTCCAGTGGCCCCCAGGCTAATTTCGGCTGACAAGGTCAGCCTTTCGAAGCAAAAGTTTTATTTCATAAAAGCATTTGCTTCGAGAAAAGGGCTTTCGCTCGCGCGGCACTCACCGTGCCAGCCCTGTCAAGGTGTCAAAATCGAGGTACACGCCCCCGATTTTGACGATTTTATGAGTTTTCAATATTGTTGCAGTGAATTTCGCTGCAACAATATTTTTAGAAAGAAGTTTTAAGATGAGAAAAATAATTGATTTTCATGCACATATATTTAATCCCAAGATTGCACATTTGGCAATAGCAAACCTTGAAAAGCATTATGGTATGCAGTGGGAATGTAAGGGAACGTTTACCGATATGAAAGAGGAAATGGATAGGTCGGGCTTTTATAAAGCCGTTATTTTTTCCACCCCTACAAAGCCCACTCAGGTAACGATAAATAATGACTTTCTCTTTGATTCAAGAGATGACAGGTTTATTGTTTTCGGCAGTGTGCATCCCGATTTTGAAGATGTGGCATACGAAATTCAGCGTATAAAAAATCACGGACTCAGGGGCTTTAAATTCCACCCCGATTTTCAGCAGTTCAATATTGACGATGATAAAGCCCTTTATATGTATGAGCAGATAGGGGAGGATTATCCCATAGTCCTGCACGTAGGGGATAAAAATCTGGATTTTTCAAATCCCGTCCGCCTTTCAAGAGTACTGGATATTTTCCCCAATCACAAATTTGTAGCGGCACATATGGGCGGTTACAGCGTTTGGGATACCGATGCAAAAAGCCTTGTAGGCAAAAATGTATGGTTTGATACCTCCAGTACTATGTGGGAAGTTACCCCTGAAAAAATGGTAAATATGATTCGTGCCCACGGTGCGGATAAAGTCCTTTTCGGCAGCGACTACCCTGCCGTTTCCCTTACAGCGGAGGCAGAGCGAATAGAAGCACTTGACCTTACGGAAGATGAAAAAGATATGATTTTCTATAAAAATGCGGAAAATTTATTGGAGCTGGAATAAATGAAAGGTTTGGAAGAAAGTCTTAGAGAAAACGGAATATATGTAACCACCACCAAGGGTGACAGTATGAATCCAATGCTTGTAGAGGGACGGGACAGGGTGGTAATAGTACCGCCGAAATTTCCCCTTAAAAAGTATGATGTCCCCGTCTACAGAAAGCAGGGACATTATACCATGCACCGAATTGTCAAGGTGAAAAAGAACGGCTATATTATTTGCGGTGACAACCGAATAGGATTGGAAAAAGATGTTCGTGAAAGCGATATTGTAGGCGTTCTTGATGGCTTTTATCAGGGAGATAAGTATATTTCTGTAACGGATAAAGACTATTTAAAATACGCAGAAAAAACCGTTAAGAGATTAAAATGGAGAAGAGCTAAAAGCTTTCCCCGTCGTGTGATAAGAAAATTGAAAAGAATTATCAAGGAGGACTAAATATGCGGTTTTGTCCCAAATGCGGAACAGGAATTTTCAACAGTAATCTTTCTGCCTGTCCTATGTGCAATGCAGATTTAGAAGCAGAGCTGAATGTGGAGAGTTATTTCTCAAAACCCGCACTCTCTACTCTCTGGGCAAAAATATTCTGCGTGCTTCTTGCTCTTGATGCACTTTGGATGGCAATAGACGGAATTAAGGTGATAAATCTTGAAACCGTTTATTACCTGAGAAAATACGGCTATCTCGGCTCCTATATTGAATCTATGGAAAATTTCTTAGGCTTTGGCGGAGTGATACAGGCACTGGCTTCAATTGTGGCTATATACGGGCTTTTAACCTATAAAAAGATAGGTCCCCGATTTACCTATGCCACGCATTTCCTTTTTATCACTACCAATATGATGTACTTCATCAATATGGTGTACGAGCCCACGTATAGCACAATCGGTGGAATAGATATTATTGTCCCAATCCATGTAGCTGTTCATTCCGTATTATTCATTATAAACTTCATGTATTTCAAAAAACGAAAGCATATATATGACGGTGTGATATAATAAAAATGTCAGGCAAATTGCCTGACATTTTTATTATGCAAATTTCTTTATATATTCAATTTGTGTATTAATGGAAGCTACTGAAGTGCCCCCTGCGGAAATTCGCTTTTCGGTGCAGTTTTTAAGGTCGATTTCCTGATATAAATCTTCCTCAAAGAGTTCATCAAATTCCTTGTATTCGGGGAGGGTGAGCGTTTCAAGGGTTTTCTTTTCCGCTACGCATTTTCCCACAATCTGTCCTACTGTCTTATACGCACTGCGGAAGGGCTGACCTTTCTTTACAAGATAGTCAGCAAGGTCTGTGGCGTTGATAAAGCCCTCGCCTGCTGCGGCGTACATTTTGTCTTTACGCACTGACATAGTTTCAATCATGGGTGCAAAAATGCTGAGGCACTTTTTAACTGTTTCCACACTGTCGAAAATTGCTTCCTTGTCCTCCTGCATATCCTTGTTGTACGCTAACGGAATACCCTTAAGAATAGTCAGCATAGCTACTAAATCGCCGTATACTCTGCCTGTCTTACCGCGGACAAGCTCTGCCATATCGGGGTTTTTCTTCTGGGGCATAATAGAGGAGCCTGTAGTATAGGAATCGTCAAGCTCCACGAATTTAAATTCCCATGATGACCATAAAATTACTTCCTCGGAAAATCTGGAAAGGTGTGTCATCACAAGTGCGAATGCACTCATCAGCTCAACGCAGAAGTCACGGTCGGAAACGCCGTCAATACTGTTAAGTGTAATTCCGTCAAAACCAAGAAGCTCTGCTGTCCTTTCACGGTTTGTTTCATAGGTTGTTCCCGCAAGTGCACATGAACCGAGGGGAGAGAAGTTCATTCTCTTAAGTGCGTCCTCTATTCTTCCGATGTCACGGATAAACATCATTGCATATGCACAAAGATGATGTGCAAACATAATGGGCTGTGCACGCTGAAGATGTGTGTATCCGGGGAGAATTGTCTCCTTATTGGCTTCTGCCTGCACTAAAATCGCACCGAGAAGCTTCTTTATAAGGGAAATAACCTCGTTTGCCTCATCACGCATATAGAGGCGGATATCGAGTGCCACCTGGTCGTTACGGCTTCTTGCGGTGTGAAGTCTTTTACCCACATCACCGATACGTTTTGTAAGCTCTGCCTCCACAAACATATGTATATCTTCCGCATCAAAATCAAAAGCGAGGGCACCGCTGTCAAGGTCAGCAAGGATTTCTTTAAGTCCTGAAATTATTGTTTCGCTGTCACTTTTGGAAATAATGTTGCACTCGGCAAGCATTGTCGCGTGGGCTATAGACCCCTCTATATCCTGCCTGTACATTTTGCAGTCAAAATGTATGGATGAATTAAAATCATCAGCTTCTTTGTCAAGGGCTTTTGAAAAACGCCCTGCCCACATCTTGTCCATAATATAAGCCTCCATAAAATCTAAAAATAAAAGTTAAAAATGGATAATTAAGGAAGATTTTCGCATAGCAAAAATCCCCCTTAACTTTCAATTGTCAATTTTCCATTTTCAATTGTAAAAAGTGATTAAATCACTTTTTATTCTTTGCATCTACCATTGCCTGCACCGCAATGGGAAGACCGTAAAGATTAATGAAGCCTTCAGAGTCCTTCTGATTGTAATCGCTTTCGCCGAAGGTTGCGATTTCTTCAGAATAAAGGCTGTAATCGCTCCATACGCCTGCATTAATCATATTACCCTTGTAAAGCTTAAGGCGTACCTTGCCTGTAACCTTTTCCTGAGTCTTGTCAACAAATGCACTGAGAGCCTCACGGAGAGGAGTAAACCACTGTCCGTTGTAAACAAGCTCTGCAAATGTAATAGAAAGCTTCTGCTTTTCGTGAAGTGTCATCTTGTCAAGGCAGATAGATTCAAGAACGCTGTGTGCCTTGTAAAGAATTGCACCGCCGGGAGTTTCGTAAACGCCGCGGCACTTCATACCTACAAGACGGTTTTCAACGATATCCAAAAGACCGATACCGTTCTTTCCGCCAACTTCGTTAAGTGCAAGAATGATTTCCTTTGCGCTCATCTTCTTGTCATTGAATG
Organism: Clostridia bacterium; assembly: GCA_045638945.1. Classification (GTDB taxonomy): domain Bacteria; phylum Bacillota; class Clostridia; order UMGS1883; family UMGS1883; genus UMGS1883. The sequence goes on along the minus strand of JAZUCF010000005.1, from coordinate 66,447 downwards.
CTACAGGAACGCCCTGCTCGAAATCAAGTGTGATATATGTAGGCTCATCGGGTGCCATGATGGGAGATACGCCCATTTCAAGGAATCCGGGCTTTTCGTACTGCGGTTCGTTACCTGTATCTTCAAGGTCAAGACCCTCGTGAGAAAGATGCCAGAGGTTCTTATCCTTAGAGTAGTTTGTTTCGCGGTTAATCTTAAGAGGAACATTGTGTGCTTCTGCATATTCAATTTCTTCCTCACGGGATTTGATATCCCAGATTCTCCAGGGTGCGATAATGGGCATCTTGGGAGCAAAATGCTTGATTGCAAGCTCGAAACGAACCTGGTCGTTACCCTTACCTGTGCAACCATGGCAGATAGCATCTGCATTTTCCTTGATTGCAATATCTACAAGACCCTTTGCAATACAGGGACGTGCATGGCTTGTTCCGAGAAGATATTCCTCGTAAATCGCACCTGCCTTCATTGTGGGGATAATGTAATCATTTACATATTCTTCAGTAAGGTCAAGAACATAAAGCTTGGAAGCACCCGTCTTTATGGCCTTTTCTTCAAGACCTTCAAGCTCGTCATTCTGTCCTACGTTACCTGCAACGGCAATAACCTCACAGTTATTGTAGTTTTCCTTAAGCCACGGAATAATAATTGATGTGTCAAGTCCTCCGCTGTATGCGAGAACAACTTTTTTAATATCCTTCTTATCCATTTTTAAAATCTCCTTTTTTGTCTTCAACCTTTCATTGAAAACAGTATAACACTAAATGTATAATTATGCAAGTCTTTTTGCATAAAAATTCATAAATTTTTAAATATTGGCGCATAAACCTATGTTTTATGCACCAATATTCATTTTCAAACTAATAATTAGGCGTCAAAGGGATAGGAAAAAATGTTCATAATTCGTTGGCATTTTTAACATCCCGCTTTTAATACTGATAAATTCCCTCAAATACCTTTTCAGCATCACCGGTTAAGAACACTCCCTCGTCTGTATAGCGGACAATAAGCTCGCCGCCCTCAACTCTTACGGAAATGTCGGTGTCTTTCTCGCAGTAGCCGTTTTCAACTGCCGCAATAGCCGCCGCTACAGCCCCTGTTCCGCAGGCGGGTGTTTCACCGTTGCCGCGTTCCCATACTCTCATTCTGATAGTACGCTTGTCGATAATCTTAACAAATTCCGTATTGATTCTTTCGGGGAAGATAGGTGCATTTTCAAATCTCGGACCGATTGTTTCCACATCAATGTTATATACATTGTCGCAGATAACAACACAGTGGGGATTTCCTATAGATAAGCATGTAATATCATACTTTTTACCGCCGATTGTAACCTTTTCGTTAATTACCCTGTCACCAGGCATATCCACAGGAATCTGAGCGGGGTTAAACTGTGCCTGTCCCATCTGAACAGTTACGCTTGTAACCTTGTGGTCAAAGAGGTGAAGCGTCAGCTTTCTTATACCGCTTGCAGTTTCAATTGCGATATGGCGGTGTGTTACATAGCCGTTATCCCAAAGGTATTTACCCACGCAGCGGATAGCGTTACCTGCCATTTTGCCCTCGCTGCCGTCAGTGTTGAATATACGCATCTTCGCATCTGCCACATCGGATTTTTCGATAAGAACAAGTCCGTCTGCACCGATACCTCTGCGGCGGTCGGAAAATACTATTGCAAGCGCTTCGGGGAATGCAATGTTTCCGTCAAAGTTATTGATGAATATATAGTCATCACCGGTTCCCTGCATTTTGATAAAGGGAATGTTAAGCTTCTCTGTGCGGAGCTTTGCAATATCCGTAAGCTCGGTATTATACTGATTGAATCGGCTAAGAAGAATATCTGCAAGTGCATTTGCAGTGTCAAGAGAGGTAAGACATGCAATGCTTAACTGAAGTGCTCTGCGGTGCAGTCTTATAAACTTCTCAATTTCCTTGGGTCTGCCTGAATTGGTGTGAATTATATAACCAATCTTTTCGCTTTCGAGGAGAGAATAAATCTTTTCTCCCTCAACTGTTTCCACGGGGATGCCCAATGAATCTATAATGAGAGCATTCATTTCGTCTGCGTAGATTTCAAGACCTGCATCGTAAAGCTTCTTTGCAAGCTCAATAAGGTCATACTTATCCTTTGAGTCAACGCTGATATATACTCCGCCGCGGCTTTCAAGATTGAAGCCTGCTGCCATAAGACCTTTGTAAAGTGCTTCGTTAAGAGTTTTACCGATACCCAAAACCTCACCAGTGGACTTCATTTCAGGTCCTAAGATGGAGTTGATACCCGAAAGCTTCTCGAATGAGAACACGGGAACCTTAACTGCATAGTAGGGGGGCATCTTGTAAAGTCCGCTTCCGTAGCCAAGGTCAAGAAGGGGAGTCCCCTGCATAACCTGTGTTGCAAGGTCAACCATGGGAATACCTGTTACCTTACTGATGTAGGGAACTGTTCTTGATGCTCTGGGGTTAACCTCGATTACATAAAGCTCGTTTTCATATACAAGGTACTGAATATTTATAAGTCCCTGTGTTTTAAGTGAAAGAGCAAGCTTTATTGAGCAGTCAACAATTTTATCAAGCATCTTATCCGTCACGTTAAAGGGAGGATATACTGCGATAGAGTCACCGCTGTGTACACCTGCACGTTCAACGTGCTCCATAATACCGGGGATAAGAACATCCTTGCCGTCGCTGATTACGTCAACCTCAAGCTCCTTACCCATCATATATTTATCTACAAGTACGGGGTTTTCAATCTTCTGTGCAAGAATGATGTCCATGTAGCGTTCTACGTCTTCTTCCTTGTAAGCGATTGTCATATTCTGACCGCCGATTACGTATGAGGGACGAAGAAGTACTGGGTAGCCAAGCTTTTCTGCCGCCTCGAGTGCTTCAGTGCGTGTCATAACGGTAAGTCCGCTGGGACGCTTGATGCTGAACTTTTCAAGCAGTGCATCAAACTGCTCACGGTCCTCTGCCATATCAATGCTCTTGGCAGATGTACCGAGGATTTTAATTCCGCTTTCGTCAAGGAATTTAACAAGCTTGATAGCCGTCTGTCCGCCGAATGCAACCACAACGCCTTCGGGCTTTTCAACCTCAATTACGTTCATTACATCTTCGGGGGTAAGAGGCTCGAAATAAAGCCTGTCCGCTGTATCAAAGTCAGTGGAAACGGTTTCGGGGTTGTTATTAATAATAATTACTTCGTAGCCCATTTCCTTAAGTGCCCATACACAGTGAACAGAGGAGTAGTCAAATTCGATACCCTGACCGATTCTGATAGGACCACTGCCGAGAACGATTACCTTTTTATTGTTTGTAGCAACCGCCCTTGCTTCGCATTCATTGTCATAGGTGGAGTAGAAGTAGGGAGTTTTTGCCGCAAATTCGCCGCCACAGGTATCAACCATTTTGTAAACGCAGTTTTTATGGCAGGGAACCTTTACACCGCTGATTTCTTCCAGAATCTTATCTGTAAAGCCAAGCTTCTTACCTTTTTCATAAAGCTCGGGGGTAAGATTACCCACAATGCTCTTTTCATAGTCCACAATATTTTTAATCTTAGACAGGAACCACTTATCAATTCTTGTAATTTCGTTGATTCTTTCTATTGTAATACCTCTTACAAGAGCTTCGTAAACTGTGAAAATTCTGAGGTCATCAAGGTCGTAAAGCTTCTTTTCAATATCTTCAATGGCTTGTACTTCCTTATGTCGGAGTGTTTCCGTCTTAAGCTCTGCTCCTCTTACAGCCTTCATAAGTGCCGCTTCAAAGGAATTGCCGATAGACATAACCTCGCCGGTCGCCTTCATCTGTGTGCCGAGCTTTCTGTCGGCATATACGAATTTGTCAAAGGGCCATTTGGGGAATTTAACTACCATGTAGTCAACGGCAGGCTCAAAGCAGGCATATGTTACGCCTGTAACATCATTTTTGATTTCATCAAGTGTGTAGCCGAGGGCAATCTTTGTAGTAACCTTTGCAATGGGATAGCCCGTAGCCTTACTTGCAAGTGCGGATGAACGGGAAACTCTGGGATTAACCTCGATTACCGCATATTCAAAGCTGTCGGGATTAAGTGCAAACTGACAGTTACATCCGCCCTCAATCTTAAGCTCTGTGATAATATCAAGAGCCGCCTTTCTGAGCATTGAATATTCTTTATCGGAAAGAGTTGCCGCAGGGGCAACAACTATACTGTCACCTGTGTGAATACCAACGGGGTCAACATTTTCCATACTGCAGATAGTGATTGCATTACCTGCATGGTCACGCATAACCTCAAACTCTACTTCTTTCCAGCCGTAAATGTACTTTTCAATAAGCACCTGTGTTATGGGTGAAAGTGTAAGACCATTGTTTGCAATTTTTGCAAGAGTGTCTCTGTCATACGCAACACCGCCGCCTGCACCACCGAGTGTAAACGCAGGACGAACGATTACGGGGTAGCCGATTTTCTCTGCAATGCTAAGACATTCATCAACCGTTGTAGCAATATCGGAAGGGATACAACCCTGTCCGATTTTGAGCATTGTTTCCTTGAAAAGCTCACGGTCCTCGGCACGGTCGATAGCTTCGGCATTTGTACCAATAAGCTTAACACCCATCTTGTCGAGGTAACCTTCCTTATCGAGCTGCATTGCAATGGTAAGACCTGTCTGACCGCCGAGGGAAGCAAGGAGACTGTCGGGTCTTTCCTTTTCAATAATTCTCTTGATTGTGTCGGCGGTAAGCGGCTCAAGATAAATTTCATCAGCCAAAGCCTTATCCGTCATAATTGTAGCAGGATTGGAGTTTACAAGGACAATATTTACGCCCTCATCACGAAGAACACGGCAAGCCTGTGCGCCCGCGTAGTCAAACTCGGCAGCCTGTCCGATTACGATGGGACCCGAACCGATAACCAGTACCTTTTTGATGTCTTTATTCTTAGGCATTCTTGCTTCCTCCAATCATTTCAAAGAATTTTTTGTATAAGAAGTCTGTTTCGTTAGGACCGTCTCCCGCAACGGGGCGGAACTGAATTGAAACAGCGTTTTTATCTGTATACTCGATACCCTCACAACTCTTGTCGTTGAGGTTTTCATAAGTTACCTTGGCGTAAGAGGGGAGAGTGTCTGAAATTACTGCGTAGCTGTGATTTTGTGCGGTGATGTAAACCCTGCCGCTTTCAAGCTGCTTAACAGGCTGATTTGCACCGCGGTGACCGTAAGGAAGCTTGTGAATTTTTGCGCCGTTTGCCATAGCAAGAAGCTGATGACCAAGTCCCGTTGCAAATATCGGCTTTTTACCGAATACCTCTTTTATTACTTCTACGATTTGGCTGCAGTCTTCGGGATTTCCCGGACCGTCGGAAAGATAAATCGCATCGTATGAAAGAAGCTCGTCCGCTTTTGTATTATAGGGGAGAACTGTTACCTGTGCACCCTTATTTGCAAGTGTTTTAACGGCACTCTTGGTTGTACCCAGATCGAGGAGTGCAATTTTCACATCTGCATCGCCTACAGTGTGCTTTTCCTTTGCACTGACTTCTTTAACAGCATCTTTAATATCGGGCATCTCGGGCTTTTCGCCTGTTGGCTCTTTAGTTGAGATGCGTGCTGTCATAGTACCCTCTTCACGGATGATTTTTGTGATTTCACGTGTGTCAATGCCTGAAATCCCCATAACGCCCTGTTCCTTGAGGAAATCTTCCAAAAGTCCCTCGCAGCGGAAGTTTGAAGGCGTATCGCAAATCTCCCGCACGATGTAACCCTTTGCGTGAATCTTACTGCTTTCCATATCGGAATGAATCATGCCGTAGTTACCGATAAGCGGATATGTCTGGACAAGAATCTGTCCGTAATAACAGGGGTCTGTAAGTGCTTCGATGTAACTGCCCATAGAAGTGGAAAATACTATTTCTCCAACCTCGTCGCATATTGCACCGAAGGCTTCTCCAGAGAAAACCTTTCCGTTTTCCAAAGTCAAATATGCTTTCATAAAACCATGCCTTTCTGAATTATAGTATATAAGAAATGTGAATACGAATTATGCCATTAATTTAACCATAACAGCCTTCTGTGCATGAAGTCTGTTTTCGGCTTCTTCAAAAATTTCATCAGCATGCTGTTCAATTATTTCCGCTGTGATTTCTTCACCTCGGTGTGCAGGCAAGCAGTGAAGCACCATCGCACCATCATTTGCAACCTTCATAACCTCGGAGTTAATCTGGTAGTTCTTGAATACTTTTGCTCTTTCGTTAAATTCTTCTTCCTGTCCCATGGAAGCCCATACGTCGGTATAGAGAGCATCTGCATTTTTTGCCGCTTCCATTACATCCTCTGTACAGGTGAATTTACCTGTTTCGCTTGCCCATTTCATGATGTCACTGTCAGGCTCATAGCCCTTGGGACAAGCTATGGAAACCTCCATTCCCATCTTGATGCATCCCACGATAATGGAGTTTGCCATATTGTTACCGTCGCCTACAAAGCACATTTTAAGACCTTCGAGCTTTCCTTTCTTTTCACGGATTGTCATAAGGTCAGCCAACACCTGACAGGGATGGCAGTAGTCTGTAAGGCCGTTGATAATCGGAATATCACCGTAGGAGGCAAAATCTTCAACCTCTTTTTGTTCAAAGGTACGAATCATAATTCCGTCTAAGAATCTGGAAAGAACTCTTGCAGTATCCTGCACAACCTCGCCTCTGCCAATCTGCAAATCTCTGGGGCTGAGGAAAAGTGCACTTCCGCCAAGGTCGAACATACCAACCTCAAAGGAAACTCTTGTTCTGGTGGAGGACTTCTGGAAAATCATTCCCAGTGTCTTTCCCTTGAGCAAATGATGCTCAATTCCGTTTCTTTTTTCATATTTAAGTTTATCCGCAAGGTCGAGAATTTCTACAATTTCTTCCTTTGTAAGATCGCCCAGCTTTAATAAATGCTTCATTATTTACATGCCTCCTTAATTACTTCAAGTGCTTTTCTAAGCAGATTATTATCTATGTTAAGCGGGGGAAGAAGCCTTACCTTATCCTTTGCGGTAAGAACAAGCACGCCATTTTCGATGCACCTTGTTACTACTTCCTTTGCTTCTTTCACTGTTTTTATACCTATCATAAGACCAAGCCCGGAAATATCTTCAATTCCTTCACTTCCGCTTAAGGTTTCTCTTATTATTTCGGCTTTTTTGGTTACTTCCTCCAAAAACTCATCTGTAAGCCTTGAAAGAATACTGATTGCACCGCTGCAGCATACAGGGTTTCCACCGAAAGTAGAGCCGTTAAGACCGGGGGCAAAAATATCCTTTACTTTTTCGCCAAGCATTGTTACGCCGATTGGAAGTCCGCCTCCCAGTCCTTTTGCGGTAGTTACCACATCGGGGGTAATGCCGTAGTGCATATATGCGTAAAGCTTACCCGTTCTGCCGTTTCCTGCCTGTACCTCATCTATAATAAGAACGAGGTCATTTTCACGGCAAAGCTTTTCGGCTTCAAGAATGAATTCCTTTTCAAGAGCGCATACACCGCCCTCACCCTGAACAATTTCCATCATTATCGCACAGCACTTATTCTCTTTTACGGTTTTTTGTAATGAGTCTATATCATTTGGCGGAGTATGAACAAAACCGGGAGTAAGGGGGAGAAAGTCCTTATGGAAGCTTTCCTGCCCTGTTGCCGCAAGTGTTGTGTGCGTTCTGCCGTGGAAACTCTTTTCAAGTGTGATGATTGTATAATAATCCTCGCCCTTGTTTAAGCATCCGTAACGGCGTGCCGCCTTGATTGCACATTCATTTGCTTCCGCACCTGAGTTTGAATAGAAAACGTTTTTCATTCCTGTCTTCTCGCAAAGCATTTTAGCGAGGTCGGCACAGGGAGCAGTATAGTAAAGATTCGAAGTATGTGCAAAAGAGTCAAGCTGTGCTTTTACTGCATTTACCCATTCATCATCACGAAATCCGAAGGTGTTTACCGCAATTCCGCTTCCTAAATCTATATATTCTTTTCCGTCGCTACCTTTTAAAACAGCGCCTTTTCCGCCGACAATTTCCACGGGAAAACGCCCATATGTGGGTGCGACAAACTGTTTGTCTTTCTCGAATGTGTTCATGATTTAACTCCTTTTATATCCCAAATTACGGTGCATAGACTTTTGCTATGCACCGTAAAAACATTTATTCTCCGCGAACAAACATAGTACCGATACCTTCGTTTGTCAAGGTTTCGATAAGTATGGAGTGGGGGATTCTGCCGTCAATTATAAATACCTTTCTCACGCCGCTTTTTATAGCGTCAATACAACATTCCACCTTGGGAATCATACCGCCTGAGATAACGCCCTCCTCGACAAGATTGGGAGCATCCTCCACGCAAATTTTGGAAATGAGAGTAGAGGGGTCATCCTTATCACGAAGAATACCCTCAATATCTGTCATGGAAATAAGACTTTCCGCACCTAAGATTCCCGCTATTTTGGATGCGGCAGTATCTGCGTTGATGTTATACACATTACCGTCTTTATCACAACCTACGGTGGAAATAACAGGTATATAGCCCTTTTCGAGAAGGTCGGTGATGGGCTGTACATTCACATTGGTGATTTCACCAACATAGCCAAGCTCAGGGTTAAGAACCTCTGCCTCAATCATATGACCGTCAATACCACAAAGACCGATAGCATTGCCACCCTTGTGATGGAGAAGGTTTACAAGGTTTTTATTAACCTTACCTGCAAGCACCATCTGTACAATGTCCACGGTTTCCTTATCTGTTACACGAAGCCCGTTTACAAACTGGGACTCCTTGCCTACCTGCTTAAGCATCTGTGTGATTTCGGGACCGCCTCCATGGACGAGAACAACCTTAATACCGATGAGGGACAAAAGAACAATGTCACCCATTACGGCATCCTTAAGCTCATCGTTAATCATAGCGTTTCCGCCGTATTTCACAACGATTATTTTGTTGTTGTATTTTTGTATATAAGGAAGTGCTTGTGTAAGCACCTCTGCACGCTGGGCGTTAGTCATGGTAATTTCCTCCGTTTTCATAAATGGAAAATGTAAAATTGATAATGGAAAATTATTGATGAATTTCGCTTTGGCGAAATTCTACGTTCATTTTCAATTTTCAATTTGCATCACGTTCTGTAATCGCCATTTATTTTTACATAATCATATGTCAAGTCACAGCCCCATGCGGTAGCTTGTGCGTCACCGTCTTTAAGATCTATTATAATATTAATTTCCTTTTCAAGCAATATTTTCTTTGCAATTTCTTCAGAAAAATTCACGCCTGCTCCGTTTTCGCAAACCTTGATTGTGCCTTCCTTAGAAGCAAAGGACACATCAATCTTATTTACATCCACATTTGCACCGCTGTAGCCTATTGCACAAAGTACTCTGCCCCAGTTGGCATCAGCACCGAACATTGCCGCCTTAAGAAGCGACGAGCAGATAACGGATTTTGCCACTGTCTTTGCACATTTTTCATCCTTTGCACCACTGACAGAGCATTCAAGCATCTTTGTTGCACCCTCGCCGTCGCCTGCAATCATTTTGCAAAGGTAGATTGTAACGGTATTGAGTGCTTTTGCAAAGGTTTCAAAGTCTTCGTTTTCTTCTTCAATTAAAGCATTTCCTGCAAGACCGTTTGCCATAACCGATACCATATCATTTGTTGATGTATCGCCGTCAACGCTTATCATATTAAATGTCTTTTTTATATCTGCCGATAACGCTCTCTGAAGCATTTTGGGAGAAATGGCAGCATCGGTTGTGATGAATACAAGCATTGTAGCCATATTGGGATGGATCATACCGCTTCCCTTTGCAATACCTGCAATGGTACATTCTTTACCGCCAAGGGTAAAGCTTAAGGCAATTTCTTTCTTTACAAGGTCTGTTGTGAGAATTGCCTCAGAGGTGTAATTTGCATGCTCGGCATCTTTACCAAGACCCTTTACAAGCTCCTCCATTCCGTCCGAGATAGGGGTAATGTCAAGAGGCTGACCGATAACGCCGGTTGATGCTACAATAACATCCTCTGCCTTAACATTGGTATATTTTTCAACAAGGCTGCACATTTTCTGTGCTATTTCAATGCCATCTGCATTACAGGTGTGTGCATTACCGCTGTTACAGATAACAGCCTGTGCATATCCGTTCCTTATATTATCTTTTGTAACGGTACGGGGGGCACCCTTAACAAGATTTGTCGTATATGTTGCCGCCGCTGCCGCAGGAACATCGCTTACAATAAGTGCAATGTCACGCTTGGTGCGGTTCTTGCGGATTCCGCAATGAATACCGTTAGCGGAAAATCCCTTGGGAGCACAAACGCCGCCATCTATGATTTTAAACATATGTATCATTCCTTTCATATATCCAGCATTTCGGAGGGAGAAGCTCCCATTGAAATATTCATACATTCAAGGGCTGCACCTGAAGCACCCTTGCCTAAATTATCATATCTCGCAATAAGAAGGATTCTTTCATCATTACCCTCAACTGTTATCTGCATACTGTCCTTGAATGAAAGTGCATTGGCACTGATAAGCCCTGATTCGGGAATTGATTCACTATATGTAACAATTTCGCCCGTATATTTTTCTTTGTAGGTGTTTTTAATGTCCTCTGCCGTGAAGCCGGGATTAAGCTGACTTTTAAAAATCGGCACTGTTACAACCATTCCACTATAGAAATCCGAAACAATGGGGCAAAATACGGGAGCGTTCTCAAGCCCTGTCACCTTTGTCATTTCGGGAATGTGCTTGTGCGTCTGTCCCAATGCATACTGGCGGGGGGCGTCAAAGAGAGTATCTCTTTCGCTGTCCTCATATTCGGCAATCATTTTCTTACCGCCGCCACTGTAGCCTGTGATGCTGTGGCAGGTGAGGAGTGTTTCTTTATCAATAATTCCTTTTTCAATCAAAGGATATGTAAGTGCGATAAAGCCGCTGGCATGGCATCCGGGAACGGCAATCCTTTTTGATGAGGCTACCTTTTCAAAATGCTCGTTTGAAAGCTCGGGGAAGCCATATGCCCATCCCTCATCGGTTCTGTGAGCCGTTGAAGTGTCAAGCACAACTACGTTTTCATTCTCAATCATATTCACAGCCTCGATAGCCGCCGCATCGGGAAGGCAGAGAAAAGCAATATCACACTCATTGAGAGCTTTTTTTCTTGCCTCGCTGTCCTTTCTGAGTTCCTCGGGGAGAATGATTAATTCTATATCGCTTCTCTTTGAAAGTCTTTCCTTAATACGAAGTCCCGTAGTGCCGGCACTTCCGTCAATAAACACCTTTTTCATAACAAAACAACTCCATTTAAAAAACAACGTTTTGTATATTCTAACTCATTTTGCATAAATATGCAATAGTTTTGTATAAAAATTCCTAAAATTTTATAAATTAACGGAAAATTACGCAGTTTCACCGATGAAATTTATGCATAATTATAAATAATCGCCCGATTTCATCATAAACCAATTTATTATACCATAAAAACAGCATATCAGTAAAGAAAAAATTTGACAAAATTTAAATTAATGTAAAAACTTTATGTAGCAGAATAACCAATAATAAAAGAAAGCCGAAACGAAGTAGCTATCGTTTCGGCTTTAATATTTTATGCTTTCTATGTGATTTCTCCAATTTGTAACAGAAAGTGCCACGTCCCCAAACTGTGCGTAACAGAAAGTGCCACGTCCCCAAACTGTTTTTTATGAAACAGTTTCGTCCCCAAACTGTTCTCATATTCATATTCTTGTCACATACCCTGATTCCCATAGCCTTTATTCCAATTAGTTTGTCCTTCCAAAATAGACAAATCCTAAGTCTGCCATATTGAGCGGTATACCATATGCATTAAAAATCTGATTTGCTTCACGAAGTCCTATTCTTGTAAAAACTGCACTGAGTCCTTGATCCTCTTTTCTCACAGTATTTCCCAATGGGGAATTATAATAGTTAAAAACGATATTAGTGCTATCTCTAAAAATTTTGGGGTTGATATCTGCTTCTCCCACTGTTTTTCTTCCGTTGGCTTCTATATACATATAAGAAACACGATTTTGTTCTCTTATTCGTTCAGGGGCACCATCTAAAAGCACTAAATTAACCGCTAAATCCCCGCTATCATAAGTATAAACAGTTTCTATATATATTTCATCATTCTTCTTATTATACACCAAAGCAGTATAATGTTCCGAGGTATATTCCCGAACTTTATCTGTTGCTATTTTGTACAGATAACCATTTGCCGGTGTCGCATTATTAATAATGAATTCACGAAGTATATCTATACTGCTTCCTGAATTAAATTCAAACGAAAAAATTTGGCTATCTTTTGATTCCATTCCGCCCTTAACAGATGTAATTATAACATCATATTCTTTTCCATTTTCTAGTCCCCAATAGGAAACAGAATAATCCTCATTATAAGTCATTCGTATTTTTTCACCGGTTTTTTCATCTGTATCGTACCAAAAATTTTCTTCTGTAGCTTCTTTGTAATAGAAATAATAATATTCTGCCTCTTTTACTTCATCCCATTGAATATAAACAGTATCTCTTTCTTGTTTGACAATCCTTATATTTGTTGGCGGAAGAATAAAATTATTCTCTTGCATTACAACATCAAGCGATTTGCAATTTGTGTAGTTAATATCAAGCGGAATATAATACATAGGAATTGCTAAATTTAGATTTTGACCTACTACAAATGAAGCGGAAGTAATTCCAATTACTTGTGCGTTTTCATTTAACAATGCTCCTCCACTGCTTCCGTGTGAAATAGGTGCACTTATTTGATAATACTCCACGTTATCCAAGACAACCTTTTTATTTGATAACAAGCCCTCAGAAATTGTATTCTGCAACCCTAATGGACTACCGATAGCATATACTTTTTGACCGGCTTTCACATTTTCATCACTATCGATATCAAGAGCTAAAAAATCTGAACCGTCAACTTGTATGACTGCCCAATCTTCTTCCTTGTTACAAGCATATACTCCGGTTACATCGTAGGTCATTTTTGTGCCGGGAAGTGTTATTTTTGCCGAATAAGCACCCTCAATAACATGATAGTTAGTAATTGCTACGCCATCGTTTCTAATGAAAAATCCACTTCCTGATGATATAGAAGTGCCGTTTTCATTATATAGTTCTATATAAAACACCGCCGGGGAATATTTAGAATATATTTCTTCGGAGGACATCAAGCTATCGCTTTTTATTTCGCCAAGAGCAATATTCTCTCTCAACTCTGCATTTGTCATTCTTGAGATAATTGCAGCAACTGCACTTCTTTGTATGTTCGTATTTGGTGCAAACGTGCCTTTTGCATCGTTACCCGTCAGCACCCCGGCTCTGTACAACTCATATACAGCATTAGAATAGTCACTCTGCATAGGAACATCGGGAATGGAATTATCTGCAACGTTATTAATTTTTTTTAAAGCTTCATCAGGCAATGCAGATGCAAAAATTTGTGCAAACTGTGAGCGAGTTGCAAATTCATTATAATTAATGTATTCATTAGCTTTTATTATCCCTTTTTCTATTGCGTAATCAACATAGGGTTTATACCAAACATCTCCTGAATCAAAGAAATGAGAATTCCCATAATAAATATTATTTAACCTGCTTGCTAAAGTTATAGTTTCTGCTATTGTTATATTATCATTAGGAGAAAATGTAGTGTCACTTGTTCCATTTACTAAAGACAATTCATATGCAGTTTTTACACTTTCTGCATACCAAGCTGATTCAACTACATCGGTGAATTGATTTACTACATATTGTCTGATAGATTTAAAATTTTCGATACTTCCATCATTGTTTGAAAATGCAACAAATCCATTAGTTAAAACTAATACCGCCACTAACAATAGAATAATTCTCTTTTTCATCATTAATTCCTCCTAAAATTAAAAAAGTGCGTAGCCGAAGCTACGCACGAAAAATGCATAGCCTCAATGCTGCGACACATCTTTTACGCCATATTGGTGCAAAAATAGAGGATGCATTTTTACCAATATAAAATGCACCTTTATGGCAATAATATTCAGATGTGTCGCAAGAACAGTATAACACATGTAATTGTAAATTGCAAGAAAAAACTGCAAGAAACAGTTTGGGGACGAGAAACAGTTTGGGGACGTGTCACTTTCTGTTACACCGATATTTTCCGCCAATTAATTTTGTTGACTTTTTGTGCCTTTATGGTATAATTACTATTCGAAGAGGTATATAATTAATTATAAATCCTCAGCAGTACTGAATACAGCGGAGAAGAGTATGCATAAATGTACATAATATGCGTGATGTGCAGGGCTTATTCTTAATGCATCCGTGGAATTGAAAAGGAGAAAATAATGGCTAAAAAATTAAAATTGAAGATTATTCCTCTTGGCGGATTGAATGAAATCGGCAAGAATATTACTGCCTTTGAAATAGGCGGAGAGATTCTTGTTGTCGATTGCGGTATGGCTTTCCCCGAGGACGGAATGTATGGCGTAGACTGCGTAATTCCCGACCTTAATTACCTTGTGACAAATAAGGAAAAGGTAAAGGGCGTGGTAATCACTCACGGACACGAGGACCATATAGGAAGCATTGCGTATCTACTGCGCAGTGTTAATGTGCCTGTTTACGGAACCCGCCTTGCGCTCGGACTTATTGAGCAGAAGCTTAAAGAGCACGGAATATTAAGCGTAGCAAAGCTTAACCGTGTTTCCGCAGGCGACAGTGTAAAAATCGGAAAGAATATCAGTGTGGAGTTTATCCGTGTAAACCACAGCATCAGTGATGCCGTAGGTATGGCAATAAAGACCCCTTTGGGAACGGTTGTTCATACGGGTGACTTTAAGATTGACTGTACACCTATCGAGGGAAATATGATTGACCTTGCACGTTTTGGCGAGCTTGGGAAACAGGGCGTTCTGGCTCTTATGAGCGATTCCACGAATGTGGAACGTCCCGGTTATACAATGAGTGAAAGAACAGTAGGCGAAACCTTTGAAACCCTTTTCAAGGGGACACGCAGCAGAATATTTGTTGCAACCTTTGCATCAAATGTTGACCGTGTTCAGCAGGTAATAAATGCCGCTGTCAGAAACCGCAGAAAGGTAGCGGTATCGGGCAGAAGCATGGTAAATATAATTGATGTGGCATCAACCCTCGGCTATCTTAAAATTCCTGAGGGTACAATGATTCCCATTGAAGATGTAAAAAAATATCAGGACCATCAGCTTGTAATCATCACTACGGGAAGTCAGGGCGAGCCTATGAGTGCTCTTACCCGAATGGCGTTTTCCGACCATAAAAAGGTGGAGATAGGAAAGGGCGACCTTGTAATTATTTCAGCATCTCCCATTCCCGGAAATGAGAAAACCGTTTCCAATGTAATTAACGAGCTTTATCGTAAAGGTGCAGAGGTTGTTCACTCAAGACTTACCGAGGTTCATGTATCGGGACATGCGTGCCGTGAAGAACTTAAAATTATAATGGGGCTTGTAAAACCTAAATACTTTATTCCCGTTCATGGCGAGAGCCGTCACCTTCGTCGCCATGCAATGCTGGCAGAGGAAATGGGAATCCCTAAAAAGAATATTTTCAAGCTTGAAAACGGAAGCGTGCTGGAATTTTCACAGGGTACTGCCAAGGTTACGGGAAGCGTGCAGGCAGGTGACCTTCTTGTTGACGGCTACGGAGTTGGCGATGTGGGAAGTATTGTCCTGCGTGACAGAAAGCACCTTGCAGAAGACGGTATTATTATGGTGGTAATGGCACTTAACGGCAAAACCCACAAAATGGCGGCAGACCCCGAGGTTATCACACGCGGATTTATCTATATGCGTGAAAATGAGGGAATTATGGAGGAACTTAAAAATATTGCAACAGTTGCTCTTCAGGATACACTTATTTCAAAGCATCACGACTGGAGCACTATTAAAAATAATGTAAAGAGTGCTTTGGGAAGTTATATTTATGAGGGAACACACAGAAAACCGATTATTCTTCCTGTTATTATAGACGTGTAATGGATGACAAGGTCATCCTTTCGTAAAATAAAAATTACAAAGGAACAATAGTATTATGTTTAAATTACTAAATCAAGAAGGCCGTGCACGTCGTGGAACTTTTGAAACCGTGCACGGAACAATACAGACCCCCGTATTTATGAATGTGGGAACCTCCGCCGCTATTAAGGGTGCAGTATCGTCCTTGGATTTAAAGGATGTAGGCTGCCAGGTGGAGCTTTCAAACACCTATCATCTGCATGTCCGCCCCGGCGATGAGCTTATCCGTGATATGGGCGGTCTGCACAAATTCATGAACTGGGACAGACCGATTCTTACCGACAGCGGCGGATTTCAGGTCTTTTCATTGGCATCGCTTCGTAAAATTACGGAGGAAGGTGTAAACTTTCAGTCCCACATAGACGGAAAGCGTATATTCATGGGTCCTGAGGAAAGTATGCAGATTCAGTCAAACCTTGCTTCTACCATTGCCATGGCGTTTGACGAATGTGTTGAAAATCCTGCTCCCTACGAATATGTGAAAAACTCCTGTGACCGCACCTATCGCTGGCTGGAGCGTTGTAAAAAGGAAATGGCACGGCTTAACGCTCTCCCCGAAACGATAAATAAAAATCAGATGCTTTTCGGTATCAATCAGGGCGGCACATATGAGGATTTACGAATCGAGCATATGAAAAAAATCGCCACCCTTGACCTTGACGGCTATGCCATAGGCGGACTTGCCGTTGGAGAGAGTGCAGAGGAAATGTATCGCATTATAGATGCGGTAGAGCCTCATATGCCTAAGGACAAGCCACGCTATCTGATGGGTGTGGGCACACCGCAGAACATATTGGAAGCGGTGGAGAGAGGCGTTGACTTTTTCGATTGCGTTATCACAAGCAGAAATGCACGCCATGCAAATCTCTTTACCGATATTGGAGTTCTTAACCTTAATAACAAAAAGTTCGAAAAGGATGAACGACCGCTACAGGAAGGATGTCAGTGTCCTGCGTGCAAAAACTATACCAGAAGTTATATCCGTCATCTCATTAAGGCGAAAGAAATGCTTGGTATGCGTCTTTGCGTGCTTCATAATCTTCATTTTTATAATGACCTTATGGCAAAAATCAGAACTGCCATTGAAGAAAACCGCTTTGCACAGTTTAAGGCGGAAGCACTTGAAAAAATGAATAACAGGGTATAATTAAATTAAGGGTTGTAAAAAGTAAATTATTTTTTACAACCCCATTTTTTCACAATACATGAACTTTTTGCATTCTTAAAACGTATAAAAGACAGAAACGGAAAGGAGAAGATTTATATGAAAAAGGTTATTGCGTTAATACTCTCTTTACTATTTATTATGCCTGCGGCATTTGCCGACACGGACTTTTCAAATCAGATGAGCGAAGCACTTCTTAAAGTCAAGGAGAAAATCGAGATTCCGTCCGAGCTTACTGAATTTGAAAGTAATATCTCCGACTATAAGAGTAAAATTACATATAACTTTGACTGGCACGATGAAAAATATGAAAAATCAATCAATGTAAGTGCCGACGAAAATGGACGTATACTTAATTATAATAATCATACCTTAAAGAGTTCGGATAAAAAGCTGACAGACATTCCTAAAAAGGAAATTATCTCCTTTGCAGATACGTTCCTTAAAAAAGTGCTTCCCGATATGTACACGGACGCTTCCGATAAACTTGTGCTTGACGAAAAGTCCTACCGTGCAGGCGGTTCACTAAGATATTACTTTACCTATAACAGGTGTAAAAACATGGTTCCCGTAAATAACAACGCAGTTAGTGTATCTGTGGCAATAGATGAAAACGGACAGCTTATGATGCGTAGTATGTCTGCCAATATTGACTATGATGCTTCGTTTGTGCAGAAAAGCGGTGAAGTTGATGCCTTGACAGAAAAATATAAAAAAGCATTTCCCATGGAGCTTGTTTACAAAAATGAATATAACTCCGATTGGAAAGCAAAGGGAGAGCCTCGTATGCTTCCTGTGCTGATATACCGCCACAAGGATAATGAGGCAGGCTATATCTGTGTAGAAAGCGGAGAAATAGCATTGGAGGACACGGAGAATAACCTTTTCCGTGACGAGTCTGCCGAGGACAGCGTAATGGGTTCTCTTAATAATAAAAATGAAGCCTTTACCGAAAAGGAGCTTGCGGAAATAACTGCCGTAGGCAATCTTTTAAGCCGAGAGGAAATTGAGAATAAAATAAAAGCTCTGCCCTATGTATCATTTCCGAAAAATTTGTCCCTTGAAAGCAGTCGCCTTTCAAAAAATGACGAGGACAGGTATTTATACAGCTTTCATTACTCAAACAAGGATGATGAAAAGCACAGCTATATGAGCATCACGGCAGATGCAAAAGACGGCAAGCTTATAAATTACTATTGCAGTACGGAGTATAGCGGAAAGGACGAGACTTCGCTTACAGAAAAAGAGAAAGCTTCCGCACAAAAGAAAACGGAGGAGTTTCTGAAAGAGGCAGCAGGTGAAGATTTTAAAAACACCATTCTTTCGGAAAGCTCCGAAAACAACGGATATGTTAATTCTTATTACTACCGCACCGTAAATAACGTAAAGCATACGGACAACGGAATTTCCGTGGGTTTTGACGGAAAAAACGGGACCGTTATAAGCTATTCATTAAGCTTCACGGGCGGTGAATTTAAAGACCCCGCACAGGCGATAGGGGAGGAAGCGGCATATAAAAAGCTCCTTTTTTATTCCCCTATTGTAAGATGCTATGTAAAAACAGGCGGAAGCTATAAGGAATGTGTAACTCTTGAAAAAACAGGCGTCACGCTCGATGCAATAACGGGTGAAATCTTAAATAAGAATCAAGACGAAAATATAAGCTTTTCTTATGACGATATTAAAGGCCACTGGGTTGAAAAAGCCGCAGTTGCACTTTCTGAGATTCAGGTTGGTTTTGAGGGGGCAGCCCTTAATCCCGATTCCGATGTAACTCAGGAGGATTTCCTTCGCCTTATCGCATCGGGAATATACGGAAATTATTATCACACATATTCCCAAGATGACCTTTATGAAGCCCTTATCCGCGAAAAGGTTATTTCCGAAGATGAAAAAGCACCCTCATCACAAGTAAAGCGTGAGGATGCATTCGTATACATAATTCGCATGATTAATCTTGAAAAAGTGGCGGAGCTTAAAGATATTTATAAAGTGGATTTTGCCGACGGCAAGCTTCTTTCAGAGGGCAAAGTCGGATACTCTGCAATCCTTAGCGGACTTGGCGTTATCACAGGGGACGGCGGATATCTTCGCCCGCAGAGCAATCTTACCCGTGCCGAGGCAATAGCAATGCTATATAGGTATTTATTGAGTGTTTAACCTTTAAAAAGGTAAGCCAAATTTCGTGGAAGCACGAAAGCTTGCCATTTTGAACGCCAAAATGGCGAAAAGCGTCGGGGGATTCCGAATTTCCCCCGAGCCCCTTTAAAACGGCCTCGCAGGGGCGGTATTGTTTAATCGTAAACTTGTTTATCTTGCTAAGTTATATAATTCCGTTTTGAAGCTTCTGCGGCTTTTGTGTCACCGAAACAGATTCGGCACTCAGCCTCAGCTGTTACTAAATTCTGTCCACCTGCAAAGGAAACTGATGTGGACAGAATTTTGACAGTCAACCTTGAAGCTTCTAAAACTACTTTGTGCGACCGCCAATAAGCACTACAGTCAGGTTTTTGCGGATTTTGAGCCGACTACCGAGAAATCTCTCGTATCATTTTCCTTTGCTGACGAGCGATTTCAGGCGGAACAGGGAATAAGTTTCCCTTTGGAGCCGGCGGTACAAAGGCTTAAAATCCGTAAAAACAAAACTCGCTTTGATGCCATGAAAGGCATATTAATTTTTTTAGCCCTGCTAGGCCGTTTTGGGGTCCGGGGAATCGGAACCCCGGAACTTTTGCTTCTTTTGGTTACAAAAGAAGGGGGAACATTCCCAATGTTAGATTTTGCGGCTTCGCAAAAAACGCAAATGTTGCGGTTTAAAACATAAAAAAGAAGTTTTTCATTGAGTTTGAAAAACTTCTTTTTTGTTAGTCACGAAATTCAAATAGTTTTTTTAAAGGAATTTTGAGTGCTTCCGCAATGTCGATAAGCGTATTTAGTGTGCATGAGCTTGCCGCCGTTTCAATTCTTTGCATATATGTTCTGCTTATATTGCACCTTTCTGCCAGTTGCATCTGTGTCATTCCTTGTTCTTTTCTATAATGAAGAATATTTAAACCGATAGCAAGCCACGTATCAAAATATTTTCCGTTCATTTAATACCACCTCTATACATAATTATATTTGCAAAGAAAAAGAGAATCGACAGACAAAATGTGTTTTTATGCACACAAAACATTTGCAAAAAGAATAAAGATATAGTATAATGCAAATATATAGTGCACATTTGCACTGAAAATATTTATATTGGTGAAATAAAAATGAAACGAGTATGTACCTTTGCAGGACATAGGAATATCAGTGCAACGAAAGAATTGCTTTCCGCTTTAAGAAAACATATAGAAATATTAATCACCAAGGAAAACGTGAGTGAATTTTTAGTTGGGAATTATGGTGGTTTTGACCATATTGCCGCAGAAGCGGTGCGTGAACTGCAAAAACTCTATCCGCAAATCAAACTGAATTTGGTAATTCCATATCTCACCAAGGCTATAACAGAGTACAAAGAACAGTTTTATGAAAAATACGATTCTATACTAATGGCGGATATTCCGCTATCAACGCCTAAAAATCTGCGTATTATAAAATCTAATCAATATATGGTTGATAAATCGGATTTTTTAATCTGCTTTGTAAATCATAGCCGGGGCGGTGCATCGCAAACAGTGGAGTATGCAGATAAAAAGGGTGTCAGCATAATAAATCTGGCAAAATAAAAGAATCGGGCAAAGCATGAGAAATAATCTCCCATTACTTACCCGATTCTTTTATTTTGCAAGTGCCATTACAAATGTTGTCAGCATCACTGTGGCAAAGGTGTACAGCGTCATTGCGAAAATGAATTTGCCGCCCCTTCGACTGTGCTCATGAACCTTTTCCCCCGACATTGAGCGCAGATAGTTATCTACAATCCGCTGTGCTTCTGCCACCGCATCACTGCGGCAAATATCCTCATCCGTGTCGCGCAAAATGAAAATAGCCTGTTCGATGCGTGGGGAATCAATCTTGTCTAAAACCACAATTCTCCGCGTGTTATTACTCATCTTAAAATCAGCTCCTATCTAGTGCAGTAATACTCTAACCCAATTATTGACATTATTGCGCGAACTTATACAGACTATTTGGAAAATTTAACTAATGTATGCAGCCAGTACAGTCATGTCATCAGTGATGTCTGTTGTACCCATTTCTTTTGCCTGTTTTAATATCATCTGTGCCAATGCTTCAGGCTCGTCCCCCTCGTAGCCCTCGATTAAATTTTTAATCCATGGCAGACGTGCTGATTCCCGAGAACTTATTCCGTCGGAAAGCAGCACAACCATACTTCCTTTTTCCAAAGGAACTGTAAAGACCTCCATATCTCCTTTTGCAAAAGAGCCGGCAGGGAGCGTGGGGGAGGCAATATGAGTAACATCACTTTTGGTTTTTGTATAGCTTCCCGACCCTCCGCATTTATATATCCGCGAGGAGCCGTCGTCAAGATTAATCAGACATAAATCTATCGCCGCCGAGGTTTCGGAAAAAGCACACAGAAGCATTGAATTAATTATATTGATTGCGTTCTGAGGGTCTATTCCAGATTGCATCAGCCGCATTAAAAGCTGCGCACACGTACGGCTTTCTTCACGGGCAATTTCACCGCTTCCCATGCCATCGCATAGGATAAGAGCATAGGTATGCCTGTCAAGCAGGGCATAAAGGGCGTAGTCACCGCTTACTCTTTTGTTTGCCTTGATTGCACTTGCCACGGCGGTGGTAATGGAGAATGACGGCTTTACCACATAAGTGTGATTGCACTCACCGCAGCTTCTAAGTCCCGTTCTTACAAAAGGCATATTGAAGGTTTCCTCTAAAATTTTGCATACAGCTCCCTCACACCTGCCGAAGCCTCCGCAGCTTTCAAGGGTTATTTTAATCTGTGTTTCCTCCTCGTTCCCGCAGATAAAAACGTCTTTTCCTAAAATGCCTTCCTTTCTCAGCCGTGCTTTGAGGTTATCCGCCGCCACACTGTCGCATTGAGGGGTTTGCAGGATAAAATCACCGCTTTTTCCTAAAATTTCGGAAATCCCCGAAAAACTGCTGTAGACCGCACTTCGAAATTCTCCCAGCCTTTGCGTCCACATACAGTCGTTTTTATATACTTCAAACATTCTTGCAAATTCAGAAATAAACTGCTCTTTTCTAAGACAGTGCGGAGGTGCATTTTCGGGAAATACAGCTTCATTGTTTTTAAGATGGTGGCATAGCGTGTCCATAGCCTCTTTTGTAGCTCCCGCGTCCCGTCCCCAGCAGTATTTCCTAAGACCGCACGCACCGCAGGTTTTTCTGGCGGTTCTGCGGTAAAGAAGCATAGTGTTATTTTCTTCACTGTTACGAAGCTCAGAAATTTTCCGAAAGCTTTTTTCACAGCTTTTAAGCGTTGCCTGTGCTCCCTTGAGCTTGCAGGAGGCAAGCTCAAAGGCAGGCGGGAAAGAGGAAGAGAATTGGCTCAGTTTATCAAAGAGCTTTTGTGGAATAAAGTATAAAATTACAGCCGCCAGCATAGTATCGAATATATTTATTAAAATCTCCGTGGAGCTGTTTGCAAGAATTGTCACAATTGCATTTGCCATAATAAATGACACGCACGCAGACCATTTTCCGTACTTTGAAAAATATCCTGCACACAGTCCCGATAAAGCAAAGGAGGCGGCACAGGCATCAATTCTTCCGCGGCTTATACAACAGATAATTCCCATAATGATACCCACGCACGAGCCGTGCAGGCTTCCGAACCGCACTGCAAATATAAGCACACTCAGGACACATAAGACGCCCGTTACTGAGAAAATGCCCAGTATTCTTGCATCGCCGAAGCCGCACATCACGCCCCCGGCAAAAAGTGCCAGTGACACAGTTTCCTCCGCAGTCAGTGTCCGTCTTGCTCCCAGAGAGAAAAGTAAGGGCAATGCCATAGAAAATGCCATTGCTCCCGCCCAGATTGTAGCACATTCCACAATCAGAACAACACTGTCATAAATCAGCGGATATCCGTCAAAGGTCACATCTGCAAAAAGAAAAAAGTAACCGCACGCCATTACGCACAAACTGCTTATTATAGCATTTATAGCGGGAGATTTGTGCTTTTCGGTAAGGAAACGCTCGCTTATCAGTGCAAAAAGCACCGATGCAATTATGTACTTGCCGATAGTCAATAGGCTTCTTCCCGAAAAAATCAACCCAAGCAGTGCCCCCACACCGCAGGCGTAGGAGCCGCTATGACCGAAATTTGCCGCAAAAAGTGCATATCCCAGCGGCGATGCCCCGCCTATAAATACTGTCCTTGACATAAGGAAAGCACAGACACATTTTATGAAAATATGCATAGGCAAATATTTTTTGATAACGGGAGCGGCCCCAAATGTGAAAAAACTGCGTTTTTTTCCGCTTCGCTTTTTAAGTGGCCTTGGCAGAGACTTGTCCATTTGTAAATCATCCTTTCAGAAAACATCAATGATATTTTAGCACCGTTTGCATAGCTTTTTTTGTCAAACCGTGCGTAAAGAAAAAGAAGTTTTCGCCATATAAAATGAGAAATTTTCAATATAGTCAAATATGACACAAAATAATGGGAAATTTGACTTGACTTTGATTTTTAAAGGCGTATAATGAAAGCGTAAAATGAGGTTTTGTTTTGATTTTTGAAAAGAGGCGCGTCATCATGAAAAAGCACACAGTGGATATGACAGAGGGCAGTATCCTGAGACATATAATTGCTTTTGCAATACCTGTTATGATTGCAGGTGTTTTGCAAACGCTTTATAATGCCGCGGATACTGTTGTGGTAGGGAAATTTGCAGGTAAAGAAGCTCTGGCTGCAGTTGGTTCTACCACTTCTGCGATTAATTTGATGCTTAATATTTTTGTGGGGCTTTCATCGGCTACCAATGTTGTTGTTGCCAGAAAGTTCGGAGCAGGAAATAAAAGCGGCGTTTCAAAAGCAGTGCATACAGCCATAGCAGTGTGTATAACAGGCGGTATTTTTCTTGCGATTATGGGAATCATTTTTTGTAAAAAAATTCTTATACTGATGGGTTCCCCCGACGATGTTATAGATCTCGCCACTCTTTATATGCGAATATATTTTGCGGGAATCCCTGTTGTGCTTTTATATAATTTCGGCAGTGCAGTAATGCGTGCCGTCGGTGATGCGAAAAGACCTACATATTATCTTATGGGAGCAGGTATAATCAATGTAACGCTTAATCTTCTGTTTGTAATCGTGTTTGATATGAGTGTTGCAGGTGTTGCTCTGGCAACAATAATTGCACAGTGTATATCGGCATTTTTAGTTCTTCGCAGCTTGGTAAAAACCGAGGAGTGCTTTAAACTTGATATAAAGAAAATTAAAATTCATCGTGAACAGCTTCGTGAAATGATTGCACTTGGCATCCCGGCAGGTATTCAAGGGTCATTATTCTCCCTTTCAAACGTCATTATTCAATCCTCCATTAACAGTTGCGGAAGTGACGTAATTGCAGGGAATAGTGCTGCCGCAAGTATTGAGGGTATGGTTTACATTGCCATGAACTCGTTCTTCCACGCTATACTTACTTTCACGGGGCAAAATTTGGGAGCACATAAATTTGACAGAATAAAAAAAGGCTTCTGGACCACTTTCTGTGTTTCAATGATATTTGGAATTATACTGTCGCAGTCGGTGCTACTTCTTTCACCATTGCTTTTGAATCTGTATACCAATTCCGATGTGGTTATAAAATTTGGAGAAATGCGTATGGGCATTATTTGTGCTACGTATTTCCTTTGCGGACTCATGGAAGTGGGAACGGGTTCTCTCAGAGGGCTTGGCGTTGCAAACCGTGCTATGTTTACAAGCCTTATAGGAGCTTGCGGACTAAGGCTTGTTATGACCTATCTGGGTGCTCCCTATAAAGAGGCGGAGGACCTTAAATTCCTGTTCTACTCATATCCCATTTCATGGATTTTGACAGGAGTAGCTTTGATGATATTCTTCTTTTCCATTGTTAAGAGCCGCGAGAAAAAGTGGAAGGAACACCTTCAAAACAGCAAGCCGTTTTAGGATATATATATTGGGATTCACATTGACAAATTATTTTTTTACTTGTATAATTAAACAGATGTATAGTATTGGAGACACATCAACCTTTTTGAGTTGGTGTGTCTTAATTTTTAGGAGGTACATAAAGGGTATGAACACTATCAAATTTGACAAGAAAAACGTAAAGGTTATTGCGCATCGCGGGCTTAGCGGAATTGAGACGGAAAATACAAACTCCGCCTTTGTAGCGGCAGGTAACAGAAGTTATTATGGAATAGAAACAGATATCCACGTTACTCCCGATGAAAAGTTTATAGTAATTCATGACGAGCTTACGGTAAGAGTGTCCGACACCGTTGTAAACGTGGAGGAAACACCCTACGACGAGCTTAGAAAAATCCGCCTTAAAAACATTTGCAAATACGACGGGGAAGGTCTTTATAAAAACGATGTAAGGGGAGATATATTGCTTCCTAATCTTGCCGAGTATGTGGGAATTTGCAGAAAATATGAAAAGAAGTGCATTCTGGAGCTTAAACGCCGTTTTGAAACGAAGCATATAAAAATGGTTGTGGAGGAGCTTAAAGCTCTTAACTATGTTGAAAATGTAGTGTTCATTTCCTTTGATTTTGATAATCTTGTTGACCTTCGTGCACTTATTCCCGATGCAGAGATTCAGTACCTTGTATACGAGTACGACGCCGATGTGCGTGAAAAGCTTAAAAAGTATAACTTTGAGCTTGATATTAAGCATACAGCACTTTCTCCCGAGGTTATAGACGAGGTGCATTCCGACGGACATAAGGTAAATTGCTGGACAGTTGATAATAAAGATGACGGCGAAAGACTTGCAAATTGGGGAGTAGATTACATAACTACAAACATCCTGGAATGATACAATGCTATAGCCAAAACAGAATAGTCCGAACACGTTTTTTGCTTCCTCTTTTTTGCCGCTACGTCGTTAAAAGCCTTGCCAATACGACAGTATAGGCTTCGTTTTTGCCTTGTATCGGCAGAAAAATAGTTCGCAAAAAATTCCTTGAACCTGAAATAGCTCAAAATTGAGATTTTTCAAGGCGGAAGGGTGAAGGAATACGTTGTGTATTTCAAGACCGACAACGCAGAAAAAGCCTATCTTCAGCTATTTCAGGCGTGTTCGGACTATTCTGTTTTGGCTACTGCAATCAGTTTAAAATTTTTTTGCTCATATTTTGGTAAAATTTATAAAATGCATATTGAAAAGTGAATTTTTTTGAGGTATAATGTGTTATAATGGGAAGAATTTTTTGATAGTTAAAAATCAGGTAGGAGGTACAATCATGAGTTCAATGGAAAAAGTGTCCGACCTTCTTGCCAAAAAGGCTGAAATTGCTCTTGGCGGCGGTAAGGAGAAGCAGGATCAACAGCGTAGCAACGGCTCTATGACGGCAAGAGAGCGTATAGACGCACTTCTTGATGAGGGTAGCTTTGTGGAAATCGGTGCATTTGTTTCCGCACGTAATGAGGAAACAGCGGCAGACGGCGTTATCACCGGATATGGCAGCATCGATTCAAGACTGGTGTACGTTTATTCTCAGGACGTAACCGTTTTAGGCGGCAGCATGGGAGAAATGTATGCCAATAAGATTAATAAAATCGTGGATATGGCAGCGAAAATGGGTGCTCCCGTAATAGGAATGCTCGACTCTAACGGAGTAAGGCTTTCCGACGGCCCCAGAGTACAGCGGGCAATGGGCAGAGTGCTTAGTGCTTTTGCAAACATCAGCGGTGTAGTTCCCAACATCAGCATTGTGTTTGGTAACTGTGCAGGCGGAAGTGCAATTGCTGCGGCAATGAGCGATTTTGTTATAATGAACAAAAAAACAGGAAAAATGTTTGTAACAGGTCCCGATATTATTGAGGCAACCGAGGGAAAAGCTCCCGAAGTTGACGCAAAGGGAAGTGTTAATAAAAATGGTAACGCACACTTTATCGGCGAGGATGATGAAAGCTGTATCGGCATTGCAAAGCTTCTCCTTTCATACATTCCTTCAAATAACCTTTCCGATGCATTTCAGTTTGAAACTATGGACGACCTTAACCGTCCTTGTGAAATTCTCAATGATATTGATTCTATTGAGGATGCAAGGGTTGTTATTGCGGAAATTGCCGATGACAAAGCTTTCTTTGAGGTTCAGGCAGATTATGCAGATGAGGCATCAATCGGATTTATCCGCATTAACGGCAGTGTAGTAGGCGTTCTTGCCACAAGCGGTGACGAAATTTCAAGCCGTGCCGCACAGAAGATGGAAAGATTTGTACGCTTCTGCGACTGCTACAATACACCTATTCTTACAATTACGGACGTTTCAGGCTTTAAAGCAAGTGCAAGCGAGGAAGCATGGGGACTTGCAAGAAAGAGTGCCGAGCTTATGTATGCATTTGTTGAGGCAACCGTTCCCAAGGTTAACCTTATTACAAAGAAGGCATATGGCACTGCATACACCCTTATGAATTCAAAGCAGGGCGGTGCGGACCTTATATTTGCTTATCCTACAGCCCAGATGGCGCCCCTTCCTCCTGCGGCAGGCGTAGGTATGCTTTACAGTGAAAGACTTAAAGCAGGGGAAATGCGCGAAGCTCTTGAAAAAGAATATATTGAAACAGAAGCATCAATTTACAATGCAGCCCGTCTTGGCTGTATCGATGACATTATTGCCCCTTCCGAGACCAGAGTTCGCATTGCGGCAGCTCTTGAAATGCTCAGAAGCAAGCGTGCCGGGGCTATCTCCAAAAAGCATGACAATCTGTCACTGTAGGCATAAGGAGGAATAGCAATGGGTAATGATTTAAAAACCGTATGGAGTGCAAAGGACCTTATTATGGGCGGTCTTGCATATACCGTTATGGGAATCCTGATTGTCTTTTTAATTCTCATAATTATAATGGCGGTTATAAAGGCAATGGCAGTTATAAGCGGTGAGAGGAAGCAAAAAAAGCAAGATTCTCCTGCAAAAACAAGTACTCAGTCAGAAGTTAAAACTGAGCCTGTAACAGAAAAAAAACAGGACGAGAGCGAGCTTATAGCAGTAATTACTGCCGCTATTGCTTCAATGATAGGACAAACCGCATCAGGTCTTGTTGTTCGCTCATATAAGAAGGTAGACGGCGATGCATGGAATAAGGCAGGCCGTATGGATATTCTTGATAACAGATTATAAGCCTTTCGGCTAAGGAGGATAATAGTAATGAGAAAATTTATTGTAAATGTAAACGGTAATTCATATGAAGTAGAAGTAGAAGAGGTAGGCGGTGTATCTGCTCCTGCCGCAGCTCCCGTAGCTGCACCTGCCATAGCTCCCGCTGCAGCTCCCAAGGCACCCGCAGCACCTGCAGGTGGCACACCTGTTAAGGCTCCCATGCCCGGAAACGTGCTTGACATTAAGGTTTCAAACGGACAGGCAGTTAAACAGGGTGATGTTCTTGTGATCCTTGAAGCTATGAAGATGGAAAACGAAATTTCTGCTCCCTGTGACGGTACTGTAACAGTTGTAGCATCCAAGGGTGCTACCGTTAACACAGGCGACGTTTTGGTTACCCTTTCTTAATTAAAGGAAAAATTGAGAAATGGAGTGATTTAATTGTTAAACAGTTTAATTACCGGTTTTGGTGATTTCTTTGCAAAAACCGGTATTGCCCACATGTTTTCATCTGATGGTGTTATATGGTGGAAAACGGTTCTTATGCTTGTAATTGCGTGTGTGCTTTTATACCTTGCAATCGTTAAAAAATTTGAGCCGCTTTTGCTCCTCCCCATTGCCTTTGGTATGCTTCTTGCAAATTTACCTCTGGGTAATGTAATGCATCCCGAGCTTTTCAACGGAAAAACTATAAATTACGGCGAAGTTCTGCAAAAAGGCGGACTTCTGGATATGCTTTACTTGGGAGTTAAGCTCGGTATTTATCCTCCGCTTATCTTCCTTGGTATCGGCTGTATGACGGACTTTGCCCCCCTCATTTCCAATCCCAAGAGTATTCTTTTGGGTGCGGCAGCACAGATTGGTGTGTTTATTACCTTCCTTGGTGCAATTCTGCTCGGGGCATTCGGAATCGGCGGCTTCGGCGGTGATGGTGCTACGGCACTTGATATCTTCAAGGAAGCAGGCTCTATCGGTATCATCGGCGGTGCCGACGGTCCTACTGCAATTTATGTTACAAAATCACTTGCTCCGCATCTTCTCAGTGCAATTGCGGTTGCGGCATATTCATACATGGCACTGGTACCTATTATTCAGCCTCCCATTATGAAAGCACTTACCACAAAGAAAGAGCGAATGATTGTTATGCAGCAGCTTCGCAGCGTAACACAGAGAGAAAAAATTGTTTTCCCCATAGTGGTTACTCTTGTAGTGGTGCTTTTAGTTCCCGATGCAGCTCCGCTTGTAGGTATGCTGATGCTTGGTAACCTTATGAAGGAGAGCGGCGTTGTTGAAAGAATCAGCAAGGCAGCACAAAACGAGCTTATGAATATTATCACAATATTCCTTGGTGTAACCGTTGGTGCTACCGCTACAGCCGAGACCTTCCTTACCGCTAAAACAATACTTATTATCTGTCTTGGCCTTTGTGCCTTTGCGGTAAGTACTGCCGCAGGTGTGCTTTTCGGTAAACTTATGTGCAAGCTTTCAGGCGGTAAGATTAACCCTCTTATCGGTAGTGCAGGCGTTAGTGCAGTGCCTATGGCGGCACGTGTTTCTCAGGTAGTGGGACAGAAAGAAAATCCCTCGAACTTCCTGCTTATGCATGCAATGGGACCCAATGTTGCAGGTGTAATCGGTAGTGCAGTTGCAGCAGGTGTGTTTCTTTCTCTATTTAACTTTTAAGCACGGGCGTATAAAAATGCACAGACCGCAAAAGACTTTACTTAAAATTTAAGAAAGGATAATTATCATGGAAAATAAAAGACCGGTAAAAATTACCGAAACAATTCTTCGTGACGCACATCAGTCTCTTATTGCTACCCGTATGACAACCGATGAAATGCTGGGTGCAGTAGAGCTTCTTGATAAGGTTGGCTTCAATGCTTTGGAAGCATGGGGCGGAGCTACCTTTGACAGCTGTCTTCGTTTCCTCAAGGAAGACCCCTGGGAAAGACTCAGAAAAATTAAGGACAAGGCAAAGAATACCCCCATTCAGATGCTTTTCCGCGGACAGAATATCCTCGGCTACCGTCATTACGGCGACGATGTTGTAGAATATTTTGTACAGAAATCAATTGCAAACGGCGTTGATATTATCAGAATTTTTGACGCTCTTAACGATGTTCGTAACCTTCGTACAGCCATTGAAGCTACAATCAAGGAAAAAGGTCATGTTCAGGCGGCTATCTCTTACACAATCAGCCCCGTTCATACCAATGAAAACTTCATAAAGCTTGCAAAAGACCTTGAAGGAATGGGTGCAAGCTCTATCTGTATCAAGGATATGGCAGGTCTTCTTACTCCTTACAATGCATACGACCTTGTTAAAGGCATGAAGGAAGCTGTGAAGATTCCCATTGAGCTTCATACACACTACACAAGCGGTATAGCTTCAATGACATACCTCAAGGCTATTGAAGCAGGTGTTGATATTATTGACTGTGCTATGAGCCCTCTTGCAATGGGAACAAGCCAGCCTGCAACCGAGCCTATGGTTGCAACGCTTCAGGGAACACAGTTTGACACAGGTCTTGACCTTAACCTTCTTAGCGAAATTGCAGATTACTTCAGACCTATCCGTGAAAGATATATTGAAAGCGGTACTCTTAATCCCAAGGCTCTCGCCGTTGACGTAAATACTCTTAAGTATCAGGTGCCGGGCGGTATGCTTTCAAACCTGCTTTCACAGCTCAAGCAGCTCGGTGCAGAGGATAAATTCCAGGAGGTTTTAAAAGAAATCCCCCGTGTCCGTGAGGATGCCGGATTCCCCCCTCTCGTAACTCCCACCAGTCAGATAGTTGGCTCGCAGGCGGTGTTTAACGTGGTTTTAGGCGAAAGATACAAGAATGTAACCAAGGAATTCCGTGGACTTGTTAAAGGCGAATACGGCAGAACTCCCGTGGAAATCAGTGATGATTTTGCAAAGAAAATCCTCGGTGATGAAAAGCGTATCACGTGCAGACCTGCCGATGAAATCCCCGCAGAGCTTGATAAGTTCAGAGGAGAAATCAGCGAGTTTATAGAGCAGGACGAGGACGTATTAAGCTACGCTCTTTTCGGACCTGTTGCTACAAAGTTCTTTGAATTCCGTCAGGGACAGAAATATAAAATCGACCCCACATTAGGCGATAAAGAAACAAAGGTTCATCCTATGTGACAAGCCCGGGCTTGTCACATAATAAAAACACCGTTCCGGTTTTCCGAAACGGTGTTTTGTTTTAAATTCAGAAGGAACAAAAACAAAGATAATTATAAAAATCAAAGAATGATATTATTTTACACTTTTTTGAAGCAAAATTCGGTTGACACCGGTGGAAAAATAATGTAGAATGAATACATATTGTTTTGAAAATCTTTAAAAGGAAAGGACTTCTTGTAATGAAAAATTTTCTCACTGAAGAGCAACTTCAATGGATTGATAATACATGGGAGAATCTTGATAAAAAGCTTTCTGTGGTAACACAGCGTTCAAATAGTAAATTCCCCTTTTGGTCAAAAGACCATATGCATAATGATACCAATGCAGATGGCGGAATAAACTGTTGGACAAACGGCTTCTGGCCCGGTATTAACTGGCTTATGTATGTAGGCACAAAGAATGAAGATTATCGCAAGACAGCAGAAAACTGTGAAAAGCTTCTTGATTCGGCGTTTAAAAATTTCGACCGCATCAGCCATGATACAGGCTTCATCTGGAGATTGGCTTCCGGTCCCAACTATACACTTACGGGCAATGATGAGTCACGTGTTCGTCAGAGCTTTGCAGCAACCTACCTTATGAGCAGATTCAATCCCGTAGGCGGATTTATCCGTGCGTGGAATAAGCATAGTTTCTCTGAAGATTGCAGCGGTGTTACGATTATTGATACCATGCTTAATTTGCCCATACTTTACTGGGCGTCTGATGAGTACAAGGATCCTCGCTTTAAGCAGGCTGCAATGATGCATGCAGATCACACCCTGGCAAACCATCTGCGTCCCGACGGCAGCATCCGTCACCTTGTAATCCGTGACAGTGAAACAGGTGAGGTAACGGGTGAGCTTGGAGGTCAGGGCTACGATATCGGCTCTTGCTGGTCACGCGGTCAGGCGTGGGCTGTTTACGGATTTGTTATCAGCTACATACATACAGGCAAGGAGGAATATCTTGACGCGGCAAAGCGTGCAGCACACTATTTTATTTCCGCTGTATGTGATACATGGATTCCTATGATTGATTTCCGCTGCCCCGAAGAACCTGCAATTTATGATACAAGTGCAGGATGTGCAACTGCCTGCGGTCTTATTGAGATTGCAAAGCTTGTTCCTGAATATGAGAAAAAGCTTTATATAAAAGCGGCTATGAACCTTCTTATGACAATTGAGAAGAATTATGCCGACTGGTCTACACAAACTGATTTCATAATTGATATGGCAAGCGGTTCATATCGCGGAAAAGAACATCAGAATGAGAACATTATTTATGCGGATTATTATTTCACAGAAGCTGTATATAAACTCAAGGGATTTGAACCCCTGTTCTGGTAAGTAAAATCAATATTAATTTTTGCAATAAATGGCTTTTACCGAGCCATTTATTGCTTTTTCTTTTCTTTACAGAAATTACTCTTGAAAAATATAGGAATATATGGTAAAATAGGTTTAACCGCAGTGAGGAAAGAAACGGCGATGTTTCCAACTTTGTTTTCACAAACGGTGATATTGAGAAGGATGAAAACATATATATTTATTATGCATCATCGGATACCAGACTTCACCTTACAACAACTGTTGAAAAAATGGTTGACTACTGCAAAAACACACCCCAGGACTGTTATACTACACATACAAGTGTTGATGCAATCTGCCGTCTGGTTGATATGAATGACCAAAATTAAATTTTTAGAGGTGTATTTATGAATTACAAAGACGCATATGAAAAATGGCTTACATCGGACAAGGTTACTGAGGAAGTAAAGGCAGAACTTAGCTCTCTTTCGGAAAAGGAAATCGAGGACAGATTTTATAAAGAACTGGAATTTGGTACCGCCGGCCTTCGGGGAATCATGGGTGCAGGCACAAATCGGATGAATATATACACCGTAAGAAAGGTAACACAGGGACTTGCCCTCGAAATTCTGGACAAGGGTAAGGCTCTTTGCGAGCAGGGTGTTGTAATTGCACACGATTCAAGAAACAACAGTGCTCTTTTTGCAAAGGAATGTGCAAAGGTGCTTTGTGCAAACGGAATCAAGACATATCTTTTTGAATCACTTCGTCCTACTCCCGAGCTTTCCTTTGCTGTTCGTTACCTTGGTTGTGCAAGAGGTGTTGTTGTAACTGCAAGCCACAATCCCAAGGAGTATAACGGATATAAGGTTTACGGCGAGGACGGCGGACAGCTTCCGCCCGAGGTTGCCGATATTATCATCGGGTATATAAATAAGACGGATATTTTCGAAGACATAAAAATTAGTGATACCCCCGACTACATTTCTATCGGAGAAGATGTTGATAAAGCATATATCAATGTTGTCAAGGAGCAGTCGCTGGGAATTAAAATCCCCGATGATTTCAAAGTTGTATACACTCCCCTCCACGGCAGCGGAAATAAGCTTGTAAGGCGTGTGCTTGATGAAATCGGAGTGAAAAATGTATTCGTAGTTCCCGAGCAGGAACAGCCTGATGGCGATTTCCCTACTGTTAAAAGTCCCAATCCCGAAAACCCCGAAGCATTTACAATTGCTCTTGAATATGCAAAGGAGCAAAATGCAGACATTGTTTTCGGTACTGACCCCGACAGTGACAGAATCGGTGTTGTGGTTAGAAAAAATGACGGAAGCTTTGCAGTGCTTAACGGAAATCAGACGGGTGCACTTCTTTGTGAATTCATCCTCAGAAAGAGAAAAGAAGCAGGTACACTTCCCTCAGAGGGAGCAGTAATAAAAACTATCGTTACTACAGAAATGATTCGTGCTATTGCCGATAGCTTCAGCGTGGAAACAATTGATGTTCTTACAGGCTTTAAGTTTATTGGTGAAAAGATTAAAGAATTTGAAGCTGAGGGTAAGTTTGATAAGTATCTTTTCGGACTTGAAGAAAGCTATGGCTACCTTAAGGGAAGCTATGCACGAGATAAGGATGCAGTTGTTGCATCAATGCTTGTTACGGAGCTTGCGGCAGACCTTAAAGCACAGGGAAAAACTCTTTACGACGGACTTATTGAGCTTTATGAAAAGTACGGCTATTTCCTTGAAACTCTTGAAACAAAAACCCTTACAGGAATCGAGGGAGTAGAGAAAATCAAAGCTATCATGAAGAAGTTCAGAGAAGAAGGCGTTCCCATGGAAACCGAAAAGGTTCTGGACTATTCACAGGGAATAGACGGACTTCCCAAGAGCGATGTTCTTAAATACTTCCTTAAGGACGGAAGCTGGTTTGCAGTTCGTCCGTCAGGTACAGAGCCGAAGATTAAATTTTACTTCGGAGTATGCGGAAAAACTCAGGAGGAAGCACAGGCAAAGTCAAAAGCACTTATGGACAGTGTGACAGCGTTGCTATAATAAATTCTAAATGAAGGAGGAAATTCGCACGCGGATTTCTTCCTTTTTACACATAATTCACCAAAGGGGTAAAAAATTTTTTCTTTATTGTAAATAAGCATCAAGTTTAAAAAAAGCTATTTACTTTACTGCGAAATTTGTTATAATTCAGATGAATAAATTTGAAAGGACGATTGATTTGTTTAACATACTTGATTATGGTGCAATATCTGATATAAATATAAATTCCACAAAAGCAGTGCAAAAAGCCATTGATGCCTGCTGTGAAAACGGGGGAGGAACAGTTTTTGTCCCTGCGGGAAAGTATACAATAGCATCGCTTGTCCTTTGCAGTAATCTGCATTTTATGTTTGAAGCGGGTGCATATTTTTACGGAAGTAAAAATATTGATGATTTCAATCCCCGTGAAAAAGTCAACTATCCGCTTTATCAGGACCCCACACATTCATATTTTGAGCACAGTATGTTTTTTGCAAATGAGTGCTCTAATGTAACCTTTTCGGGCTTTGGTACAATAGATATGCAGGCAGTATGGGAAAAAGTCCCCACCCCCGGAGCAAAGGACTGGAGCAATTTAAGGGCTGCAAAAATATTTGCATTTAAAAAATGCACCGACGTGATTGTATCCGACCTTACGCTTTTGCACTGTACAGATGTTGCAGTGTATTTTGCAGGCTGTGAGAGGGTTAAGGCAACACGTCTTACCATTGATACAAATATCGATGCAATCAGCCCTGACTGCTGTAAAAATGTAACCATTTCAGATTGTTTTGTACGCAGCGGTGACGATGCAATAGTGATTAAAAGCTCCTACGTTCTCAATGAAAAGCGTGTGTGCGAAAACGTTACAGTTACAAACTGCACCGTTTCATCACGTTGTAACGGAATCAAGCTTGGTACGGAATCCAACGGAGGCTATAAGAATATAGCAATCACAAACTGCTGTGTTCATAATACATATATGGCAGGTATAGCTCTTGAAATTACCGACGGCGGCGACCTTGACGGCGTTGTGGTGAATAATATTGCAATGAAAAACGTAGGCACTCCGATTTTTGTGATACTCTCCGACCGCAGACGAGGACCTGAGGGAACAGGGCTTGGTACACTTAAAAACGTGGTAATCAGTAATGTTACCGCAATCGGCCCTTATGATGAACCGTGGCTTGCTCCGCACCTTACCACCTTGTGGGACGGGGAGCAGATGTGCGTAACAGAAGTGATTACTTCAACCGTTACAGGTCATGTAGAAAGACCGATTGAAAACATCACCCTTTCAAATATCACCCTTTCTGTTCCGGGTGGCGGCACAGAGGAGGACAGGAATATACAGGTTCCTGAAAAAGAGAAAAATTATCCCGAAAATAACTGTTACGGAACCGTTCTTCCCGCAAGCGGAATTTATTTCCGCCATGTTAAGAACCTTACGGTATCAAACGTAATTGTTACTACCGAAAAAGAAGATAAGCGTGACGGCCTTGTATTTGAAGATGTTGAGAACTTAATTAGATAAAAGAAAAAAAGGAGAATTATTATGAAGCTTGTAATTTGCGGCGATATTTCTATAACAGAAGAAAGCAGTCCGTTTTTTGACGCCGTTGATGCGAAGGGTGCATTTAATGATGTTATAGGTGTATATAGAGAGGCTGACAGAGTAATTGTTAATCTTGAATGTGCCACAACAGAAAGCACCAATGAGATTTATAAATTCGGTCCTTGCCTTAAAGCTCCTCTTAATACTGCAAAAACGCTTAAAGAGGCAGGAGTAACCGATTGTAACATTAGCAACAACCACATATTTGATTTCGGAAAGGAAGGTCTTTACGATACTATCCGCGAAATCGAGGCGGCAGGTCTTAATTATACAGGTGTTGGTGAAAACTATGAGGATTCAAGACGTAATCTAATCATAGAGCATCCCGACGTAAAAATTGCTGTTATCGCAGTATGCGAGCATGAGTATTCATATGCTATCGATAACCGCTGCGGTGCACGCCCCTGCGACCCGTTTGAAACAATGCACGATATCCGCGAGGCAAAGAAAACTGCCGACAAGGTTATCGTAATTTTACATGGTGGCAAGGAGCTTTGCCGCTATCCTTCTCCCAGACTTATAAAGGAGTGCCGTGAAATGGTTCGTTGCGGTGCGGATATCGTTCTTTGTCAGCACAGCCATATTATCGGAAGCTGTGAAGAGTTTGAAGGCGGTCATATCCTTTACGGACAGGGTAACTTCCATTTTGCACGCAGCATTAAACCGGAAAGCTGGAACGAGGGACTTCTTGCGGAAATTGATATAACAAGAGACGGATTTAAAGTGAATTATCTTCCCGTAGTTGCAGAAAACGGTGCAATAAGTCTTGCAAAGGGTGAAAGAAAAGAAAAGATTCTTTCCAACATGGCAAAGAGAAACGAGGAAATTGTAAACGGAAAATGGAAGGATGGCTGGGCAGCGTTCTGCTTGTCCGAAGAAGGTCACCCCGATTGGTATCGTGGAGTACTGGAAAGGCTTGACTTAAACGATCCCCATACCATTGAAAACTTTGCTCACTATCTTGACTGCGAAGCACATCTTGACGTATGGAAGCACACTTACCAGACTGCCAATATGACAAATGAGATTGATAAATAATGAAAATTATAGCTCACATCAAAACAGATTTTAAAGAAAAGTTCGGAATACCCAGGCAGAGCGGATTGGTGGAGGACACGTGGGGAAAAATTATTTTTGAAAAAGAGTATCGTGTCCCCGAAGCTTTTCGGGGGCTTGAGGAATTTTCCCATATATGGATTTTATGGAATTTTTCAAAAGCCGAAAGGGAGAGGTGGTCACCAACTGTCCGCCCTCCGCTTTTAGGCGGGAATAAACGCATGGGCGTTTTTGCAACGCGTTCCCCTTTCCGTCCCAATCCCGTCGGGCTTTCCTGTGTAAAGCTTGAAAAAATAGAACAAACAAAGGAGCATGGCATAGTGCTTTGCGTTCGTGGTGCAGACCTTATGGATGGCACTCCCATTTATGACATAAAGCCATACCTTGCATATGCGGATTCTCATCCCGAAGCAACAGGCGGATTTACGGAAAATCTTTCCGAAAGAAGGGTTTCGGTTGTGATTAAGGATGATAATTTTTATAAAATCCCGACACAAAAGCAAAAGGAAATTATAAAAATCCTTGAGCAGGACCCCACACCTTCATATAAGAAAGACGGAGAAATATATGGAATGAGTTACGGCGGTTATGAAGTGAAGTTTTACATAGAGGACAATACACTGTATGTAGCTGCAACGAAATAATTTTTCTTTCATGTAAGTTTTTGCGTTTAATAATTAAAAGCTTGACAAACAAATATTGTTGTGCTATCATATAATGCAATACAGCGACTATAAGACGTATTAAAACTTAGAGGGTACTCTATGCTTTAGTGCGTCTTGTTGTTTAAAAAATATAGAAAAAGGAAGAGGAAAATGGAAAACTTATTAACAGCAGGAACGCAAATTGAGCTTATTTTCAGGTTGTTTCTTGCAGGTTTCTGCGGCGTAATCATCGGCCTTGAGAGAAGAAACCGTTCCAAGGAGGCAGGTATACGTACACACTTTGTAGTTGCCTGCGGTGCGGCACTTATGATGATTGTGTCAAAGTACGCATTTTTTGATGTAATTAAAACAGGGCTTATGGAGGGTGCGGATATTCGCCTTGACCCCTCAAGAATAGCTTCCACTATTGCCAGCGGTATAGGCTTTCTGGGTGCAGGTATGATATTCGTACATAGGAATACCATTACGGGTCTTACCACCGCGGCAGGTATCTGGGCAACCTCCGGCGTAGGAATGGCAATCGGTGCAGGCCTTTACTATATCGGTATTTGTGCCGCAATTCTTATCGTTCTGGCACAGATTCTTCTGCACATGAATCTTCAGTGGAAAAAGATGCCTAAAACAAAAATCCTTGTAATACGTGATGTTAAGGAAGAAAATTATCAGGAAACAATCACAAGCTATTTAAGGGAAAGAAGTATATTTGTCCGCGATGTGGCAATCGACTACGACAGGGAAAATCAGCTTCGTAAATATACTCTTACGGTAGAGCTTCCCATAGACGCAGTAGAAGAAGATGTAATAACAGACATCGGATATAATGTATCTATAAAAACAAGCGTATAATAAAAAAAGCGAAGGCGGAAAAATCAGGCATTTTTCCGCCTTCACTTTTTTATTATACGGAATACTTGACAATTATGGAGAATATAATGTAAAATTACAGTATATGACATATGAGGAGCGCAAACTATGAAACCTATAAAATTTAAAGGTGTTTACAAGGATTACATATGGGGCGGCAATAAAATGCGTAGTAAATACAGCGTCAAGACTGATATGGACGTTGTAGCTGAAAGCTGGGTACTGAGCTGCCACAAGGACGGAATGAGTGTTATTTCAGATGGTGAATACGCAGGTATGGCACTGGATAAATTTATAGAGGAGAACCCCTCCTCTTTAGGTACTGACTGCAAATGGAACGAGCTTCCCATTCTTATTAAATTTATAGATGCTGCCGACAATCTCAGCGTTCAGGTACATCCTGATAATGAGCAGGCTAAGGCATGGGAAAACCAGAACGGAAAAACGGAAATGTGGTACGTAATTGAGGCAGATAAAAATGCAAAAATCACATACGGCGTCAAAGAAAATATTACAAGTGAAAAGCTTGGTGAAGCAATCAAGAATAATACTGTGGAAAACCTGCTCAATGCAGTTCCCTCCAAAAAGGGCGACGTGTTTTTTGTAGAGGCAGGCACAATTCATGCAATCGGTGCAGGAAATCTGATTGCGGAAATTCAG
The DNA here is from genome assembly GCA_045638945.1 of Clostridia bacterium. GTDB lineage: Bacteria > Bacillota > Clostridia > UMGS1883 > UMGS1883 > UMGS1883. Next base: position 26,600 of record JAZUCF010000005.1, on the reverse strand, counting down.
CAAAATTCCAACGTTACATATAGATTGTACGATTATGACAGACGTGGTAAGGACGGAAAGCCCCGTGAGCTTCATATTGAAAAAGGAGTAAAATGTTCAAAAACGGAAGTAATTTCCTCCCGAAAGATACCCACATGCAGTGATGGCACACGTATGATAGGAAGCTGTGAGTATTTTCAGGTAAAGGAGCTTAAATTATCGGGCAGGGAGCATAAGCTTTATTGCAGCGAAAAAAGCTATCAGGCTTTAATTTTCCCTGACTTTGGAGGAACGATTTTCTTTGGAAATGAAGAAATGAGCGTTTCGGCAGGGGAAGCAGTATTTATCCCTGCAGGGCTTGGCGAATACAGCGTAAAGGCACAGGGAACCCTCCTTATCGCAAGCAATCCGCCAAGGTATTTCATAGGAATAGACTTGGGCGGCACAAATATTGCAGCGGCAGTTGTGGACGAATACGGCGTGATTTACGGAAGGTCAAAAAGAAAAACCAATGCACCCCGTCCGTATAATGAAGTTTTAGACGATATGGCACTGTGTGCAAGGGAAGCCGCAGAGGAAAGCGGAATCAGCTTTGCCGATATTGAAAATGTGGGAATAGGATGTCCCGGTTCTATCGACAAGGAAACCCAAAGTATTGAATTTTCTAACAACCTCGGATTTTATAATGTTCCGGCAGTAGAATATATGGAGAAAGCACTTGGTAAAAAAGTGTATATTGAAAATGATGCCAATGCTGCCGCATGGGGGGAGTTCCTTGCAGGAAGCGGCAAAAAGTGTGACAGTATGATTATGGTTACATTGGGTACGGGTGTAGGAAGCGGAATCATAATTGACGGAAAGCTCTTTGGCGGTGCTTACGGCAAGGGAGCCGAGCTTGGCCATATGTCATTTATAAAGAACGGAGAGAAGTGCACCTGCGGAAAAAGAGGATGCTTTGAAGCGTATGCTTCGGCAACGGCACTTGTGCGAATGACTAAGAAAGCTATGAAAGAAAACCCCGACAGTGACATGTGGAGGGTGTGCCGCGGCAAGCTTTCAAACGCTAACGGCAGAACGGCATTTGAAGCAAAGGATGCAGTCGCAAAGGGTGTTGTGAAAGAATATCTTGGCAATCTTACGGACGGTATAATCAGTATAGTAAATATGTTCCAGCCCAATATTATATGTATTGGCGGCGGTGTCAGCAATGCGGGTAAGAGAATTCTTGCTCCCATAGCAAAAGGCATAGAAAAATACTCTTTTGCCCGCTTCGGGGCGAAACAGACCGTGGCGGAGCTTGCAACGCTTGGAAACGATGCAGGAATCATCGGTGCGGCACTGCTTTGGAAAAACGAAACTAATTAAATAAAAAGTGAATCCCTTGACAATTGGGTCAAGGGATTCACTTTTTATTTATTTGGAGTTAAAAAATTATAATTCCATCAGTCTTAAATGTTCTTTGTAAGTATTGCGAGAAATTCGCTGTAAAGTGTCTGCGGGTCATTCTTGAATGCAGCACACATTTTCTTTGCCATCAGCTCATCACCTACAGAAAGGGAAACGCTCAGCATATCATAATGCCCTTCTGAAATTCCTAAGCTGACACTATACTCAATATCATTTATTTTTTTATACTCTGCTTTTACACTGAGAGCATTTTTTAAATCCTTAATTTTACTCTTTATTGTCCTTAAGAGCCTTTCACGGACAGTTTTAGGAATCCTGTCTGAAAAGAAACTAAGTGCCTGCGAGCCTTTTTCCGTCAAAGTGTAAAACTTATCTGTGTCCTCCGTGTAATAGGTCACAAATTCCTCGCTTTCAAGCTCCGATATTTGCTCTTGAAGGTCAAAATAGTTTACAAACGGCTCCAGTGCCAGAGTATCCACTATAAAGGAATTGGGAACAGGCATCTTAAAGTTATTAATTATAAAAAGTGCAATAAGCTTTACATCTATTTTATCGTCAAAACAGTAGTCCAAGAGAAATCCTCCATTACATAATGTCTTCCGAAGGCATATTCTGCATCATTTCTTCTTCAAGATTTATGAGATTGCCCTCATCGTCAATTATAAGTGCACTCTGGCGTTCCTGAGCGGGAAAAGCCTTACCAACAATAAAGTTGATTACAGCTAGTGCAATGAACACAATTATGCTTTCAAAAACAACGCTTACGGTGAATACACTTAAAACTTCGGCTATGGAGTTAAGCTTTTCTCCCGATTTTGAATAGTGCATTATAAATTCCAGTATTGGATAGCCTATAAAAATCTTATGTATAATTGCCATCAGAAAAATATTTACAAATACGGAAATCACCAAGCGTGTCATAAATACTTTCATAAGCAAGTCTGAGAAAAATCCACGGAAACGAGTGCCGAACCATATAGTTTTATGCCTGTAAAGAATCCATCCATGAAGAAAGCCTGCAACAACAGAAGCTATAATATAACCCACATAGACAGACATACTCTCAACAATCATTCTGATTATTGTACAGAGGGAAAAACCAATACAACAAACAACGGGACCGTAGAAGAATCCCAGCAGTGCATTTACGATAACGTCAAGGTTGGTGGTTATGTATTGGATAACCTTTTTCGCACCGCGGAAAGAAAATTCAATCATGCCTGCCTGGCCTGCGGTAAGCAGGATGTATACTCCAATCAGACCGATAAGCACTATAATTGTAGAGGGGGCACGAAGGTGGTTAAAGGAGCTTGCCAGCATCATTTTGCTTCTCGCAAAATAATCCTGAAGTGATGCTTGGCATCTGTCCCAAAAACCCATATTCCCTGACGGATCGGGAATGTACTCAGCGCCATCCTCAGTTATAAGAAATTTAGAGTTTGCCATTTCCTCATTAAAATATGAATTTTGAAAATTCTGCTCCTGTTTCTTACTCATAATAACCTCCATTGTGCCATAGGCACAGTAATATGAATTTTAGTGCATAGTACATAATTATATTATAAAGCATTTTAGTTTTTATTTCAATACTATATTTCAAAAATTATCATAAAGACATATTTTTGCAGATGCTTTTTGCAGGGCATATTTCGCATTTTGGTCCTCTTGCACTGCAATATTCCCTCCCGAAAAGCACCAATCGGTGGCAGAATTCACTGTGTTTACTGCGTGGGAGCAGACCTTCCGTGTCTTTTTCTACCTTTACAGGCTCGGTTTCCTTAGTCAGCCCCACGCGTTTTAAAATCCTTTTTGCATGAGTATCGATTACCATGCCGCCACGGCCGAAAAGGTCTCCCAAAACAAGATTCGCCGTTTTTCTTCCCACCCCTGCAAGAGAAAGCATATCATCCATATTATCGGGGATTTCTCCGCCAAAATCTGAAAGAATTTTTTTGCAACATCCTATGATATTTTTAGCTTTATTATGGTAAAAACCGGTTGATTTAATATCCTGTTCAAGCTCTTTTAAATCAGCACCTGCAAAAGCATACGCATCAGGGTATTTTTTAAATAAATTCTTTGTTACTATATTAACCCTGGCATCTGTACACTGTGCTGAAAGCTGTGTAGCAATAAGAAGCTGAAGCGGAGTTTCATATTCAAGTGAGCATACTGCTTCGGGATATTCTTTTTCCAATATTTCGTGAAATCTTTCGGCTCTCTCTTTTCTACGCATAAAATCACCTCTTTTGATACTATTTTATCACAAAACCCTTGTTTTTGAAAGAAAAACTTTGTATAATGGTAAAAGAGTTTTTTAATCTGATTTTGAAAGGAGGAAATTAGATGAAAAGTCCGCTTGCAGACAGAATCCGTCCCGACACCCTTTCAGCCGTTGTAGGACAGAAGCATATTTTAGGAGAAGGAAAAATCCTTTACAATATAATACAAAGCGGAGAAATTCCCAACATGATTTTTTACGGGCCCTCGGGAATAGGGAAGACTACCGTGGCAAATATCGCTGCGAAAAATGCGAAAAAGCCCCTGTATAAGCTTAATGCCACAAATGCCTCCGTTTCTGATATTAAGGCAATTCTTGCCGAAGCAGAAACAATGCTCGGAGCAGACGGGGTAATCCTCTATCTTGACGAAATTCAGAACTTCAATAAAAAACAGCAGCAATCCCTGCTTGAATGTATAGAAAACGGGAAAATCACACTTATTGCATCCACGACGGAGAATCCGTACTTTTACATATACAATGCAATTTTGTCCCGATGTACCGTTTTTGAGTTTCAGCCTGTAGGAACTGAGGATATAAAAGAGGCTCTTTTAAGAGCGAAGGAAACCTTGGATTTCCCCGTAATTCTGGAAGAAGATGCGGCAGAGCATATTGCAGGCAGTGCCTGCGGAGATGTCAGGAAGGCACTAAATTCCCTTGAGGTTGCCGTTATGGCGGCAAGACCTGACGAAAATCAGAATATTGTTATCACCTTAGAAATCGCTGAAGCCGTAACAATGAAAAAGGCATTTCGCCACGACCGTGATGGGGACAGCCACTATGATGTTTTAAGTGCATTTCAGAAATCTGTCCGCGGAAGTGACGCAGATGCAGCACTTCATTACCTTGCACGCCTTGTGGCGGCAGGAGATTTGCAAAGCATTTGCAGAAGAATACTTGTTATGGCGGCAGAGGATGTAGGACTTGCATACCCCAATGCGATTGTAATTACAAAGGCATGTGTGGATGCGGCACTTCAGCTCGGTTTCCCAGAAGCACGGATTCCTCTTGCAGAAGCCGTAATAATGCTTGCTACAGCACCTAAGTCAAACAGTGCGATATGCGGCATAGATGCGGCACTTTCCGATATCGAAAGCGGAAAAATGGGGGATATACCCCCACACCTTAAAGATTCCCACTACAGCGGTGCAAAAAAACTGGGCCACGGAAACGATTATAAATACCCTCACGCATACCCCAACCATTATGTGAAACAGCAGTATCTCCCCGATACAATCAAGAATCGCAAATACTATGAATACGGGGAAAATAAGCTTGAACAGCAAACAAAAGCATACTGGGATAATATAAAAAAATAGTGGCTCATAGCCACTATTTTTTATGCCATTATTTTATCTTTATACTTCATCAATGTATTATAGCCGATATCGTACATTTCCTTAATTTTTTCTGGTCTTCTTTCTGTACGCTTCCATGACGAAGTATCCTCCTCGGGAGCTATCAGTATAATTCTGCCCTCTTTTTCAAGCTCCAAAAGGGCGTGGTGGGCTTCGTTATACATATCGGTGCGATTTTCAAGAGCCTTTTTAAAATTGGGGTACTTTCTGTAAAGAAATCCGCTTATATCAAGAGCCTTTTCGGGGTTTTTCACATAGCTGCGTTCTCTTGTGAGGATTACCACAACCTTGTCACAGTCCTCATCAAGTGCCTTTTGAAAAGGAATGGAATTGGAAATACCGCCGTCCATATAAAGGTTGCCGTCAATTTCCACGGGCTGAAAGAGCAGGGGAAGAGCACAACTTGCCACAACCTTTTTCCACTTTCTGTCCTCGCTCGTAACGGTATGGTATTCACATTTACCCGTTTCAATATTTGTCAGTGCCGCTACCACCTTGCAGCCCGATTTATCGTACGCTTCGCTGTCAAAGGGGACAAGCTTATTGGGAAGCTCATCAAAAACAAATTCCACATTGTAGTAACTGCGTTTTTTGGGATTGAGCAGATGTCTCATACCCATGTATCTTTTATCATTAAGATATTCAAGCCCGATTTTAAGCCCTCTGCCTCTTTGATTTGAGGCAAAAGAAATTCCGTTGGCAACCCCTGCACTCGTTCCCACGAGAAGGTCTGCCTTAAACCCTATATCAATCAGTGCGTCCAACGCACCTACCGTGAAGTAGCCGCGGCTGGCTCCGCCCTCTAAAACAAGTCCAGTTTTCATTTAAACACCTCCATTATAGCCTTTTGATATCCTCTGATATCTGTTTTTGGAGCTTTTCTATACTTTCAAACTTTCTTTCCTCGCGGATAAAGTCTACAAATTCTATTTTCATTTTCTGATTGTAAATATTTCCTTCAAAATCGGGGATATACGTTTCGGTGCGTAATTTTTCACCGCCCACCGTGGGATTGATTCCTGTGTTTGTAATAGCCTTATATGCTTGATTATTTACTGTTACCAATGTTTTATATACACCTTTTTTGGGAATTACTACGGAGTCCTCAAAAAACATATTTGCCGTAGGAAAGCCGATTGTCCGCCCTAAGTGCTTACCCTCGCGTATAGTTCCCTCCACAAAAAAGCTTCTTCCCAAAAGCTTGTTGGCAAGGGAGATGTTGCCCTTTGTGATAAGCTCCCTTATACGGCTTGAGGATACGCTTTCCCCGTTGTAAAACTCACATTCAAGTACATTGGTGCAAAAGCCCAGTTTATTGCCGTAGTCCCTGAGCATATCGGTATTTCCTTTTCCGCCTTTGCCGAAACGATAGTTATATCCGCATACGGCATACTTTACGTTGTATTTCTTTACGAGTATTTCCGTTATAAATTCCTCCGCACTCATATCCAGAAACTCCTTGGAAACGGGAATAAACTCCGCTTCTGCACCCAAGGCGTTTATCAACCGCTCTTTCTCACGGGCTGTAGTAATATAGCATACCTTTTCGGGGGAAAGAATTTCCAGGGGGGAGAGGTCAAAGCTCAGAACTATCGGTCTGAGCTTATTTTCTTTGGCGTAATCCACAACGCTTTTTATAATTTTTTGATGAGCAATATGTACTCCATCAAAAAAACCGAGAGCGATTGCACAAGGTTTGCTTTTCATCTGTAAAACCCCTTTATAAGCTTAAGGCATTCTCTGCCGTCCTCAATATCTGCTTTGGAAAGAGCGATAAAGATGCCGTTTTCATCATATACACGGTACGTTTCTCCCTGTGTTTTTCCCTTATAATATATGGGGACGCCGTTTTTTACACGGTCTGCTCTTTTTTTATCCAAATAAATTGCTTCGTAATTTTTAAAGAAAGAATCAAGGGGTAAAAGTGCCTTTTCCGCCTGTCCATTTTCGGCGAGAGTGGCAAGCTCTTCGGGAGTAATGGCACTGTCAAGGGTGAAAGGACCCGAAGCAGTACGCTCAAGCTCACTTATACAGCCACCGCATCCCAAGGCATCGCCAATATCTGATGCTAAGGTGCGGATATATGTGCCTTTGCTGCAATGAACGGCAATTTTTACGTAGGGAAGCTCAATTTTTTCAATGTCAATTGAAAAAATAGTGATATCGCGTGCCTTGCGTTCTACCTCAATTCCTTGTCTTGCCAGATTGTAAAGCCTCTGTCCGTTTACCTGAATGGCACTGTACATGGGAGGAATTTGCTGTATATTTCCCACGAAGCTCTCTATCGTGGCACAGATTTCCTCCTCGGTAACATTGACGGGATTTTGCTCTATAACCTCTCCCGCCATGTCGAGCGTATCGGTTTTAGTGCCCAGAAGAATTGTGGCACGGTAACGCTTATCCTCCATAGTAAGAAAGTCCGACGCACGTGTGGCAGGGCCAGCAAGAATGGGCAGAACGCCGCATGCCTCGGGGTCAAGAGTTCCCGTATGACCTACTTTTTTCATATTAAGGGCTTTTCTTACCATGCCCACGCACCTGTGGGAGGAAACGCCTACAGGTTTATTTAAAATGATAATTCCGCAATGTTCTTTCATAATTTCTCCAGTTCTTCAACGAGAGCTTTTTCAGCTTCAGCTATTGAAACATCCTTAAAAGTGCAGCCTGCCGCCTTTTTGTGACCGCCACCACCAAACATTCTTGCAACTGGCTCGATGTTATAATCACCCAAGCTACGCAGACTTACTCTTATATCACCGTCGGGCTGCTGCTTTAAAAATGCACTTATCATAACGCCGTCAATACTTCTCGGAAGCTGGGCGAGAGCGTCGGTATCGGATTTTTCCGCACCGTACTTTTCCATTGTTTCATTGGTGATTTTTGCAGTGGCAATTTTGCCGTCACAGTAAAGATTGATAGACTCTATTGCCTCCGCCTTGAGCTTTAGCTGTGTCAGCGTGTTTCTTTCATAAAGCATACTGCAAAGGTGCGTGGTGTTAATGCCTGTATCTGTCAGTGCAATTACTATTTCATATGTGCGGCGGTTGACCGACGCATACTGAAATGAGCCTGTATCAGAGGAAATTGCACAGTAAAGATATTCGGCAATTTCTTTTGTGATTGCAAAACCGCCCAATACAAGAAGCTCATATATAAGCTCACCCGTAGCACTTCTCGAAGGCTCTACATGGCTTATTTTTGCAAAAGAATCAGTCTGATGGTGATGGTCTATGCAAACTGTGTTTTCCTTGTTTTCAAAGAATTTTCCCCATTTGCCGATTCTGTCACAGCTACCCACATCTACTGCACAATAGCACTCATAATCGGGGGCAGATGCGTCCTCCGAAAATACTATAACATCCGTTTCAAAGATGCTAAGATGCCTTGACAAAGGCACCTCCGTAAATACATCTGTCTTTATTCCGTATGAACGCAGTGCCAAGCGGAGTGCCATTGCACTTCCCATACAATCCCAGTCGGGGTTTGTATGAACAAAAATCGCAACAGAGGAGCTTTTTTTAAGATGCTCTATTACTTTCTTCATAGCCCTTGCTCCTTTCAGTTGTCTTTGCTGATATCGTTTAAAAGCTTGTTGATATGAGCACCGTATTCAATAGTGGTGTCAAGCTCAAAGGAGAATTCGGGTACGCATCTTAAATTAATTCTGTTTCCAACCTCACGGCGGATAAAGCCTGCCGCCGCTTTAAGTCCCTTAATGCAGTCTTTCTTTTCTTCGTCTGTTCCCATAACGCTGATATATGCCTTTGCATAGCGAAGGTCATTTGTTACATTTACGTTTACCACGCTTGTCATCATGGGAATTCTCGGGTCCTTAAGGTCGCGTATAATACTGCTTAGTTCTTTTCTTACTTCTTCGTTTATTCTGTCTGTTCTTTTAAAAGACATAGTAGTTCCCTTCTTTCAAAAATAAGTAAATGAGGTTTATCCCCATTTACTTATTTTGCCTTTGTTTTTAATGATTATGAAGCTGGGGAATAGAAAAAATATTCAAGCCCTTTCACGAGGTGATGACGTTGTCATCACCTTTTCACTTCCTCCATTACGTAACATTCTACATTGTCGCCCTCTTTAATGTCATTAAAGCGAACAAATCCCATACCGCACTCATAACCGCTGTTAACTTCTTTTACGTCATCCTTGAAACGCTTAAGTGAATCAAGCTCGCCCTCGTGGATTACGATACCGTCACGCACGATTCTTACGCTACAGTTACGCTGAATTTTACCGTCTGTCACATAACATCCGCCGATTGTACCAACACCGCTTACCTTAAACGTCTGACGGATTTCCGCATGACCGATAACAGCCTCGCGGAATGTAGGTGCAAGCATACCCTTCATAGCAGCTTCGATTTCTTCGATAGCTTCGTAAATTACGCGGTACATACGCATATCTACCTTATTAAGCTCTGCCGCATTTCTGCCGCCTACGTCGGGGCGAACATTAAAGCCTACGATAATTGCATTTGATGCAGATGCCAGTGTTACGTCACTTTCAGTGATAGCACCCACGCCGCCGTGGATAACTCTTACTCTTACTTCTTCATTGGAAAGCTTTTCAAGGCTCTGTCTTACAGCCTCAACGCTACCCTGAACGTCGGCTTTAACGATAATGTTAAGATCCTTAACATCACCCTGCTGAATCTGACTGAACAAATCGTCAAGATTCACACGCTGTCTTGCCTTGTTAGCTTCGTCTTTAATTTTCTGCTTTCTTGTTTCAACGACATTACGAGCGGCACGCTCATCATCTACTACATAGAAAGGATCACCGCCGTCGGGAGTTTCGCTAAGACCTACAATCTCGACAGGAGTAGAGGGAATTGCTTCCTTTATCTTCTTGCCCTTGTCATCAACCATAGCTCTTACCCTGCCCACAGCAGTACCTGTTACAATGATATCTCCCTGGCGGAGAGTACCGTTCTGCACAAGCACTGTAGCAACAGGGCCTCTGCCCTTATCAAGCTTGGCTTCTATTACAGTACCCCTTGCCTTACGGTTAGGGTTAGCCTTAAGCTCTTTAACCTCAGCGGTAAGAAGTACCATTTCAAGAAGTGAATCGATATTCTTATGCTGCTTTGCACTTACCTCAACGCAGATAACATCGCCGCCCCATTCTTCGGGAACAAGGCCATGCTCTGTAAGCTCCTGCTTAACTCTGTCGGGGTTTGCGCCCTCCTTATCAATCTTGTTGATTGCAACGATTATGCTTACCTCTGCCGCCTTTGCGTGGTTAATAGCTTCAACTGTCTGAGGCATGATACCATCGTCTGCCGCAACAACAAGGATAGCAATATCCGTTACAAGTGCACCGCGGGCACGCATAGCCGTAAATGCTTCGTGACCGGGAGTATCAAGGAAAGCAATCTGATTGCCGTTAATGTTTACCATATAAGCACCGATGTGCTGGGTGATACCGCCTGCTTCGCTTGCAGTAACGTTTGTGCTTCTGATTGCATCAAGAAGACTTGTCTTACCATGGTCAACGTGACCCATAACGCAGACAACAGGGGGACGGGGAAGAAGGTCTTTTTCTTCGTCGGGAGCTTCAGCATCGCTGAGAAGCTTTTCTTCCTCTGTTATAATGATTTCTCTTTCAACCTCTGCACCCATATCCTCGGCAATAAGTGCCGCTACATCGTATTCGATATCCTGAGTGATGGCTGCCATAATTCCAAGCTGCATTAATCTCTTGATGATTTCCGTAGCACCAACCTTGAGCTTCTGAGCAAGGTCGCCTACCGTAATTGTGTCGGGAATAATCACGTGGAGAGGCTGTTTCTTTTCCTCTTTCTTGGGCTTTTGCATTTCAGGCTGCTTAGGCTGATTCTTCTTCTGGGGCTGCTGTTTATTCTTATTCTTCTTTAATCTCTGCTTGTTTGTTTCCGTGTCCTTAATTTCGGGAGCCAGCTGCTCTGCCTTTTCCTTTGCAAGCTGCATATCAAGGTCAACAGCATTGGTTCTGGTGTCGACATATCTGACACTCTTTTTGGTAGAGATAACGGTATCTTCCTCGGTAAGCTCTTCGACTGCAGCAGGCTGTTCTTTTGCTTTTTTAGCCTTTTCTTCCTTTTTCTGCTCCTCAGCCTTAGCCTGATAAGCCGTAACGTATTCCTCCATAGTTGTTCCGTCATCAAACTTCTGTGTGTAGTATTCCATAATGATACTCATTTCATAAGCATCAACCGAAGCTGCGGAGCTTTTTGTAATCCCTGCAACCTCTGTAAGCATTTTTGCAATTTCCTTACCGGGAACATTTATATCTTTTGCTATTGCACTTATTTTTTGTTTTGCAATCATATCTGAGCACCTCCGTAATTTTTGTTCTTTGGGAGTTAATCCCTGTTTTCTGAATATTTCTTAACGATAGCCTTGGCAAAGCCTTCATCGCAAACAGCTAAAACGGGCATATCCTTTTTTCCTGCCGCACGGCTCAGAGTTTGTTTGTCGGAATAAAATATCAGCTTTACATCGCAATCTTTGCATCTGTTTTCTATTCTGCGGCGGTTACTTGCACCGATGTCCTCTGATGCAATTACCAAGCTCGCACATCCTTCATCAATGGCTTTTTCCGTCATAAAAACTCCGAAACGCACCTTTCCGGCACGTACTGCTAAGCCTACCATACCAAGTACTCTATCGTTCATCAAATCAGTTCCTTTTTAATATTTTCTTTAAGCTCCTGTGGGAGTGCGCCTTTAAAGGCACGTTCAAAGGATCTCTGCTTTTCGAATTTTACGCAGCAATCTCCATCCTTGCATATGTATGCACCGCGTCCGGGTAGCTTTCCCGAAACATCCACCGAAAACGCACCGTCTTTTTTTGTTACTCTCAAAAGCTCGGGTTTTGTTTTCATTTTTCTGCATACAACGCACATTCTAAGCGGAGTGCTCATTATTCTTCAATCCCCTCTGCACCCTTATCGCTCTTAATGTCAATCTTCCAGCCTGTAAGTCTTGCCGCAAGGCGTGCATTCTGACCTTCCTTACCTATAGCAAGGGAAAGCTGGAATTCAGGTACTACTACAAGGGCTGACTTATTCTTTTCGTCAATTTCCACACTTAATACCTTTGCAGGGTTAAGTGCTGCACTGATGTACTCTGCAGGGTCCTCGCTGTACGCTATAACATCAATTTTTTCATCGTTAAGCTCCTGCACGATACCTGCCACTCTTATACCTTTCTGACCTACGCATGCACCAACGGGATCAACATTGGGATCCTCCGAATAAACTGCAAGCTTACTTCTGCTTCCTGCTTCTCTTGCGATGCTCTTAATCTGAACTGTTCCGTCAGCGATTTCGGGAACCTCCTGTTCAAAAAGCTTCTTAACAAGACCGGGATGCGTTCTTGAAACCATAAGATTAACGCTCTTTGTGGTTTTCTTAACCTCGAACACATAAACCTTCATTCTTCTTCCGGGAGTATAATCTTCACCGGGAATCTGCTCGGAGGGAGCAAGGAGCGCCTCGGCACTGCCAAGGTCAATCATGATTCCTCTGCGGTCAAGCTTTTCAACCTTACCGGTCATAATATCGTTTTCTTTATCACTGTACTCGTCGTACATATTTCCACGCTCTGCTTCGCGGATTTTCTGTACCACCATCTGCTTTGCAGTCTGTGCGGCAATTCTGCCGAATTTTGCAGGGTCTGCAACAAAATCAACGCTGTCACCAATCTGATAACGCTTGTTAACTGCGTGTGCCTCTTCAAGTGTAATCTGTGTAAAAGGATCCTCAACCTCTTCCACGACTTCCTTTGTGCAGTAAACACGCATATCACCGTTTTCACGGTTAACCTCTGCAAAGCAGTTGTAACCGCTTCCGAAGTTTTTCTTGTACGCAGTCACGAGAGCTGCTTCAAGAGCTTCAAACATGACTTCCTTTTTGATGCGTTTTTCACTTTCAAGTGCGTCAAGTGCCAAAATAAGTTCCTTGTTCATTTTTTCTTAAACACTCCTATCAAAATTTGAATGCAAGTCGAACAGATGCCGCCTTGCTTTTTTCAATTGTAATCTCTTTATCAGAATCTTCCACGGTAATTACACCGTCTGCGTAATTTTTAAGAATACCGCTAAGCTCCTTTTTTCCGTCAATGGGGGCGAAAAGCTTTATATCAATTTCTTCTCCCATCACCTTTTCAAAATGCCAGTCACGACTAAGTGCCCTGTCAATGCCGGGGGAGGAAACCTCAAAAATATATGCCTCCTTGATAAATGTCAGCTCATCAAGAAGCGGACTTATTTCGCGGCTGACGTTTTCGCAGTCCTCAATGGTTACACCGCCGTCCTTATCAATAAAAAGACGCAGATAATATTCACTGCCCTCTTTCTTGTACTCGGTGCTGTAAATATACACACCATGCCTTTCGCATACATCAAGAGCAATTTTTTCAAGAGCCTCATCAATCTTAGCCAAAGTACCACTCCTTTTTGAAAATGACTTAAAATAACACGAAAGAGTGGGTCTGTCAACCCACTCTCTCGATTTCTGTCAAAATGATTATATCACCTAACTTAATATAATGCAAGCTTTTTTTGAAAATATTAGAAATTTTGTTTTATTGCCTCTTTATTTAATAAACGGTTTTTCCAGTATCCTTTTAAATGCAATAAAAAATCCTTCTCCGCCCTTATGCAAAGGTTTAGTCAGAATGGCAAAGCAACCGGCTCTCTTTGCACCCCAAACATCGGTAAATACCTGGTCGCCGATTGCGGCAATGCTTTTTTTGTCAAGTGCCATCTGCTTTGCGGCGGCATCATAGCCTCTTGCTTTGGGCTTTAATGCCTCATGCACAAAGAAACTAACACCGATTTTCTCCGAAAAATTCTTAACTCTGTCATATTTATTATTGGAAACTACGCACAGCTTAAGTCCGTTTTCCTCAAAAAGCCTTAAATGCCTGAGAACCTTTTCATCGGGCATAGGCACGTTGTGTCCGATAAGGGTATTGTCAATGTCGAGAATAATTCCACCGATGCCTTTTTCCTTAAGATATTCGGGAGTAACCTTTGTTATGTTGTCAAAATATGCGTCTGCATGAAAATTTTTAAACATTGTGATATTTCCTCCAATAAAATAAGTACTGCTGTGCAAAACCGCTGTATTGTCCGAACTTAGTTTCCCCTGCCAGTTTTGCATCGGTGCTTTTAAATTCCTCAGCCATCACTCTTTTTATCCACACATCGGCAGGGAACAGGTCATATTTTCCCAAGGAGAATAAAAGCACACAGTCGCAGACCTTGTCGCCTACGCCGTAGAGTGAAAGAAGCTTTTCGCGTGCCGATGCCGTGTCCATGGCTTCAAGCTCATCAGGCTTAATTTCTTCGCTTGCCACAGCCTGTGCCGCTTTCAGAATATATGGGGCACGGTAGCCTACTCCAAGGGAACGTATTTCCTCATCGGAAAGAGATGCAATTTTCTCCGCAGTAGGGAATGCATAGAAAACCTTTCCTCTGAAGTGTATTTCCTTGCCATAAAGCGTGCATAGCTTATCCACACAGCTCTTAATTTTGGGTATACTGCTTCTCTGGGATATTATAAAGGAAATAAGTGTTTCAAAAAAGTCCTGCCGTAAAATCCTTATCCCTTTGCCGAATTCTACTGATTTAATCATCGTGTCATTAATGCTGACGGATTCTTTGATTTTTGAGTAATCTCTGTCTGCGTCAAGATACCTTTTCCAGAAACTCTCATAGTCGGCTTCGGTTATACCTTCGATTTCCACCATTTCCCGAACCATACTTATTCTGACGGCTTGCCCGTTTGCAACGCCTACAAAGCTGCCGTCTGCTTGTTCTTCCCAGCGGAAGCATTGCCCGCAGTCAAATGTATGCTCAGGGAGGAAATCCTTTATTTGTACTTTAAATGTATCGCTGCTTGTAATCATAAATTTCTTTTCCTCATTGGTTTATTAATGGCAAGTATTGTCTTCTCTGCAAGTTCCTCTCTTGTTTTGCAATCAAATTCAGAAAATGCGGAGGAGATACTCTTTCTTAGCAGAAAAGCTGCATTTTTCATTTTAAGTTCATCTTCAATAAGTGCTGCAAAAGATAAGGCGGTCAGCCTCGTGCTAAGACAATTTTCAAAGGAAAACGGAGTATAGAGGTTTGTGTAAATTTTGCCACGCTCGGTATGAAAAAGAGTATAACCGCTCGGCACGCCCTGCGGTGCAATTGTATGCATCAATACAATGTCCGCAATGCTTTTGCTTGTAAAAATAACGCAAGGCTGCGTGATATATTTCGCACTGTGCCATATAATTTCGCTTCGGGACATATGGCTGACACTAAGATACCTGTGCCTTGATGAAATACGCTGAAATTCTTCAAACAGTATTTCATCTGCTCTGCTGTTGTCCGTGCAGACAAAGGCGGTTTTTTCTTTTTCTAAAGCATAATCGGTGCAAAGATTTACGCACTTTTTTATATGGTCAGTATTGTACAAAAGGGTTTCGCTGACAAAATCTTCTTCGACGCGGCACTCTTTTCTTTCAGAAGGGAAGAAGACACTTATTCCCATACTTTGATACATTGTAGAGTAAATCTCCGTGGCATCGTAGAGAAAATCGTTTTCTTTCTCTGAAAGCTCCCTATCTATGCAAAGAAGACAGGCATCATTTTGCAAAATTTTTTCGCAAAGCAGTGCCGTCATTTTTTGTCGGCAGGAGGTGGAGGTATCAAGCCCTAAATAGTCAAATGATACAGATGTCCGAAACTTACGGAAAAGAGTCTTGAAAATACCCACGCAGCACATAAGCTCCGCTTTCTGCTCGCTATTAAAATAGAGCAAAAGAATACGTTTATTCACAAATTATCTCTCCGTTTTTCATGGTTATGGAAAGGTTTTCCTTATACGAGCCTCTTATAATTATATCGGAAAGCTTATCTTCAATTTTCCGTCCGATAAGCCGTCTGAGCGGTCTTGCTCCAAGGTGTTCCTTTTGAGCTTCCTGAGCAAGGAAAGCCTTTACCTTTTCATCAACAGAAAGCTTTATGCCTTTATTTTCAAGCATTTCGGAAAGCTCAGAAAGCATGATTTCTAAAATATCAGTAAGCTCATCTTTGCTAAGCTCATCAAATACCACAATTTCATCAATTCTGTTTAAAAATTCGGGACGGAAAATCGCCTTTAATGCACGATGCATTTTATCCTTGTTCTGCTTTGACACACTTTCCGCAAAACCGATACCGCTTCCTTTCCAGTCGCTTCCGGCGTTACTCGTCATTACAATAACCGTGTTTTCAAAGCTTACCACCTTGCCGTGGCTGTCGGTGATTCTGCCGTCGTCAAGAATCTGGAGCATTATATTCAATACGTCGGGATGTGCCTTTTCAATTTCGTCAAAAAGGACTACGCAGTAGGGCTTTCTTCTTACCTTTTCGGTAAGCTGACCTGCATCGTCATAGCCCACATATCCGGGAGGCGAGCCGATAAGCTTGGAAACAGAGTGCTTCTCCATAAACTCTGTCATATCTACTCTGATAAGAGCATCTTCACTGTCAAAAAGCTCTATGGCAAGCTGTTTTACAAGCTCCGTTTTTCCCACACCTGTAGGTCCTACAAAAATAAAGCTTGCAGGTCTTAGTTTTTTGGAAAGTGCCGCACGGCTTCGGCGAATTGCACGGCTTACTGCACTTACAGCTTCCTCTTGCCCGATGATTCTTTTATGGAGCCTTTCCTCTAATGAAAGAAGCTTTTCAGTTTCAGCCTCTGTGATTTTTTGAACGGGGATTTTTGTCCACGCCTCAACCACATATGCAATGTCCTCCGATGTTAAATAAACATCGTTCATTTGGGACTTAAGGTTTTCTATTTCCTCCAAAAGGGAGCATTGCTGTGATTTTAACTCTGCTAACTTTTCAAACTTTGTATTATCGCCGTCTTCATCAGACTGAGCGTTAAGCTCCTCCATTTGAGCCTCTGTAGCCTCCAAAATTTTCTGAGATGCCGCAATTCTTACAAGGAGGGTGTTTTTCAGATTCGCACGGCTTCCTGCCTCGTCTATAAGGTCGATTGCCTTATCAGGGAGGAAACGGTCAGTAATATATCTTCTTGAAAGGGTTACGGCAGTGTTTATTACCTCATCGGGAATTTTTACCTTGTGATAGTTCTCGTAATAGCCCTTGATTCCGCGAAGCACCTCCACTGTCTCCTCGGGGGAAGGCTCCTCTACAATCACGCTCTGAAAACGTCTTTCCAAAGCGGAATCTTTCTCAATGAATTTTCTGTACTCGGTAAGCGTTGTCGCACCGATAACCTGAATTTCACCTCTTGCCAATGCGGGCTTCAAAATGTTTGCGGCACTCATGGCACCTTCAGCATCGCCTGCTCCGACGATGTTGTGAAGCTCATCTATAACAAGAATGATATTTCCTAATTTCTTTGTTTCTTCGATAATGCCCTTAAGCCTTGCCTCAAACTGTCCGCGGTACTGCGTTCCTGCCACGATAGCCGTGAAATCAAGAAGATATACCTCTTTATCAAGAAGCTTTTCGGGTACATTACCGCTCACAATTCTTTCTGCAAAGCCCTCTGCAATAGCTGTTTTACCTACGCCTGGCTCGCCCAGAAGTGCAGGGTTGTTCTTTGTGCGGCGGTTGAGGATTTGAACAAGTCTTTCAATTTCTCTTTCCCTGCCCACAACCATGTCAACCTCGCCGTTTCGTGCTTTGGCGGTAAGGTTTGTTCCGTAGGCGTCAAGAAGCTTTTTCTTCTTTTCGGATGCCTTTTTATCCTTTTTCTTCGTATCGTTATTTTTATCGTCAGATTGCACTCCGTCTTGCTCCTTATGGGGAAAACTACCGAAGAAATTTGAGAGAAATCCTGCAAAGGGACCCATATCCGAGCCTTCCTCCGAAAGCTCTCCGCCCTCGCCACCAATCATTTCCATCATCTGCGATTCAAGATTTTCCATATCCCCGAAATCAAGCCCGCCTGCCATCTGCTGCATGGTGTTAATCCCAAGCTCCCTTGCACAGGGCATACAAAGTCCCTCGTTGACGGTTTTTCCGCCCTCCATACGTGTTACAAATATTACAGCAACATTCTTGTTGCATCGTGTACATAACATAAATTTCCAATCCTTTCATAGGGGTTACAAGCTATTATATCATATCTTCATACACATTTCAAACAGTTTATAGAAAATTAATGAAATGTCAACAAATACAAAATGTAGTGCATTTTATATAAAAAAATGTATGAATTTACACATTTTTTTGTATTTTTGTATTGCACTTTAAAATTAATTATGTTATTATAAATGTAAGTATAGGAAGGAGGACGATAGAAATGAAAAATAAATTTCTGTCCGTTATAATTGCACTTAGTTTAATATGTTCATGCATGGCAGTGTCTGTGTTTGCTGAAACTGCTTTTCCTGATGTTCTTTCACCCGACCACGACTGGGCGGCAGAGCAGATTGCAGAGATGACTGATTTGGGTATTATTAAAGGATATACTGACGGCACATTCAAGCCCGACAGAGCAATCAGTAAGATTGAGGCTCTTATCCTTTTCTCCCGTGTAGCAGGATATTCTGATAAGTCATATGCACAGATTGCAGATTTTGCATATGAAAAGTATCAGTATCTTCTTGAGGAAGCAGACCTTGATAATTACGATTCTTTCAAGAAAGAAATTTCTTTCCTTCTTTATAAGGGTGTAATCTCCGAGGACGATATTATTGAATATCTTGCGGACGAGCAGTATCTTGAAGACTTCCCCCGTAAGGACGCAGCAAAATTCCTTGCAAACCTTATGGATGCTGAAGTAGTAAAGACCAATGCTGATGAGCTTGAATTTTCCGATAACAATAAGATTGATGATGCCGATGCAGGCTATATAGCATACGTTGTTGAAAACGGATTTATGAACGGTGTTCAGAAAGACGACGGAACGATTGTTTTTGATGCAGACGGCGGTATGAGCCGTGCTCAGGTTTGCGTTCTTCTTTACAGAATTATGGACAAGCTTCAGATGAGCTTTGAAGCAGGTAAGGTATTCAAGGTAGATACCGAGGGTGGCACAATCGAGTTTGAGAATGAAGACGGCGATGATAAGAGCTATATTATCCCCGACGATGCAAAAATAATTATCGATGGAGCAACCGGAAAGCTTGATGAAATTCTTGAAAAGAGTGAAATCCTCGTTACAAGACATGGTAAGTCTATTTACAGTGTAGAAGTTCTTAACCCCGAATCCAACAAGACAGTCAAAGGCACAGTTGAGGGCGTTGTTGCAAGAGATAACTATGCAAGAGTGACTGTTCTGGTAGAGGAAACAGGGGAGAAGGTTTCATACTACGGCACTGAAGACTTCAAGGTTACAACAGACGGCGTTGCAGACAGCATGAAGAGCCTTAAGATTAAAGATTATGTTGTTATAAAGCTTTTGGGAACAAAGATTGTTTCTATTGACCGACTTACAGCAGAGGCAACCGTTCAGGGTACACTTAAAGCAATTAACCTTAACTCTCCCATGACACTTTCCGTTTCTACTGTTGAAGAAGTTTCAGAGGAAGAAAATGTTTCAGAGTATGAGATTTCTGAAGAAGCAACTGTTCGCCGTAACGGCGAAAGAGCATCACTTCGTGATGTGCTTGTCGGAGATAAGGTTGTTCTTACAGTTAAGCTTGGCAAAATCACAAAGATTGTTGCCACAAGCACAAAGGGCAGTGTAACAGGCACAGTTAAGTCTATTACAATCGCTTCTCAGTCCTACGTTACACTTTCCACAGACGGCGTAGAGTCACAATATGCAATCGCTATGGAGGCTGAATATATTGTGGCAGGAAGCAAAGCTACAATTTACGACCTTCGTCTGGGTAATATGGTTACACTTACCCTCTCAGGCTCCACTGCAACAAAGATTGAGCAGACAGCGGCATCCAGTACAACTACAAAGAGCGGTACTGTGGATAGCATCAGCACATCATACGGCTACATTAATATCATAACAAACGGTGCCGTAAGCGAGCAGGTATTTGCAAGCAAGGTTGGAAGCAGTATCGGAGCAAAGATTATTGACGGCGAGACAGGTAAAGAAATTGCGTTCAAGAATATTAAGAAGGGCGACTACATTATCGCAACAGGCGCATATACAAACGGCGCATTCGTTGCAAAGACAATCGTAGTAACCCCCGTAGCAGAATAATTAAAAAGAGTACTCCTCAACAACAAAAAAAGAACCTCACTGAGGTTCTTTTTTTGTTGCATAGCCTGCACAATGTCCGGTTTTCCTTAGCATCGCAGGGGAAAGACCATATTTTTCTTTAAAAATATTTGTAAAATATCCATAACAGTTATAACCGCATAAAAAGCTTATTTCCTCAAGAGATAAATCGCTTTGAAGAATATAATGCCACGCTTTTTGCATCCTTATTTGCTTTAAATAAGCGTGGGGAGATAATGAATAATACTTTTTGGTCAGTCTGCCAAGCTGTGCCTCGCTGTAGTTTGTAA
The DNA here is from genome assembly GCA_045638945.1 of Clostridia bacterium. GTDB lineage: Bacteria > Bacillota > Clostridia > UMGS1883 > UMGS1883 > UMGS1883. The sequence goes on along the minus strand of JAZUCF010000005.1, from coordinate 6,093 downwards.
GAAACATCATTGCTTTTATACCGAGTTGGAGAAATTCCGTGTTATTAAGCATTTCTTCCGTCATATGCAAAAGTATTGTTGGAACAGGAATCCCTGTATCAACCGCATCACAGTAGCTTGCAAAAAACGCACTGCAAACAGCACGGATTTCGTTTTGAGTTGGATTTGCTAAGTCGGAAACTAACTTTGACAGAACGTCAAAAACAGAAATGTCAAGGTGTACAGCAATGGTGGTGTTTGCAGTAAGCGTGTCACCGTAAAGCAGCTTATACTTTTGAAACTCATCCTTTGCAATAGAAATACAAAGTAGAGAAGAATCATCCGACTGTGATAAAAAGCAGTGACGGATGCCGGGCGAAAGCAAAATAAAATCCCCCTCATTCATTTCACAGGTGGAATCATCGCAATAGTGCGAGCATCTCCCTTTAAGCACGCAAACAAATTCATAGAAGGTATGTGTGTGTATTTTTGAGGTGAAAATCCTATTGCTTAATGCTTGAAAAATATATTTAGTTTCTGTGTTCAACATTGATTTTGTACTGTTTTTAGTTATCGTATTACTCATAAAAACACCTCTAAATACATTTTATCATAAAAATATATAAAAGCAAGTAAAATGCTTGAAAATTATAAATTTTTGATTGGTGATTACATTGAAAACAGAAAATACGCATGATAAAATAAAGAAAAAACAGGTTGAATTAATTTAAAATGAAAGGAACTAAGAAAATGATAACAAAGGAATCAATCAGAAGCTACGCAAAAAAAATAGGAGCCGATCTGTGCGGTTTTGCATCTATGGACCGTTTTGAAGGGGCGCCAAAGCAAATGGACCCCAGATACATATTTCCCGATGCAAAAACTTGTATAGTACTTGCTTTCCGTATACCCCGCGGATATTTCAGAGGAATTGAGGAGGGTACATATTTTTGTAATTATACTGCAATGGGCTACGCAGGTATCAATGAGGTTTACGGCCCCATTGTTTTGAGGGAGCTTTGCTGTTATCTTGAGGATTTCGGATATGAAGCTGTACCTATTCCGAATATCAGCTTCAGAAATAATGCCCCCTCTCACGGACAGTACGACCTCAGGGTGGAACAGCCTCCCCTGGTTTCCATTCCTGTTTCAGAGGATAAGCCTGCGCCGGACGTTTTAATTGATATGCGTGCAGCGGCATTTGCAGCAGGGTTGGGAGAATATGGCTGGAGCAAAGTGTTTTTGACACCTGAATTTGGACCTATGCAGCGTTTTGTTGCACTGTTGACCGATTTTGAAGTAGAGCCTGATCCTTTGTTTGAAGGAAAAATATGCGACCGTTGTATGAGTTGTGCTCGTATGTGCTCGGGACAGGCAATTTCCAAAACAGAGGCAGACCATCTTCATATCGCGGGAAGAGACGTAGAGTTTGCAAAAATAGACCTTGAGGCTTGCTTTAATGCATACCGCGGCGGAATCCCCGAATACAATCCTTTCGATGTAGAGGCAAAGGGTATAGATACCAACGCCCCCAACCGTGAAATGCAGCATAATTTCGGATTGGTAAGATATATGCGTCACAATCACGCCCTTGAGGGTGCACGCGGTTGTATGCGTGAATGCTACATCCACCTTGAAAAGAAGGGTGTGCTGACTCATAAATTTAAAAATGAGTTCAGAAAAAGAAAGCCGTGGGCGATTGACAGAAGTGAGCGATTGGATGAAAATATTGTATCTGAAAAAGATGCTGATACAACACTGTTTTAATTATGAAATATTCAATAGGATACCAGCTGCCCGACGAATTTGAGAGCGTGACCGAGCTTTGCAGAGATTACAGTGAAAAAATAAGTAACGTTTACTTTTCATGGGCAGACGAAAAAAGCGGAAGACTTCCGCTTTGCTCAAAAAATAATATAGATGAAATAAAGAAAGTGCAGCTTTCCGAGCTTAGAGAAATCAGAGCAATGGGAAAAACGCTGACACTGCTGTTGAATGCTAATTGTTATGGAGAAAATGCCATTTCAATGGAAATTCGCGACCACGTTTTGTCCTTGTGCGAATTTCTTAAGCATGAAACAGACATCTGCAACGTGACAACAACCTCACCATTTATAGCCCATCTTGTTTCTGACAATTTTAAGGGCGAAATAAAGGTTATGGCATCTGTGAATATGCGTGTTGGGACAATTAAGGCAATGAAGCAGCTTTCAGAATATTTTGACGGATTTTATATGGCAAAGGAATGCAACCGTGATGTTGAAAAAATCCGAGAGCTTAAGGCATGGTGTGACGAAAACGGAAAGAAACTCTGTATGCTGGCAAACAGCGGATGTATGCCGTATTGCGGTTTTCAGACCTTTCACGATAATCTTGTGGCACATCAGGGTGTAGATTCGGGCATAGATTCTCTCTGGGATGCTATGCCCTCGCCTTGTCATAAGTATTTACGTTCTATGGGGAGGCAGGATGCGATGGCGTATTTCCTGCAGGGAACATGGATAAGACCTGAAGATATAAAACACTATGAACAGTTCTTCGATGAAGTAAAGCTCGCAACCCGTATGCACGGTAGAATGCGTATGGTGGTAGGTGCCTATGCAAGAGGAAGCTACCGTGGAAATCTGCTTGATTTGACGGAACCGTCATTTTCCACAGATTTCAAGGGTGTGGTTCTTGATAATACAAAGATGCCCCAGGATTTTTACAACCATATATCATCCTGTGATAAAAACTGTGATAAGTGTACTTACTGCAGAGAAACTGCTGTAAATGCTACAATAAAGATGTAAGAGGAAGAATCATAAAATGAAAGTAATGACTTTTAATACACAGCACTGCCAAAACTTTATTACAAAAAATATCGATTTTGATATTATGGCAGATGCTATAAAAAAATGCGATGCCGATGTAATCGGTCTTAATGAAATGCGTGGCAAGGGGGAAGATCCCGAATATGAAAATCAGACTGCGATTCTTTCAAGACTTACGGGGATTGAAAACTATTATTTTGCAAAGGCAATCGATGTAAGGGGAAATAATCCCTATGGCAATGCAATCTTATCAAAGTACAAAATAGAAAAGGCGGAGATTATACAGATCCCCGACCCGGAGGTAAAGATAGGTAAACGCTATGAAACTCGCTGTATATTAAAGGCGAAGCTTGAAAACGGCTATACAATCCTTGTAAGCCATTTCGGGCTTAATGATGACGAGCGTGTAAATGCGGTAAAGACGGTGCTTGATAATCTGGAAAATGAGAAATGTATTCTCATGGGAGATTTTAATATGCGTCCTGATAACGAAATATTAAAGCCCATTAAAGAGAAGCTTACAGATACGGCAGATTATTTCAGCGAAAATTTACTTAGTTTTCCGTCAAATGAGCCATATTGCAAAATTGATTATATTTTCACTACTCCCGACATATCGGTGGCTAAGGCAGATATACCTGCAATTATTGCGTCCGACCATAGACCGATTATTATAAATATAGACTAAGGAAGAATGAAAAATGCTATTTGATTCAAAATGGATTTACTACAATACAGGGGAATATAAAACGGCAGACGATAAGTACGGAAATCCGTCGCCTTATTTCAGAAAAACATTTGTGATTGAAAAGGCTGTAAAAAAAGCAACACTTTTTGCCTCGGCATTGGGTGTGTATAAGCTTTATATAAACGGAGAAGAGGTGTCCGACGATTACCTTTCTCCGGGATGGGTAGATTATTCAAAAAGACTTCCTTTTGTCAGATATGATGTTACAAAAAAGCTTGCCAGTACTAACGCCATCGGCGCGGTTTTAGGCGATGGATGGGCAGTGGGACACCTTGGCTCGACCTATGCCTTCAAGCGTAACGGCTATAGCGACCGCATTGAATTTACAGCAATGCTCCGTGTGGAATATACTGACGGCGAAGTGTTGGAAATCCCGACTGATGAAAGCTGGAAAGCAAACAGCGGGGCAATACTGCGAAGCGACATTTATATGGGTGAATATGTAGATAATCGCCTTAATATCGGGGAATTTTCCTGCTTTGACTATGATGACTCAGCTTGGGAAAATGCATCTCTTAGTGTGTTCAAATTTTCGAGAAATATATATCTTGACGAGGTTAAGATTCCTCCTATCGTAGTTAAGCATACCTTTACCCCCGAACTTTTAAGAAAAAAAGAGGGTAAATATCTTTATGATGTCACGCAGAATATTTCGGGCGTTCTTCGCTGTGTGTTTAAAGGGGAAAGAGGAACAAAAGTTGTAATCCGTCACGGAGAAATCCTCTCGGATGGGGAGCTTTATACAGAGAATTTACGCAAAGCAGAGGCAACGGATACATATATTTTGTCGGGACACGGTGAAGAAATTTTCAGACCTCTTTTTACATTTCACGGCTTCAGATTTGCAGAAATTGAAATTAGCGGAAATGCTGAAATTATTGGTATTACTGCACAGGCAATGTATACCGATTTAAAAAGCTCGGGATATTTTTCCTGTAGCGATGAGCTTGTAAATAAAGTGTATCAAAATGCACTTTGGGGACAGAGAGATAATTTTTTAAATGTTCCCACAGATTGCCCCCAGCGTGACGAGCGTTTGGGTTGGACAGGCGATGCACAGATTTTTTGTCAGAGTGCAATGTTTAATATGGATTGTCGGAAATTTTTTGAAAAATATCTTACAGATGTGCGTGATGCCCAGCTCGGCAACGGAATAATTACTGCGGTGGCACCGCTTCCGCCCGTAGGTTCTTTTGCATACACCGGCTATGATGCATCAGCAGGGTGGAGCGAAGCAATTGCAGAAATTCCGTATACTCACTATAAAATGTACGCTGACAAGAAAATAGTCCGCGATAATCTGCCTGCGCTAAAGAAGCTTCTTGACTATTATGAAAAGGAAAGCCCAGGATATATCCGCGGATATGCGGGACGTTACGGCGACTGGCTTTCTTTGGGGAATCCCACCGATTTAAGCGTAGTATCTACTCTTTATTATGCCCGTGCCGCACACATAGCGTCTGAGCTTTGTAAGGTTATGGGGGACTGCGAGGGAAAATATTACAGAGAGCTGTACATAAAAATTAAAGAAGCTTTTAATGAGAAATTTATAGATAGTGAAGGAAAAATTCTCTCTGACACGCAAAGCTCATATGCAATTGCATACAGCTTCGGAATGATTGATATTGAGAATGCACGCAAAAACCTTGTGCGTAAATTTTCTGAGGATGACGGAAAGCTTACTACAGGCTTTTTAGGCATAAGATTTTTATTACCTACACTTTGCGACATCGGAAGAAGCGATATTGCCTATAAGTTGATAACCAACCGAGAATATCCCGGTTGGGGATATTCCGTAATAAATGGAGCTACTACCATATGGGAGCGTTGGGACAGTTATACTAAAGAAAACGGCATCAAAAAAGGAATGAACTCCTTTAACCATTATTCGCTTGGCTCATGCACGGAATGGATGTACACATACTGTCTGGGAATTCGTCCGTCATTTGAAAATCCGGGATGCAGAAAAATTGATTTTGTTCCACATATAGACAGAAGCGGAAAACTAACTTCGGCAAGTGGGCATTACGATACCGATTACGGCAGAGTATCGGTAGAGTGGAGCAGAAAAGGAGATATATTTACATATAAGGCAATAGTTCCAAAGGAAATTCAATATAGCTTCAGTTTCCCGGAAATGGAAATAATAGCTCAAAGTGAAAATGAAAATACATTTGTGTTTGAACTTAAATAACAAAAAAAATAAAAATTTTCAAAAAATGTGTTGACATTTGTGTGTTGCTCTGTTATAATAATCTACGTTGTCACGGAGTGGCACACACGATATGCGAGAGTGGCGGAATCGGCAGACGCGCACGTTTAAGGTGCGTGTGGGAGACCATACGGGTTCAAGTCCCGTCTCTCGCACCATAAAAGAAGACATCAACCGAATGGTTGGTGTCTTTCTTTTTGTGTAAAATGAAGGGGGACTTGAACCCTACCCCAGGCGAGAGTTTGTTCTTAATTTTTTCTTGCACTTACATTAACTATATGCTATAATGTAATAAATTTAATCAACAAACTGCCACCGGGTAGTAGATGCTGAAAGCATTC
>JAZUCF010000004.1:0-32745 GCA_045638945.1 Clostridia bacterium | reverse complement strand
TAAAGTCGGATCGTAGCCATGTCGTTCTGTGAGCCAAGGAGTTGAACTGGTGTATTTCCTAAGACCGCTTGGCCTCCGACTTGTCATCGGCATTTATCCATTCAAAGCCGTCCCAGCTATCCTCAATTTCCCAGAAAGGCTTGTTCTCGTTATAAAAGCGGTTAAGCTCCTTCATAAATTCATGGTACTCTCTATGCTTTTCCATATCGAGCAGATTCCACTCAAGCTGTTCATAATAACGCCATTCAATAAACTGTGCTATCTCACCGCCCATAAACAAAAGCTTTTTACCCGGATGTGCCATCTTAAACATCATAAAGGCACGCAGGGAATCAAACTTCTGTCCGTAAAGCCCTGACATTTTCTGAATAAGAGACCCTTTTCCGTGCACAACCTCGTCATGGGACAGAGGCAGTATATAATTTTCGGAAAAGGCATACATCATGGAAAATGTCAGAAGATTGTGATTATCACGCCTGAAATACGGGTCCATGCTCATATACCTGAGCATATCATTCATCCAACCCATGTTCCACTTGAAATTAAATCCCAGTCCTCCGTCACATACAGGCTTGGTCACTTTCGGCCAGGCAGTGGATTCCTCGGCAATCATGAGGATATTGGGGTAATGCTTAAAAGCAAGCACATTAAGCCTTTGCAAAAACTCAATTGCCTCCAAATTTTCCTTACCGCCGTATTTATTAGGCATATACTCCTGCCTGCCATAGTCAAGATATAGCATACTTGAAACAGCGTCTACTCTCAGTCCGTCTATATGGAACTTGTCGAGCCAGTAAAAGGCACTTGAAAGGAGGAAAGAGCAAACTTCCTCTCTGCCGTAGTCAAACACCAGCGTTCCCCATTCCTTATGCTCTCCCTTGAGGGGATTAGGGTATTCGTATACAGGCGTTCCGTCAAATTTTGCAAGCCCGTGAGCATCACGCGGAAAGTGTGCAGGAACCCAGTCCATAATAACACTTATTCCGTTTTCATGGCATTTATTCACAAAATACATAAATTCCTTTGGAGTGCCGTAACGCGAGGTAGATGCAAAATAGCCCGTTACCTGATAGCCCCAGCTTCCGTCAAATGGAAATTCTGTGAGAGGCATAAGCTCCACATGGGTATAGCTCATTTCCTTAAGATAGCTGCAAAGCTCATCTGCCGCCTCGGTGTAATTTTTCAGTGACCCGTCAGGTCGGGTACGCCAGCTTCCCAGATGCATTTCATAAATCAGCATGGGCCTATGATAAGGAGAGCTTGCCGCTCTTTTCTTCATCCAGCCCTCATCAGTCCATTCAAAGCCTGAAATATCATATATGACAGATGCCGTTTCGGGTGGCAGCTGAGACAGGCGTGCATAGGGGTCTGCTTTATATACAGCTTCTCCATCTTTTGTTTCTATATAAAATTTATAGCACTGCCCCTCTTTCACATTTTTTATAAAGCAGTGCCACACGCCCGAGCTTCCCTGGGGATTCATAGGATGTGCAGACGTATCCCATCCGTTAAAATCACCCACAACGCTTACGCTTTTTGCATTGGGTGCCCACACGGCAAAGCTATACCCGCGCTCGCCGTAAATTTCTGACGGAATAGCTCCCATAAATTCGTAAGCCCTGAAATTCGTTCCGTTATTAAACTGAGCAAGCTGAGAGGTAGATATAAATGGATTTTTGTTCTTTCCTGTGTCTTTTTTCTTGATTGTCATTAATACGCCTCCGCTTGATATTTTTTCTCTTTTTATTATTTTACCAAATATATTTCTATTAGTCAAACGATTTTAGGGAAATTTAACCAAAAAAAGCGAGAATTTTTACGTCGGTTTTAGGCAATTTTACACAATTTTTTATGTTTTTTGGGTATTTTTATGTTTTTTTCGTATTTTTTCGCCAAACTAAATCTAACTACAATGAAAACACCTGCCGCTGGGGCAGGTGTTTTCATTTTGTTCAATTAGGGCAGTGATTACTTTGTTTCGGCTGACATTTTCTGTCTGAGATGATTTGAAAGAAGAGCCAATGAAGATGCCATATTTTCGTTCTGCACCAGAATATTGGCTGGTGCTTTGATATGAGTGGGTGCAAAATTCCATATTGCGAGAATGCCGCTCTCAACAAGCGTATCGCACACCCTCTGTGCTGAATCTACGGGAACTGTAATTATACCGATTTTTATATCGTGCTTTTTGCAAATTTCCTTAATTTGCGATAGCTCATATACTCTTTCGTTATCAATCACCTCAGGGCGGGTATCAAATGCCGCTACAATATTTATACCGTAGTTGTCAAATCCGCGGTAGCTCATCAGCGCCATGCCTAAATTTCCCGCACCTATAAGTATTGCGTCGTTTCCGCTGCCGTATCCTAAAAAGTCAGAAATCCCGTTTATAAGGTCACGTACTGCAAAGCCTTTCTTGGGTATTCCCGAGCTTTTGCAAACAGCCGCCAAATCCTTTCTCACCTGAACATCATTAAGGTCAAGTGCCTGTGCCACGGCGGCAGATGATACGTATTCCGTTTCCGTTTTTTCCAATGTCCTGAGATACGACATATATACAGGCAGTCTCTTGAGTGCCTGTCTGGAAAGATTTTTCTTGTTCATATATTTCCCTCGTATTCAATTAGCACAGCCCTCACCAATCTCTCCGGGCTATGCCTTATTTTAAAAATCAAACAGGGGAAACAATATGCCTCCCCTGTCGAATTATTTACGCCTTGTTTACACTTCCGAAAAGTTCCATTTTTTCCTTGACTGTTTCCTTGATTGCTTCAACACCGGGAGCGAGAAGCTTTCTGGGGTCAAAGCCCTTACCTTCAAGATCCTTTCCTGCTTCTACATACTTTCTTACAGCTGCCGCAAAGGAAAGCTGACACTCGGTATTTACATTAATCTTTGCAACACCGAGGCTGATTGCGGTTTTAATCATATCAGCAGGGATTCCCGTGCCGCCGTGAAGGACAAGGGGAACTCCGCCTGTTGCATCATTGATTTTTCCGAGAGCATCAAAGTCAAGGCCCTTCCAGTTTTCGGGATACTTACCGTGAATGTTACCGATACCTGCCGCAAGCATTGTAACGCCAAGGTCTGCAATAGTCTTACATTCAGCGGGATCAGCAATGTCCCCACTTCCTACAACGCCGTCTTCCTCGCCGCCGATTGCGCCTACCTCAGCTTCGAGGCTGAGACCCTTTTCGGCACAAATCTTTATAAGCTCGGTTGTCTTTTCAACGTTTTCATCAATGGGATAATGGCTTCCGTCGAACATAACTGATGAAAAGCCTGCTTCGATACACTTCATAGCAGCCTCGTAGCTGCCGTGGTCAAGATGAAGTGCTACGGGAACTGTAATTCCCAATCCTTCAATCATGCCGTTAACCATGCCAACGATGGTTTTATAGCCTGCCATATATTTACCTGCACCCTCGCTTACGCCCAATATAACGGGAGAATTAAGCTCCTGAGCAGTGAGAAGAATAGCCTTTGTCCATTCAAGATTGTTAATATTGAACTGTCCTACTGCATAATGCCCTGCACGAGCCTTTTCCAACATTTCCTTTGCTGATACCAACATAATCCACAAAACCTTTCTGCCCACAAGAAGTTTTATAATGCACATATCTTACCGTGGGCCGATAAGACATAATTAAATTAATGAGAGTGAGTGTTACTCTCTTTACACATATATACATATTATTGCATATTTTTCGAAATAAATCAATATATATTCTATGAAAAGAGGCGATTTTTTTGAAAAAAACTTCTATAATTTCCATAAATTTAAAATTTCTCCGCATACCGATTGCGTTATCTTTATTCGCCGCCACCGTAATTACAAGTTCTTCATTAATCAGGAATGTTCCCCAAATAAGCCTTAGTAAAGATTTGGTGAATTTTTTTATTAGTTCCCAGCTTCTTCACAGCCAAGCCGAGGCTAAATACACAAGTGTTTTTTCACTTCTTCATACAGAAAAAAACACTTCTCCCCAAGTATCTTCTACGCAAAGCTATGAGCCCAAAGCCGGAAAAACGGCAGAAAGCACACTGCGTGAAAAAAGCACCGTTACAAAAGAATTACCCCCGGTGAAATTTTCAAATAATACGCACCTGAATTTAGATGCGGAGAAATATAACTCGGCACAGCTTCCCTTTCTTGAAAAAGATTTTTCTGTCCTTATTGTTCACACACATACCACGGAGAGCTATACCCCGTCAGAAAAATTCTCCTATTCCCCCACCGATACGGACAGGACTACAGATAAAAGCTTTAATATGGTAAAGGTGGGAAAGGAGATTGAAAAAACGCTTAAAGCCCATGGAATTAAAGTTTATCACGATACCACCATCAACGATTACCCCAGCTACAACGGCAGTTATAACAAAAGTGCTGCAAATGTTTCCAACTATATAAAGAATGACCCATCCATAAAAATTGTACTGGATGTACACCGTGATGCCATTGAAGGCAAGGGCGGCGGCAAGGTAAAATATACAGCTAAAATTAATTCCGAAGATGCGGCAAAAATAATGCTTGTGGTAGGAAGCAATCTGAGCGGACTTGAGCATAAAAACTGGGAGGAAAACCTGTCCTTTGCGTATAAGCTTCAGCAGCATATAAGCTCAATATATCCCGATTTAATGAGGCCTATAAATTTCAGAAGCCAGAGATTTAACCAACAGCTTGCTCCCGCCGCAATAATCGTAGAGGTGGGAACAAACGGAAACACCATGGATGAAGCTCTTTTGGGTGCGAGGTATTTTGCTGAGGGGCTGGCTGATTTTGTAAAATAAAAGAAGAAAAATCGTATAAAATACGATTTTTCTTCCTTTATAAGCTTTTTTGCGGTCTGGACTTTTTTACATTTTCTTACTCGTGGTGTCCGTGACAATGTGCACAGTTTCCGCTGCACTCCACTTTCTTTTCGATTCCGCTTTTATCGTAGTAATCCTGGATAGCCGCCTTAATAGCTTCTTCCGCAAGAACACTGCAATGAATCTTTGCAGGCGGAAGTCCCTCAAGAGCCTCCACAACTGCTTTATTAGTAAGACCGAGGGCTTCCTCTATGGTCTTCCCCTTTACAAGCTCGGTAGCCATAGAGCTGGTTGCTACGGCAGCACCGCATCCGAAGGTCTTGAACCTGACATCCTTTACGATGTCGTCCTCAATCTTCATATAAATTTTCATTATATCTCCGCACTTTGCATTGCCTACTGTTCCTACAGCGTTAGCATCTGCAAGCTCCCCAACATTTCTGGGATTGGAGAAATGGTCCATTACTTTTTCACTGTACATTTATTTCAATCCTTTCCTTCTGCCTTTGTATCGGCTACACCTTCATAAAGAGGTGACATATCCCTGAGTCTTTGTACGATGGGACCTACCGCTTTAATAAAGGAATCAATTTCTTCTTCTGTAGTAAACTCCGAAAGTGAGGCACGCATAGAGCCGTGTGCAATTTCGTGAGGAAGCCCGATTCCCAAAAGCACATGGGACGGGTCAAGAGAGCCTGACGTACACGCACTGCCGCTGGAAACCACATATCCCATCATATCAAGGCTGAGAAGCAGACTCTCCCCCTCGATATAACGGAAGCAGAAGCTCGTATTGTTGGGCAGTCTTTTTGTTCTGTGTCCGTTAAGGCGGGTATAAGGAACACTTTCCAAAATACCGTCTATAAGCTTATCTCTGAGTTTTGTAATCTTTTCTGTCTTTTCCTGCATATTTTCACATGCTTCTGAAAGAGCCTGTGCCATTCCCACAATACCTGCCACGTTTTCGGTTGTGGCACGCCGTCCAAGCTCCTGTGCACCGCCGTGAAGAAGATTATCAATCTTCACGCCTTTTCTGATGTAAAGAACACCCACACCCTTAGGTCCGTGGAATTTATGTGCCGACATTGACAGTAAATCAATATTCATTTCCTTTACGTCAATGGGAACTGCACCTGCCGCCTGCACGGCATCGGTATGAAAATATACGCCTTTGCTACGGCAAATTTCTCCGATTTCCTTAATGGGATTAATCGTTCCTATTTCATTGTTTGCAAACATAACAGAAACAAGAATCGTTTCGTCGGTAATTGCATTTTTTATATCTTCGGGGCTTACCATACCAAACTCATCTACGGGAACATAGGTTACTTTAAAGCCCTGTTTCTCTAAAAATTCGCAGGTATGAAGCACTGCATGGTGCTCCACAGTAGTTGTGATAATATGATTTCCCTTATCTTTATTTTTAAGGGCTATACCCTTTATTGCCCAGTTATCTGCTTCACTTCCGCCGCTTGTGAAGAAAACTTCCTTTGTGTCTGCACCGATACACTTTGCTATACGCTCCCTTGCCTCGGAAAGTGCCTTTCTGGCAGCTTGTCCGGGAGTTGTATACGTTGAGGATGCATTTCCGAAAGTTTCCGTAAAATACGGAAGCATAGCTGATATTACGCTGTCTTTCACCTTGGTTGTAGCAGCATTATCCAAATATATCATAATTTTCGCTTCCCTTCTGTGGTCACTATCTGAATTTCCAATGACCGAACACGTCCACATTACAGTATATTACTATTTCAGCCAAAATGCAAGTATGTTTTATTATTTTTTGCTTTAATATGACCTTACGGACGTAATTACTTTACCCAATACATCAAAATTTTCATCATCTGCATCAACTACTATGTCGGGATATAGTCCGCTTGTATTTTCCGCCTTAAGGAAAACAGTGTTTCCCTTTTTGAAATATCTTCTGATTATTCCGTCTCCATGATTGTACATAGCTAAAACCATATCACCGTTTTTAATCACTACATTCTGCCTTACGATAACACTGTCATCAGGGCAGATATGTGCATCAATCATAGCATTGTCAGGCATCTTTACTCCCATATATTCATTTCCGTCATATTTGTCCCCGTCAATAAACAACGTTTCAACTATTTTAGCGGTGTCAAGAAAAGGTTTATCTCCGCTTACAGCAGACACAACATGTACCATCCTCCCCTTTTCAGCAACACAAAAAGAAATGCAATTCATAAGCTCAAAGGGAGAAACGCCGAAAACCTCCGACAGCTTTTCCACAATGGAGTCGGGCGGAGAGGTAAGATATCCGCTCTCTATATTTTTAACGGTTGTAACACCTGTGCCGATTCTTTCGGCAAGCTGTTTCTGCGATATTCCCGATGAAATTCTGAGCCTTGTTATATGAGCACTGATGATATTCATTCTTGTACTCCTTCGCTTTTTATGAAATTAAATCTACAATCAGTATTATAACATAAAAAGCGGCTTTGTTCAAGGGTCAGGGGCTTTTATTCAATAATTTTACTTATATAGTGCAATATTAATTGCATCGGCAATTATATCGGAAGCCTGCTGAGAGATAATGTCCACATCGTTGGGAGTAACAACCATATTTTCCCCCCTTTTGGTGATAATATTTAGTGCAAGCTTTTGCTCGTTTTCCTCTTGCTCATTTTTGGGAAGTTTCTGTATAATATCCATTGCCAGAGTCAATACATCTGCAACCATAGGTACTCCTATGGCTATTACGGGAACGCCCAAGGTTTCCTCATTTAATGCTCTGCGATGATTACCCACTCCGCTTCCGGGGGTTATTCCCGTATCGCTTATCTGAAGCGTGGTACCAAGTCTGCCTAAGTTTCTTGCGGCGAGTGCATCAATTGCTATTATAAGCTGAGGCTTTACAAACTCTATAACGCCCTTTACTATTTCGCTTGTTTCAATACCTGTTATTCCCAAAACACCGGGGGCGATGGCACTTACAGGACGGAGGGACAGATTAAATTCATTTTCCGTAGCCTGTGAAATATGACGAGTGACGGTAAGCTTTCCCACAGCCTTAGGTCCTATTGAATCAGGTGTAATATCCCTGTTTCCCAGCCCTACTACCAAAACGGAGGCATCAGTAGGCACCTTTATAAGCTTTTTTAATTCTGCAGAAACTGCATCTACTGCCCTGTCACAGATTTCGTCGTCGGGGAGTGACAAATCCTTGATTTCTATTGTCACATAGTTTCCTATGGGCTTTCCTATTTTTTCTGCGGCGTCATCATCCTTTATTTTTACATGGGTCACGCTGATGCCGTCACCGTCGTGGCGTAAGCTCTCAATCCCTGCAATTTCCCCCGCAAACATTTCCCGTCTTTCTAAGGCAAGGTCACTTCTGAAATTCATTCACGGCTCCCCCTTTTCTTCTCATTTTCTTCTCTTAAAAGCTCTCCTGTAACTATATCGGAATAGGCCCTTGTGAGCCACAATACATTAGGATCATCTTCCACTACCCCTTCGGGAAGAAGGATACTGTCATTGGGTGTATTTTCATTCATTGTTAACCAACCTTTCAAAATAGTTTTGGTTAGTATTTCTCAGACAATAAAAAAAATGCAAGGAGGCCTTTGCTTCCTTGCATTTTTGATTGTTTATTAAAATTAGTTTGTGATAGTCTTTTCTGTTTCCTTATCGAAGATATGAATCTTAGAGGAATCAAGAGCAATTTTAATCTTGTCTCCAACCTTTGCTGTACTGTCAGACTTAACACGAGCGATGAGGTTGATACCGTCAACAACTACATAAAGGTAGGTTTCAGCACCCATCATTTCTGTTACTTCTACTTCAGCACTGATGATTGCATCAGAGAACTTCTCAATAGAATCTGCATCATCATAAAGGTCTTCGGGACGGATACCCATAACAACGGTCTTTCCAACATAAGCCTTAGCCTTTTCAGCCTTTTCAGCAGCAAGCTTAACTTCGTTAGAACCGAACTTAACATAAAGGTCGCTGCCCTTTTCTACAATTTCAGCATCACAGAAGTTCATCTGGGGTGAACCGATGAAGCCTGCAACGAACATATTTACAGGGAAGTTGTAAAGAACCTGGGGAGAATCAACCTGCTGAACGAAACCGTCCTTCATAACAACGATTCTTGTACCCATTGTAAGAGCCTCTGTCTGGTCATGAGTAACGTAGATGAATGTTGTCTGAAGTCTGTGATGAAGCTTGGAAATTTCAGATCTCATCTGAACACGAAGCTTAGCGTCAAGGTTTGAGAGAGGTTCGTCCATAAGGAATACGAGGGGCTCACGAACGATTGCACGACCGAGAGCAACACGCTGACGCTGACCGCCTGAAAGAGCCTTGGGCTTTCTCTCAAGAAGATGCTCAATGTCAAGAATACGAGCAGCTTCCTGTACTCTTCTCTGGATTTCGTCCTTAGGAGTCTTTCTGAGCTTAAGACCGAATGCCATGTTCTCGTAAACTGTCATATGGGGATAAAGAGCGTAGTTCTGGAAAACCATCGCAATATCTCTATCCTTGGGAGCGATGTCGTTCATAAGCTTGCCGCCGATATAAAGCTCACCTTCGCTGATTTCTTCAAGACCTGCAATCATTCTGAGAGTTGTAGACTTACCACAACCGGAAGGACCTACAAGGATAACGAATTCCTTATCCTCAATGTCAAGAGTGAAATCGGATACAGCTACAACACCGCCGCTGTATTTCTTATAAATATGTTTTAATTGTAAATCTGCCATTTAACTGACCTCCTAAAAAAATATACACATGTATCAAATTTACACTGCTTACATTTTAACACAAATTAATACTTTTTCAAATACTACGATTTCACAAATTTACTACTTTTTTTTGTGAACATTGTATAGGTACTGCACTTCATACTCCGTCAGAGGTCTGTATTCTCCGATTTCAAGCCCTTTATCAAGATAAAGTTCTCCGTATGAAAGGCGTTTAAGGTACACCACGGTATTTCCCACAGCCTTTGCCATTCTCTTAATCTGATGAAACTTTCCCTCTGTTATTGTCAGTTCTATTTCGTTTTCACTTATTCTTTTTGCTTTTGCTTCTTTTGTGACACACTCACCTATGTCTACACCCTTTTCAAGCAAATCCATTTCTTTATCGCTTATATCATTTTCAAGCCGCAGAAAATACGTCTTTCCGAAATTTTTATTCGGAGAAAGAAGATTATGCGCTGTTTCCCCGTCATTGGTAAGGAGGAGGAATCCTTCTGTATCAATATCCAGTCGTCCTACGGGAAAAAGCTGATACCTTGCATAAGACGGGTCGAGAAGGTCCAGCACCGTTCTTTGCTTTTTATCCTCAGTTGCACTTACGTAGCCTTGGGGCTTATTAAGCATGATATAGACAAATTTTTTATAGAATATTTCTTCTCCGTCAAAGAGTACATTTGCGTTTTCGGGGATGTGCATGGAAATATCTTTCGTTACTATCCCCTCAACGCTTACTCTTCCGTACTTTATTGCTTTTCTCGATTCGCTCCGTGTAAGAGCCGCTGCATCGGACACAAATTTATCAAGACGCATGGTTTTTCCTCTTTTCTTCAGCCATTTATCTTATTATAACATCAATCAATCATTTTTTCAATGGGAATCATAATCCCGTCAAGAGTAATGCTTGAAATATCTCCGCCTATTATTTCTCCGTTATACACAATTATGTTGGCACGTGCGTTTTGGGAGGGAATAAGGTAGGTATATCTTTTACACAGCTTCCCCTTATAGGGCGAAAGGTCGTAGCCTGCTGTTTTCAGAAGCTCATTATAACGGCTGTACACCTCATTAAACTGCATAGGTATGGTAAACTCAACCACTTCGTAAGGAGTTTCGGACACATCATCATATCCCATTTCCTTTACAGTGCGTGAAAACACGCTTATATTCTCCGCCGATTCTTCCGAGGGAAATGATATCACACATAAAAACATAGCAAAGATAACAAGCCTGATATATTTTTTCATATAAAAACACCCTTTCGGAACATCTTTATTCCGAAAGGGTATCCCATATGCTTATTCAGCAGAGAAAGGAAGAAGTGCAATGTGACGAGCACGCTTAATAGCGATTGTCAGCTGACGCTGATGCTTAGCACATGTGCCTGTGATTCTTCTGGGAAGAATCTTTGCTCTCTCTGAAACGTAACGACGAAGCTTTGCAACGTCTTTGTAGTCGATATCTGTTACCTTATCAACGCAGAACTGGCAAACTTTTTTCTTTGCTTTTCTTGCTCTGAAAGGTCTTTCAGTCTTTTCCTTTTCCATCATGGCTAAAACCTCCCTTATTTAGAATGGTAAATCATCATCAGTGCCCATAGGAGAAATAGGCTCGGGAAGCGAACCGAAGTCATTAGCCTGCGAGAATGATTCCTCAGTGCTGTAGCCCTGCGTATCACGCTTACTTTCAGCGAAATACACCTGACTTACGATAACTTCCGTAGCGTAACGCTTCTTACCGTCCTGATCATCCCAGGAGCGAGTCTGAATACTTCCCTCAAGAGCAACCATGTTGCCTTTTTTGAAGTATTTGGAAATAAACTCCGCAGTCTGTCTCCACGCAACGCAGTTGATGAAATCTGCCTTACGTTCTTCGCCCTGACGGACAAAGTTACGGTCTACCGCAATTGAAAAAGCACAAGTGCTTACTCCCTGCGGGGTGCTGCGAAGCTCGGGGTCGCGAGTAAATCTGCCCATCAAAATAACCTTGTTAAGCATGTTTTTACCTCCCTTTACGCTTCCTTGCGGATTGTGATAGTACGCATTACACCGTCGGTGATTCCGTAAATTCTCTCAAGTTCCTTGGGGAATTCAGGATTTGATGCGAAGTTCACAAGAACGTAGTAACCTTCTGTCTTGAAGTCGATAGGATAAGCAAGCTTTCTCTTACCCCATACGTCTACGCTTTCAACTGTTCCATTATCAGCGATGAGCTTCTGGAACTTTTCGGAAAGAGCGTTAATCTTCTCCTCCTCAAGCGCAGTGTCAAGAACAAAAATGGTCTCATACTTGTTGATAATTTCAGCCATTTTCTACACCTCCTTCTGGTCTTTGGCCCCGAACAAACCCGGAGCAAGGATAGCATTTCATCAAAATGCCATGTAATTATATAACGAGTTTGGGCGATTGTCAAGCTTTTTTTATTTATTTTGCATTCTGTGCTGCTTTTCAGCTTTTTTCAAAAGTCGAAAAGGCAGTACGCTGTGCGTACTGCCTTAGTTTGTTCCAAATTAATTACGAGAGAAATCAGATAGCTCTTACAACTTTTCCGCTTCTCAGGCAACGGGAGCAAACGTGGATTGTCTTGGGAGAACCGTTAACAACTGCCTTTACAGTCTTAACATTAGCCTTCCAAGCACGATTTGATCTTCTGTGAGAGTGGCTTACCTTGATACCAAAAGTAACACCCTTACCGCATACATCACATTTAGCCATATCTATTTCCCTCCTTAGGAATACTTCATTTCATAACATGCATAGGATATTCTAACAGATAAAAACAAAAAAAGCAAGTATTTTTTTTATTTTTTTCAAATTTATTGAAATTTGGCATAGGAAAACCTCTTTTAGATAACTATTACCTTGATTTTTTGCCAATTTGAGGTATAATATATAATGAAGTGATTTCACGCAGAAGGAGAAGGAAAATGAAAAACCTTATTATAATAGACGGAAACAGCATCGTAAACCGTGCATATTACGGAGTACGCCCTCTTTCCACTAAAACAGGTATCCCCACCAATGCCATATTCGGCTTTATGAATATCATGCTTAAATATATTGATGAATATAAGCCCGACTATCTTTGTGTGGCGTTTGACCTTAAGGCTCCCACCTTCCGCCACAAAATGTATGAGGCGTACAAGGCACAGAGAAAGGGTATGCCCGATGACCTTGCCGAGCAGCTGCCTCATCTTAAGGAAGTTCTTTCCGCAATGAACATACTTCAGCTTTCTCTGGAGGGCTACGAGGCGGATGACATTATTGGAACGGTAAGCCGTATCTGCGATGAAAACAACTTGAGATGCAATATCGTAACGGGAGATAAGGATGACCTTCAGCTTGCAAGCAAAAACACCCATGTGCTTCTTACTACCACAAGAATGGGACAGACCACTACGGAAGAATTAGACAGTGACGGAGTTTTTGAGAAATATGCCGTTACACCCGAAGAATTCATTGCCGTAAAAGCACTGATGGGCGATTCCTCGGACAATATCCCCGGTGTAAAAGGAATAGGCGAAAAAACAGCGTTTGATTTACTTAATCATTTCCATTCCTTAGATAACCTCTACGCCGATATTGAAAGCGACTATATCAAAAAAGCGGCACGTGAAAAGCTTATTGCGGGCAAAGACGACGCATATATGTGCTACAAGCTTTGCACCATTGATAAAAATGTTCCCATTGATTTTAAAATTGAGGACGCATTATATAAGGAAGCAGACAATGCGGCTCTTTCAAAAAAGCTTGAAGAATTAGAGCTTCGCAAAATTGCCGAAAGGCTTTGTTCCCCTCTTGTTAAAGAGGCAAAGGAAGCAGAAAAGCCTCTTGAGGCAACGGAGGAGGTTCTATCGGCCACCCCAAAGCACGACACCTTCTATTTTATTTTAAACGAAGAGCAGATTGAGTTTTGCTTGGACGAAAAAGCATATACCGCGGACATTACGGCACTCAAATCAGTTCTGGAAAACGAAAAAATAAAGAAATTCACTCACGAGTATAAAAAGGTACGTCATATTCTCAGCGAAAAAGGGATAAGCCTTTCGGGAGAATATTATGACAGTGAAATCGCGGCGTATATCATAGACCCCTCGAGAAGCGAATATAATATAAATGAGCTTTTTGCCCTCTATAATTTGCCGCTTTCAGTCGTTTCTCTCCCAGACCTTGCAATCAAGCAAACGGAGGAAATTTCAAAGAGAGGTCAGCTTTCATTGTTAAATGACATAGAGCTTCCCCTTGAAAATGTTCTTTTCAACATGGAGGTATCGGGTTTTAAAATAGACCGTGACGAGCTTTATAAATTTGCAAAAACGCTTGGGGAAAGAATCAGTGCTCTTGAAAACGCCATATATTTTATGGCAGGCGGCGAGATTAATATTAATTCCACAAAGCAGCTCGGAAAGCTTCTCTTTGAAGATATGGGGCTTCCCGTAATAAAGAAAACCAAGACAGGCTATTCCACGGATTCCTCCGTTCTGGAAAAGCTTCGGGGAAAGCACGAAATTATAGACCTTATAATTGAATACCGCCATCTGGCAAAGCTAAAGTCCACCTATGCGGATGCTTTTCTTCCGCTTCTTGATGATGAGGGAAGAATTCGTTCCACACTGAAACAGACCGTTACCGCAACAGGCAGAATCAGCTCTGCCGAGCCTAATTTGCAGAATATTCCCGTCCGTACGGAAATAGGAAGGGAAATCCGCAAAATGTTTGTGGCAAAGGAGGGGCATCTTCTGGTAGGTGCCGACTACTCGCAAATTGAGCTTAGGGTACTTGCACATATGGCACAGGATAAGGTGATGCAGGATGCATTTATAAACGATGATGATATTCATACCATAACGGCAACACAGGTATTTAACGTGCCTGATTTTCTCGTGACAGACGATATGCGTTCCCGTGCAAAGACGGTTAATTTCGGAATAATCTACGGACAGAGCGAATTCTCCCTTGCAGGGGAGCTTAAAATCAGCCGTAAGGAAGCCAAAGAATACATCGACAGCTACTTTAATCATTACAGCGGTGTAAAAAGCTATATGGAAACCACCATTGAAAAAGCAAGGGAGGACGGCTTTGTTACCACTGTTTTTGGCAGACGCAGATATATTCCCGAGCTTAATGCAAAGAATTTCAACCTCCGCTCATTCGGCGAGCGAGCCGCTATGAATGCGCCCATTCAGGGAACGGCGGCGGATATTATTAAGATTGCCATGGTTAAGGTATACGATGCCCTCAGGCTAAAATGCCCCGAAGCAAGGCTGATTCTTCAGGTGCATGATGAGCTTATCTGCGAAGTGCCTGAGGAAAAGGCGCAGACAGTGGCTGATATATTAAAGGAAGAAATGGAAAACGCAGTAAGCCTCAGCGTACCGCTTCGTGCCGATGTGAAGATAGGCAGAAGCTGGTTTGAAACGAAATGACGGATGGCAAGGCCATCCTTTCGAAGCGAAAAGTTTCTGTCGAAAATATTTCGCTTCGAGAAAAGGGCTTTCGCTCGCGCACCGCTCACCGCGGTAGCCCTTGCGAGGTGTTTAAACCGAGGTACACACCCTCGGTTTAAACGATTTTACCTTAAGGGGGAAGCCCCTTAACAACCCCTTTAGTTTAAATACAAATCAAAGAAAGGGTAATTTCCATGAAAATGTTAATAGGTCTTACGGGCAGGACAGGCAGCGGGAAATCAAGTGCCGCCCGTATATTTGAGGATTTGGGTGCTTTTGTTGCCGACTGTGACAGCGTCGCACACGAAATTCTTTGTGACAATGAAATAAAGAAAAAGCTTTGTCAGTTATTTTCCGATTCGATTTTAGACAGCGAAAATAACATTGACAGAAAAGCTTTGGGAGCCATAGTTTTTTCCGATGAAAAAAAGCTCCTTTTGTTAAACGGCGTTGTGCATAAGGCGATTGTTGAAAAATGCGTGGGCTTGTGCAAGGAAAGCGGAAGCGACATATGCATTATGGACGGAAGCGAGCTAAAATCAAGCGGTGCCGACCTTTTGTGCAAGTATATAGTAGTAATTGAAGCGGACGAAAAAACACGGCTTGAAAGAATTATGGCACGCGATAACATAAGCCGTGAAGACGCCTTAAGGCGTATGAATTCGCAAAAGGATTACGACAGGGAAGCAATTATTATTGAAAATAATTTCGGAGAAGAGGCATTGAAAGAAAACATCCGTCTTCTTTATAATAAATTTTTGGGAGAAATAAATGGTCAAGTGTAAAAACTTTTTTACAACACTTTTCTTCATTTTTACAACTATAGCCGTCACGCTATGGATTTTCCGCGGGATATTCCCGATTAAACATGAAAGCACAATTGAAAAATACTGTGAGGAATATGGTGTGAAGCCTCCACTTGTATATGCTTTGATAAAGGCGGAAAGTAATTTTCGGGGAGATGCACAGAGCCACGCAGGGGCAAAGGGTCTGATGCAGATAACGGATGAAACCTTTGAATACTGCCTTGCAAAGCTTGATATTCCCCATGCAAATATTTTTAATGCAGAGAGCAACCTGCAATGCGGAATCTGGTATCTCTCCTATCTTCTTGACAAGTATGGCGGAAACGTAGGAAATGCCGTTGCGGCATATAATGCAGGCGAAACAAATGTAGACAGATGGCTTAAGGATTCAAGATACAGCGAGGATTCAAAAAACTTGTCTGATATTCCTTTTTGGGAAACGAAACGCCACGTTGGAAAAATCGAGCGATATGTTAAAATTTACGAGTATATATACTTTTGAGGAATCATATGAAAAAATATTTACTTTTACTTTTGATAGTTTTTCTCCTGTTTACGGGCTGTGAAAGCACACAGGAACGGATAACGAAACAAAGCTTTGCCTTTGACACGGTTGTAAGCATAACCGCAGATAAAAAGGACAAAGAACATATTGACAGGGCGATTGGGTTGTGCAATGAGTATGAGAATATATTCAGCCGTACAAGCCCCAAAAGTGAGCTTTATAAAATCAATAATTCATCTATAAAAGATTTATCCCCCCACATGAAAAATGTGCTTCAATTCTCCCTTGATTTTTCTAAAAAAACAAAGGGAGCATTTGACATTACCATAGCCCCTCTCAGTAAGCTGTGGAATGTAAACAGCAGAAAAGAGCCTCCCGCAGAGGCAGAGGTTGAAGAAGCACTAAACAAAGTAGGCTATGAAAGGCTTTCCCTGTCCCCTTTTTCATTGGGCGGAGCTACACTTGATTTGGGAGCTGTGGCTAAGGGATATATTGCGGACAAACTGGCAGAGCATTTCAAGGAAAAAGGCGTAAATAACGTAATAATCGACCTGGGCGGAAATGTGGCTGTTTTGGGCGAATATACGGTAGGTATACGAAACCCGTCATCCCCCGATGAGGTTTTTGCCACAATCAGGCTAAAGGATAAAAGCGCGGTAACAAGCGGGGCATATCAAAGGTATTTTGATTATGATGGCAAAAGATATCACCACATAATAGACCCGAGGACAGGCTATAGTGCCCAAAGCGGCATTTCCTCTGTGACTGTCATTTCCCCATCATCAATGCACGCCGATGCTCTCAGCACAGCTATATTTATTCTGGGTAAGGACGCACTTTCTTTATGCAGCGAATTTCCCGATACGGATGCGCTTATTATTACTGATAACGGCGATGTGATAACCACCGATGATTTTGAAGAAATATATAATTTGTCCATTGAATAAAAATTTCAAATATTTTATCAAAAAAACCTTGCATTTTGGAATTATATATGCTATAATGCATTTTGTTCCATAATGTGTTGGAGGTGAAAATATAATGCCTAACATTAAATCAGCTAAGAAGAGAGTTCTCGTTATCGATAAGAAAACTCTTGAAAATCGTATGGTTAAATCAGCTATCAAGACAGAGCTTAAGAAGTTTGAAGCAGCTGTTAGCGAAGGAAATAAGGCTGCCGCTCAGGAGCTTTACAATCTTTGCGCTAAGAAGCTTGATCAGGCTGTAGCTAAGGGTGTGTACAAGAAGAACACTGTTAGCCGCAAGAAGAGCCAGCTCGCTAAGGCACTCGGTGCTATAGCGTAAATCATTGCTTGAATCTTTGATTGCTTAAAATCAGGGTATGTACTTAGTACATACCCTTGTTTTGTTTCATTATGGGAAGTAGCAAAAGCAGGTATCAGAGAGATACCTGCTTTTTTGTTTCCTTATATTTATTTGTTCTTTTCGTATATGAGCATCAAGCCTTTGAGGAGTAAATCCTCGTCCACGATAATATCACGCTTACAAAGAGGTACAATCACCTTTGCAAGTCCGCCTGTGGCAATGACTGTGCATTTTTCCCCAAGCTCGTTTTCAAATCTGTCCACGATTCCCTCAATAGCACCTGCGTTTCCGTAGAGAATACCGCTTTTGATGGAATCTATGGTATTACTTCCGATAATCTTTTTCGGTTTTTCAAAGGCTACCTTGGGAAGCTGAGAGGTTCTTCCGATAAGAGCATCATGAGAAACTGCCACACCGGGAAGAATAGCACCGCCTAAAAACTGCCTCTGTCTATTAATTGCCGAAACAGTGGTCGCCGTACCCATATCGATAATAATTTGCGGAAGAGGATATTCCTCTATCCCTGCAACGGCATCAACCACCAAATCACTTCCAAGCTGTGCTGGGTTATCAATTATAATGCTGATACCCGTTTTAAGTCCGGGGCCTACCACCATAACAGAGATACCGCAGAGCTTTTCAATTGCTTCTTTAACTATATTTGTGACAGACGGCACAACCGATGAAATAATTGCACCTTCAATAGCCCTATAATCAACTTTGTACATATCAAATGCAGTCTTGAAAAGCACACTGTATTCAAGCCGTGTTGCACGGTGAGCCGTGGAAAGGCGTTCGCGAAAAAGGATATTTTTCCCCTCAACACAGCCTGCCACAATATTTGTATTACCAATATCAATTACTAAAATCATTTTTTAGAAGCCACCTTAATAATGCGGACAATCGCAGGTGCAAACACTATAATAACTGCCATTTCAATAAGAAAATTTGTACCTACCAGTCCAAAAATCATGTATTTGCCAACACTACTTCCGAAGCCTAAGCCTTCGCCCCACACTGCCAGTGTATCCATAAAGAACGCCAGACAGCCCAAAAGAAACACCCCTGTATTTGTGACAGGGCATATTAATGCAGAAAAAACAGCCGCGGTATAAGAAACGCTCTTCTGCTTTTTGCTGAAAGCTTTTGCGATAAGCTCATACACGAGCCCCGAAACGAATCCGCACGCCGTACCTTTAAGAAGCACTGTGAGGATTGTTCCCAATGCATTCACCACCATGAAAGGCGCTGCATCGCCTGTTGCAAGAACTGTTACTCCAAACACAAATCCGAGCCATGCCCCCATACCTTTTCCGCATATTACTGCGCCAATTACAATGGGAACTAAGGACAATGTGATTGAAAATGTACCTGTCCTGATTGCCATGCTGACAAACTGCAACAGTACTACCAGTGCTGTCAGAAGTGCACCTGTGACCATGGTACTCGTTGACATTTTTCTTCTGTTTTCCATATTAAATTCCTCCTTGTTATTATTCCCCGTTGGGGATACAATACAATTACGCCATTATAATACTACAGTTTTTTTGATTTGTAAAGTTTTTTTTACTCACTATATATATTTTCTGTTTACTAATCAGTATTTTTGTGTTACAATAGAAAAACAAAGAGGTGATTCTGATATGAAAACAAAAAAAATTGTTCTTTCGGCACTGCTTGCTTCGCTTGTATGCGTTGCAACGATGCTCATTAAAATCCCGTCCCCGCTAAAGGGGTACCTTAATTTAGGTGATTGCGTGGTACTTCTTTCTGGATGGGTGCTCTCCCCTGTTTACGGATTCCTTACGGCAGGAATTGGAAGTGCCTTGGCAGATATTTTTTCGGGCTACATAATATATGCCCCTGCAACCTTTGTAATAAAGGGATTAATGGCACTTGTGGCGTATTTTACTTGCAGAGTGATATCCGGTAAGTCAAACAACATAATTTCCAGAATTATAAGCGGAACGCTTGCGGAAATATTAATGGTGGGAGGATATTTCGTTTTTGAAGGCTTCCTCTACGGCTTTATTCCCTCTTTGGTGAATATTCCCGCAAACGCCATGCAGGGCGTAGCAGGGCTAATACTCGGAATATTGCTCGTAAGGATATTTGAAAAAAGCAAGCTGTAACTTTCTCATTTTCACCGCATTGTCCCCATTGTCAAAGGAGCTGTATCAAAATGAATTCATTTTGATACAGCTCCTTTATAAACAAAAATTACTTTAAAACAGGTATGCAACCAAAATTGTAACGACGATTGCACCGATTGGAATAATCCATTGAGTAAATAAGTTCTTTCTTGCCGTCTTTTTATGAATCTCGCTCAAAGAGGGTATAGCACCCACGACTGTTGCATGGTAATTTTTCAATTCCTCAACTATGCCTGAATACGCCGTAACAGCTTCAAACTCATCGCAGCCGTTTACCCTTGTTTCCGTACGAAGGGCGGCTATTTCCTCATCAATCTTGAATATTCTTGGTTTAATATCTGAATAGTATGTAGGCAGAGCAGAATTAATCGTATCTACGCTGAATTTTTCCAACAAGTCTACAATCCTGTTCCTATAATTAATTGACAACATATCGCATACGTCAAAAAATGCCCTGCGCAGATGGCTTGTCAGCTTTCTGGCTTCCTCAACAGGATCCTTATCACCGTATTCGGGGAGATTTTCTATTGCCACAATACGCATCAAATGATCCAAAGCTGCACGAAATTCATTTAACGGTTGCAAGTTTGTGCATAAATCCGGGTCTGTTTCTTCACACAAAGCATACAGCCATTTAATTTCATTAAAAAATTCTACTAGTTGTCTCCAGTTTACACTTTTGTTGTTTTCGCTCATTTTATGGTAAAACCCTTCTTAATGATTTTCTTCTGTACTTTTCAGTTTCCTTGTCAGTTCTGTAGTTTCCGCCATTAATCCTGACACCGCCTGTGAAAATTCTCTTGAGATTTTTCTGTTTCACTATTTTTGTAATTTTCCCCACAGGAGGAAAATCTACAAACAGCATCTCATTTTTCTCCATATTTTCTCTTCTTTCCATATAAAATTACAACTCATTGCCCATGAATTGTAGCACGAAAAGGCACTTTTGTCAAGCGTCCTCACTCATATCTTATGCAGATATTATTAATTTATTGCTTAGCATAGTAAAAGTGTATCATAAATGGTTTCAATTGTCAATAAATTACAATAAAAAAACATCATACTGTTACCTTATTGTAATAATACAGTTGACAAAAAAGGTACGTCCCCATTGTCACCTATAACCTAAAAGAACCGAAGCTCGTATGAGCTTCGGTTCTTTTCTTTGTATAGCACGAAAGATGTGCTGTACAGGTTCATCTTTTTTAACGTCTGTTTACAGTAAATATTACTCAGCGGTGAAAGGAACAAGTGTTCCGTTTTCAGCATTTCCTGACGCAGTAAGGGTTTTACCACTCGTTACACAACCGACTATCTGGTCGCATCCACTATATGTTCCTACAGTTGCAGCATGTGTAATTGTAGCATTATTGGTACAATTCTTTACTGTTGTATTTTGGGTTGCGTTACCGAGAATTCCGCCGATTTTCTGATAGTAGGGAGCGTAGATTTCGCCGTTATTAACACAGTTTTCTATCACTGTATCCCTAATAGCGTTACTTCCCACTATTCCGCCAAGGCCTCTTGTATCAGCTTTGCCTGCGTCTCCATGCAGAGCCGTGCTCATTCCATGAAGGTCAATATCTACATCTGATGTACAATCTTTTATTGTTGCTTTAGTAGATAATGTCTGAGCGACTATGCTTCCAATGAAGTTTACATATCCACCCTCTGCAATACCGATTTTTCCGTCTGCAGTTACATTATTGATTTCTCCTGCTGCTCGTGCACATACTACGCTTATGTAGCTATTAGCTCTGTTATTAGTTTCGTCAGCAGCCACTACATAGGCTCCCTTGAAGTTTACATTCTTAAGTACGCCGCCTGCGCTGATTGTATTAAAGAAGCCAGCGGGTTCGTTATCGCCATTTGCCATATAAAGTCCGTAGATTGTATGACCGGCACCGTCAAAGGTTCCTTTATAAGATTTTATCATGTATCCTGTCGTAATATTTCCCCATGATGTTGCTCCGGTCTTTGTATCATACCAGTCTTCATCAAAGGTTCCGTCTGCTTCAAAGAAGTCATTGAGATAAATGTCCTCTGTGAGGATTGCATTTACGGTGTTATTTCCTGCATTTACGTAATTTGCAAACCATGCGAGTTCTTCACCGTTACTGATTTCATAATATCCGTCACTGTTGGGAGTAAGTGGCGTCTCAGATGCATTGCCGCTCCATACCTCGGGTTTTTCTTCCTGAGGTGTAACAGCTTCTTCTACAGGCTGTGCAAGGGGTTCAAGAGTAGTCTTGCTTTCCCAGAGATAGAATTTTACATTGTAGCTGTCGTTAGTATCTGACAATGCTTCGGGGAGAGTGATTATTTCTTCATTCTCTCCGAGTTCGAGTGCTGCATCAGTAATAGATGCGGTGAGGAATGTGTTTCCGTCAAATACTGCTGTCACAACGATAGCATTTTCATAAACTGCATCGCTTGTTACCGCGAGGGTAACAGTTCCACCGAGACCGGTAGTTTCGTCAATTACGGCATCATTTAGTGAAACTGCAATTGATGCAGGAAGCCCTGCATCTGCAAGGACAGGAGTCAATTCTGCAAATGCCGTCACAGAAAGAAGCACAGCCACCAGGCTGAGTGTTAAAATTTTCTTTAACATTTCCTTTTAATTCCTTTCTTTTTTGAATTTGAATGTCGAGATAGGCAACATGCCTCCCCTCCCGACGGGGGTGTATATTGTAATTTAATTTAATTAATTTTTGGGTTTAACAATCCCTCCACCGCTTACGCGGTCCCCCTCCCTTTACACAAGGGAGGCTTAAAAAGGGTGTGTAAATGCAAAATACCTGTGTTATTTTGCGGCTTTTTTCGCCTCAAAATCTGCACGCTTTTGTGCTTCGGTTTCCTTCTGGCGCGCTACGTTGTAGCTTCCGTCCTTTACAGCTTTTCTAAGGCCTGCGGTAGCTCTGGTTTCTATGTCCTTGATTGCCGCATCAAGAGTGATATCACCTATCCATACCTGCTGGAAAAGTGCATCCCAGTTTGCTCCCTCAATCGCATACTTTTCTGAGGGGTATCTGAGTACCTTTTCGGGTACAAACTCGGCAAACTTTACAAGTCTGGGGTCAAGCTTACTCTTATCAACTTTTTCAAGCACGTCTGTCTTACAGCTGACCTCTATACCTCTCTCGAAAAGCTCGGTTCTGGTTTCGAGAGAATAGATGAATTTATATACTTCTAACGTTGCTTTTGCGATTTTTTCATTTTTAAGGGCATTTCTTGAAATTGCCAGTCCGCCGCCGATTGAAATGCTGTTTTCGGTAAACTCGTAGCCGTCCAGTATGGGGAAGCGACAAACATCCCAATCACATTCCGCGGGGAACTGAGTAGTATATACGCCTACATCCCAGCTTGCCGCAGGAATCATACCAATGATGCCTGAAGAAAAGTATGCACGCGCTGTATCATTGTCAAGAGATTCAGCCCCGGGGAAAACGGTGCCGTCCTTCTTCATATCCAAAATCCACTGATATCTGTCCTTGTGGCCGTTGTAGGTAACGGTAAGATTGTCAAGGTCTGTCACCGCAGCAGGAGTATCAAGGTCGAAGGAATTGGCTGTGGGCGTGTTAATAGTCCAGCTTGTTCCGAATTTGAGGGGGAATGCAAAGCCATATACTCCACCGCCGAGAGCCTGAATTTTCTTCGCCGCTTCACGCATTTCGGAGATTGTTTCGGGAGCCTTTGCTTCACCGTTCTTATCCACGATGCCTGCTTTTTTGAACAAATCCTTGTTATATACCAGTCCGGCTGTTGTTGCCGATCTTTGCAGGGTATATTGCTTTCCGTCAAACACATTTGCTCCCTCTACTCCGGGGAAATCATATTCCTCAAGAAGCTCTTTTCCTCCGGGGAGCTCTTCTATCGCGGCAAGGTCTCCGCTTTGCTGATATTTGATGAGACGTGTTCCCGAAACGTTTACAATTTCAGGGAGCTGACCGCTCTGCTGTGCTACATCTGCTGCGGTAGCCTCCATCATAGTTACCCAGTCGATGAATATGTTTTTTTCATCGCCTGTGGTGGAATTGTAGTTGTCTACAAGCTCCTCCCACACAACCTGAGCACCGCCCGCACTGCTCCATACGGTTACGACGGTATCGTCACTGTCTGCTGCCGCTTTCTTTTTTGCTTCTTCCACTCCGCCGCCGCAGCCGAAAAGACAGCCGAGACATAAAACGAGTGAAAGAATGATTGCTAATGTTTTCTTCATAGTTTGTTTCCTCCTTGTTTTTTTGGGGACAGGTCAATTTTTGTTGCATATTCAATTACAAAAATGTCCCCGTCCCCTATTATTTTTAATTAAATTAATTTTCCATTTTAATAAATTGTTCCGCCGGCGGGAACTACGACCTCTGCACCGTTAATTTTCACATATACGTCTACGTCTGAGGGATTATATACACAATCCTCACTTATAACCAGTGTGTTTACAGCGTTTATATATTCAACAAGCTCAATATTGGTGGGATTCCATACCTCGCCACGCTCTGTCTTTTGCTCGATTGTTGAGGCAAAAGGCTCAAGAATGGTTGACCAGGTTTCTGCCCGAGTCACTTCGCCGGTGGTGTCGTCTACTACCGGTTCAAAATTATACGGATGTCCCCATACGGAAAGCACCTTCAGTGTGCCGTCATCGGGCAAAAGATTAAAGAACTTGTTTGCGTAATCCTTCGTGTAGCTATAAAGATAGTCGTGATGACAGGTGAAGTCCCACTCCATAAAGTCCTCAGGCACATCAAAGTTACCGTTTGTGGAACAGCGTGCATAAAGATTCTGGCGGTTTAAGAGATACTGCGTAATGTCACCAAACCATTGGGAGGGCTTTCCGTAGGGATATGCCACACCACGCACGTCCTTGCCGTAATAGTATTCGAGGGTGTTCTCCCCGTCTGCCATCTGTGCGTAAGCTTCCTCAACAGTTTCACGTTTTCCTAAATTCATACCGTGTGAGTAGCTATGGTTTGCCATCTCATGATTTCCTGCAAACAGTGCCGCATCAAATGACGCCTGCATTGTTGTTCCTGCCTTTATTCTGTTACCAACGTTATTGATTGTTGCTCTGACGCCTTTTTCGTTCAGCTTTTGAAGCAGCGTCACATCGTCCGCACTCGGACCGTCGTCATAGCTGAGGGTTACCGCTTTTCGTGTATAACCCGGATAGAACTGAGCATCTACATACCCGATGTAGCTATTGTAAAGCGGTACCAGCGTTTCAAGGCTTTCCACTCCGAACACCTTGATTATATCCGTGCTGTTTCTGCCTTCGAATTTATCAATTCTTACCTGAGTGGTTTTATTTGCTCCTGTGCCGACTGTAATATCCGGCTTTATAATGCAGTCCTTAAATATTTCTCCGTTTGTATAAAGTGCCGCAATCAGGGTAATCTCCAGTTCGCTGTCAGTCATGTTTTCCAGTGTGACATCTGTCTTACCGATAGCGGTAGTGTCGGGAATAGTGGTAAGCACCAATTGCGGGCGATACGATACCCTGCTGTAATGTCCCGAATAGAGCTTTACAAGGTTTGTCGATGTCATGTCGGGAGCTGCAATTACGAAGTCTGCACTTGTGGCAGAGGAAGCAATGCTTTGAATATACTCCGTCACATTTATTTCAAGCTTCTGATTATCCACTATCGAAGAAGCCGGTATGCTTATTCCACCTGCAGCCTCGCAAGCGGTTACTTCTTCATAGGTCTTACCGAATTTTGCAATGCTACTTCCGTGTGAAATGCTGTCAAGACAGCCCGTATACGCATTAATCCTGATGTCTCCGGTGTGATCGGCTGTGCTTTTTACCGTAAACACCAGCTTTGCATCTGTTACAAGCTCGTTCTCCTGCATTTCGGGAAGCTTGAATCTTAATGCACTGCCCCAGTATTTGGTGCCGCTTGTGTCCGCGCCTATGGGAAGTATATTATTGTTATCATTATTCTGACTTTCTGCAGCCACGGCACCTGAATCCCAGTAGGTCGAGGTTTCGTAAATGTCCTCGATTGTATCTGTGTCCGTCTTTTCTGCACCGCTTAAGGTGGTATAGACAGTTTGCTCCTCACTTTTTGTTTCGGCGGTGTATTCAATAACTTCTTTTATCACCACGCTTGCATTTGCCGTGGTAAAGGATATGCTTCCTGAAAATTCATTGCCGTCAAGGTCGCAGATATTATCTATATTCAGGGTATAGCTTTCGTTATAATCAAGCACTTCGTCAAAATAAACGAAAACTTGCTTTGCGTCGCTATGGACACTTACCGAGGAGATGTCGGGGGCATTGCCGTTACTCCGTGTTAAATCAAAATCATCTGCCGAGATTTCGGGAATATACATCTCCTTGCTGAAGCGAAGGGAAACAGAGTTAATTGCTTTCACATTCTTTGCTCCGTTTTGCGGAGAGCTTGAGGAAAGAGAGGGGGCCTGTGCTCCACTGTCTGATGAGACAGTAGTAAATTTAAAGTTCGTACCCTCTTCAAGCTGTTTTCCGTCGGAGGCAAGCACATCTTCGCTGAAAGAAACCGTGTACTCGGTATTATAAAGCAGGTTAGAACCCATCGCTATTTTTATTCCCTTGTAATCCGAAGAATAATTCACTCTTTCTATGGGAATGTTATCGGGCATAATTGTTATATTTTCCGAAATCAGCGTATCGGGGTCCATTGCACGGTCAAACTTTATTTCAGCGATATAATCATTTACAGGAACGCCGGTAGCGTTATCCGAAGTAATCTTTGCAAGATTTTCGCTCTCCTCGGTTGTAATCACAAGCACGGGAGCGTTCGTAAAATCGGTTGTGGTTGGTCTTATAACCTCTATGTAGTTATTACTGCTGAGTCCGGGTACTGCAAGCAGGAAATCGGCACTCTTCGTACCTGCCGCAAGGCTCTGTACATAACTGGTAACGTTTATTTCGATTTGGTCACCTGGTTTAGCCGTTGCCTTTGATACTGTTGTCGTTCCGGATACGGTAGCCGTAGCTTCCGCAAAGGATTTTAAGTTACTTCCTTTTAATTGTGTTCCAAAGGCAACGCTCGTGAATCCGGTGCAGGCATTAACTGTAAGGTCGGCTGTCATTTTGCCCACATCAGCGATTGTTGCCACTATCTTCGCACTCGTAACTGCCACGTTTTCAGAAAGCTCAGGCATGGGAAATCTCAGAAGTGGTGCATAATTGCTGCCATTAAGGCCAAGAGCATATGTTGTTGTATAGCTGGTAGAAAAAGTTGTCCTCGTGGCAGTAGCCGTCCATGTAGCCATAGCTTCATAGTAGCGATTAAGCGTTTTCGCAGAGGTTGCTTCTCCCGTTGGGGATGTGTAGATTGTGCATGTTCCTCCAATGGCATCAGTTTCCTCCGCAAGGACAGGAACAATGCCGATTACAGAAAAGCACATACAAAATGAGATAAGCAGTGAAACTATTTTTTTCATTTTCTTTTCTCCTTTAATTTCCAATTGGAATTTTTTCTTCGCTCTTGTAAAGCTTTCCTTTATATATCCATCCCTTAAATTCTTTTCCCTCGGGAATGGTGCCTTCGTATTGGGGGGCTATGATATATTCGCCGTTGTTTTCGTTTACAAGCTTATCATCTTTTAAATTATACCGCGGGAAGGTCCTCAATTCTGGCTTTCCGTCTATACGAAGGGTCAGGGGGAAATGATAGTTAAACTTAGCATAGTCGTAAATAAATACGCCTGCCATTGTGCCGATAAACACCTCGGTGGTATTGGGTACAAATTTAATTTCATTAATTTGTTTGCCCCAGAGCCCCGGCACCGTGTGCCATGTCTTTCCGTTATCATAGGATTCGGAAAGCTTGTTATCCCTGCCGGTTGTTACATTTTCCGGATCGCTTCCCAAAAGTATGTGATTGGGATTTTTTGGGTTTTGTGCTATCTGTGAATATGCATTAAACGAACCGGGTGTATAGGTATTTATGTTTCTGTCCCCTGTTTTGATATTGTAGTAATATACACGATTTGACTTAACCAGCCATACAAAATCTCCGTCATCCTCGCCGTTTTCACCATAAACATCAAACTCCGCACAATCAAAGTTTGCAGGTGTACCTAATTTAGCTATTTTCGTCCAGGTCGTACCGCCGTCCTCACTGAGGCACAAGGTGGTATCAGAGGTTGTTGTGCCGATTGCTCCAACCATTTTCTTAGGATTTGTTTTGGATGATGCCAGGATAAATATGGGTTCTGTGTCGAACATATTCCTTTCCCAAGTGGTACCTCCGTCGTGGCTTGAAAAATATGATGTATAAATATTATCTCCATCAAAACGGATAACGGTATTGTTAGCTATCACACTTGTATCTTTTTCGGGAAGCTTTGCTGTTTCCTCCATAGGGTTAAAGGTTTCCCCTCCGTTAAAGGACTGACGGATTGCATAATATCCATTGGTTTTGGAATTTGTTAAGCCTGTACAGGCAACTATATGCTCGGGGGCTTCAGGGTTAAATTCCGCCATGACGAAACGGTCTTTTACCCCCTCTACAAAGGTGGGATAATTGGTAGTTCCGTCGGGATTCTTTGTATACGCACTGTCGGCACGGTGACTTCCCACGTCGACAGTCACGAAGAAGGGTTTGTTTTCGGAATTAAATGTGATATCGGTAACATTTGCTCCCGAAAATCCTCCGCTTATGCGATTGAAATTACCGTCGGAAGTTTTTTCATAGATTCCGTTTCCGGCAAAGACTACTCTTCCCGCATTATTCATATCGGCGGCAAATGCCTGATAGTACCATCCGGCAAATCTTGTTCTGTCATTTGGCTCTCTGATAGTGTCTGCTCCTAAATTACTGCTATAATTAAATACGTTTTCAAAAGTACGTCCGTAATTGTAGCTTACACTTAGGGGATATTGCGTTTCATTGGCACAAAAATACAGCGGATAAATATTGTTACTGTTTTTCGGACCGAAGCGAAGTCCGAAAAAATTGCGGTAGCCTGTTATTTTGCCATCTTGCCAAAGGGCATATACGTAAGTTGGTGTAAAGTTATCTCCCCCGTCTTCCGATACGTAGAGTGCACAGTTATTTAGCTCGCCCATTAAATCTTCGTCTGACTGCGTTTCATCCACAACAGTTTTTTTTGCGGTAATATAGATTTCGTCAGAATAATCGGGATGAATTGCTATGGAATATGTATTGTACTCGTGAGTGGGATTGGTTGCCTTTATTTCCCATTTAGCTCCGCCGTCGAGACTTACATACAACCCCGGCTCAGCATCGGACTCCTTATTACGATTCACCGCGGCATAAATATGCTTTCCGTCGGGAGATACATCTATATCCATCCAGAGGGGGCCTCCGTTTGGCTTTTCTACAGCGTTTCCGTTTTCATCTGTGCCTTTAAGCAAGGCTGAAGTATCATAGATAAGATTAAGGCTGTCATCACTGCGGTTTAAGCGGTAAATTCCGTAGCTTGTTGCAAAATAAGTATTGCCATCACTATCCTGTGTGATAGTGTTACTGCGGTAGGAGCTTTTGGAATCCGTATCCTTTATGATAAGCTCCCAGCTTTCACCGCCGTCTATGCTTCGGTAAAAGCCGTCACGCCTAAGTGATGCATATACTATGTTTTCGTTCTTTACATCGCACCAAAGTCCGCGTGCATCGTTACCTTTCATATTATTAGTGACGTTATACCAATGCTTACCACCGTCTTTAGTAGTGTAAATTCCGGATGTGTTTGTGATAAAATACATTCTATTGGGATTTTTAGGGGATATTTCGAGCATTCGCACCATCTGGTTTGATTCTCCGCCAACGAGATTTTTCTCTTTGAGACTGGCTGCTTCATCCGCGCGCATAAGATGGAAGTTACGAAGCCAGGGGGCATAGTGGGTGACATAGGGATTTCCATCTTCACAGTATGGGACTTTATATGAATCCTTTGGCACTGCGCGGAAATCCTCGGGTTTATCATAAGCAGATGCCCATGAGGGGCAGACTGCCATTATTGCTATAAGTAGTATGCTAATTAATCGTTTTTTCATTATCATCTTCCTTTTTTTGGGAGTTACGAATTAATTACTACCTTTCTGCCTTCCTCGCTCCAGCCTACACTAAGGTCAAGCGCTTCTGCCGCAAGGCGGATGGGAACCATGGTTTTTCCCTTGGCAGTAATATACGGAGCTGTGGCAAGCTCTACGGTCTCTCCGTCCACGGTTGCTTTTGTGCTTCCTACATAGAAAGAAACGTATTTACCCTTTCGGCTTGCCGTGATTTCGCCTGTCTCCTGATTGTAGTTTACCTTTGCACCTAAATCTTCGAAAAGCTCACGAACGGGTACCATCGCACGGCCCCCTTCTATTACGGGCATTTCAGAATAGTCTGCTTCCTTGCCATCTATTTCGATGGTGATTTTAGTGTCGAGATAGTTCCAGTATTCCTTGTATTTATAGATGAACAATCCTGCCATTGTGCCGATAAATACCTCGTCGGTATTTGGCGAAAATACAGGCTGATGAACTTCACTGCCCATAAGTCCGGGAACCGCATGCCAACTTTTGCCGCCGTCACGTGTTTCCCAAAGCTTGGGATCATCATGATATTTATGATTCCACACTCCCACACGGGTGGTAACTAAAATATGCTTAGGATCCTTGGGATTTTGTGCCAGGTATCTGATTGCACTATAGCTTGAAAGCTTTCCTATATATGATTCAATGGCGCCGCTTTTTGTATCAAGCTTGATAAGATCCTTCTGCTCGGTATACCACACATATCTCTCATCGGCATCAAAGGCTACACCTAAGAAACCTCCGGCTGTTTTGGGTGTACAGATATACCTCCAGGTTTCGCCGCCGTCCTCGGTAAGATAAAGCTCCGATGCCTTACCCGATCCCTTCATACCAAGGATTTTCCCCGGAGTTTTCTGGGATACGGCAAGATAATAATACTCGTTCTCCTGCCACGTTTTTCCGTTATCGTGGCTGGTCCAGTAGGTTGTGTAGATAGTATTATCATCGATTGCATCATATTGAAGCACGCGGGTATTTCTGAGTGCGTGAATTTCTTTTATGGGAATTTTGCGGTCATCAGGGGGAATATCAAAGGTTTTTCCTCCGTCAAAGGACTGACGGATACCGTAGTAATCCTTTGCGTTATTATTGATTCCCACCCAGGCTACAATATGGTTATCGTCATTAGGATCAAAAATTGCATTTACGAATTTATGTGTCTGGGAATCCTTTACATACGCCTGATATGTAGGATAGCTGTTTTCCGAATATGTTCCGCTCTGATGGACAAATGCACCGACATCGGTGGTGCTCAGAAAGGTTTTTCCGGTAGAAGCTATCGCCACATGAGTTATTGATGCTCCGGAAAAGCCGGAGGAAAACCATCTGTAGCTGTCGTCCTTTGCCAGCCACTCGCCGGGGCCTGCCTCGAAATTAATCACTCTTCCCTCCGGCTCTGACCAGTCGACAATGAACTGTTTGTAAAGCCAACCGGTGAATTCGTAGTCTTCCGGATAACGTGCGGTATCCACTCCCACACGATGCTTCGGCTTAAGAACTAAGGAGAAGGTTTTTCCATAGTCATAGCTGACACGAAGCACAAAGGAGGATTGGTTTGCACAATAGTAAAGAGGATAAATTCCGTCGGGGTTTTTGGGTCCGAACTGCAATGCGAAAAAGTTTTTATAAGTAAGCGACACACCCTCGGCTAAGTTCTCGTATCCGTGATGGGTGAGAAACTTCAAATCGTCAAATTCGGGATTTGTACGATAAAGAGCACATGGCACGCTTTTATTCTCATCAACCTTATCGGTAATCATCATTGTTATATATATTTCCGAATCGTTTTCGGGATGAAAAGCCATGGAAAGTACGCTATACGCCTTTTCCTCAGTTTCCGCAAGCTCCAGTTTCCACGTTTTACCGCCGTCGTGACTTGCCCATATACCGCGCGGCATCGTATTTTTTACCTGGCAGGCATATATGTGCTGACCGTCGGAGGTTACCTTGATATCATACCAACGCGGAACAGCTTCAAGGGTTTCTTCTCCCTGAGGCCAAAGCCTGGTAAGCTCCTCCGTTTCACGATTCATCGTATAGATTCCGTGAGAAAGTGCCATGTAAAGGTTGCCCTTGCCGTCAATTGTTAAAGTGTTACTGCGCTGTCCCTTGGTTACCTTCGTTTCGTTATCTTCAACCACTTTTTCCCAGGTCCTGCCGAAGTCGCGGCTTCGCTGAACACCTACGCCGCGCATATGTGCATACACGGTTGCCTCGTCATACAAATCGCAGACAAGACCTGCGGCATCGGTACCTCCGGAGTTATTCGTACAGTTATACCAGCGCTCGCCGTCGGTTTTTGTAACGTAAATACCGCTTGTATTAGTGATAAAGTACATAATATCGGGGTTTACGGGGGATTGTGCGGCAGCCCTGACCTGCTGACAGGCTTCACCGCCGTATTCGCCGCGAGCTATCTGGTTATCGTTTGACAGATGAAAATCCCTCATCCACGGACAGTATACCGTGGCAAACTGACTTTCCATATATGGCTCGGTATATACTGCAGCGGGAATATTTGCCGGGGAATATTTGACTGTCATAGGTGCTTTTTCGGCAAAAGCCTCCGCACTCAGGAGCATGACCGAGGCTAAGATTATGCTTGTGAGTTGCTTTTTCATTTTCATCCTCCTTAACTTGGTGGTTCAAGGGACGATGCGGACATCGTCCCTTGTATTTTAGATTTTACTCAGTGCCTGACGAAGCGGTAAAAGGAACAAGTGTTCCGTTTTCAGCATTTCCTGACGCAGTAAGGGTTTTACCACTCGTTACACAACCGACTATCTGGTCGCATCCACTATATGTGCCTACAGTTGCAGCATGTGTAATTGTAGCATTATTGGTACAATTCTTTACTGTTGTATTTTGGGTTGCGTTACCGAGAATTCCGCCGATTTTCTGATAGTAGGGAGCGTAGATTTCGCCGTT
>JAZUCF010000003.1:0-66275 GCA_045638945.1 Clostridia bacterium | reverse complement strand
GGGTGGAATCGAACCGCCGACACAGGGATTTTCAGTCCCTTGCTCTACCGACTGAGCTACAGAGGCTAATAAAAGATTTTGAAATCCGCAATGTATGCGAAAAACAATATATCTCTTTTTTATTATCGTTTAAGATAATATCGCGACCCGGATGGGGCTCGAACCCACGACCTCTAGCGTGACAGGCTAGCGTTCTAACCAACTGAACTACCGGACCATTTTGGTTTATGGGAGTTACAGGGCTCGAACCTGTGACCCTCTGCTTGTAAGGCAGATGCTCTCCCAGCTGAGCTATGCTCCCATTTGGTTGTTGTCATTGCCGACAACGTTGATTATTATAACAAAAGGTTTGACTAATGTCAATAGTTTTTTTAAAAAAAATTACAAAATTAATTTCAACATTATTATATATACAACTCAGGGTAAAATATATGAATGAATTATAAATTATTTTTTAACTTGTCAGTAAAAGTTGACTTATAAACTAAAATGTGGTAAAATATTCAAAGTAAAATGTACAACTATGTTTATTTGCGTATAGCGAGGTAAATATATGAATAATCAGAACTCAAGAAAAAAGATAAAGAAGTCCCGTGGCAGCTTGATAAAACGTATAATATGCTACTTTTTCGTAGGAGTAATATGGGCAGGAGCGGCTCTTTACGGAATAAAGCTGGCACGTGATTACACTACGCCGTATAATATTGAAATTGCCGAGCATTTTTCAGAGGGTGTATTTGAAGATGTAGAAATTTCCGAGGAAAAGTGCAATATCCTTGTTATGGGTACGGATAAAGAGGGCTTCCGCACAGATGTTCTGATGCTTGCCCAGGTTGACCCCGACAGAAAGCGTGCCACGGTTATGAGTATTCCCCGTGATACCTACGTTAAATACGGCAGCAGAAAAATGAAAATTACAGAGGTTCATGCAGTTGGTTACAACAGTGCAAAAGGTGCGTCTAAGGAAGTCCGCAGTGCCAAGGGCAGTGAGGCAACCATTATGGCTGTAAGAGAGCTTACGGGCGTTCCGATTAATTACCACGTAAAGGTTAGCTTTAAAGCGTTCAGGCAGTGTATTGATGAACTGGGAGGCGTGGATTTCTATGTTCCTCAGAACATGTATTATAATGACCCTGCACAGGACCTTTATATAAGCCTGCGGAAAGGGCAGCAACACCTTGACGGAGACAAGGCTGAACAACTTGTTAGATTCAGACAGTATAAAAATGGAGATTTGGGAAGAATAAAGGTACAGCAGGATTTCATACACGCTGTGGCAGAGCAAAAGTTAAGTGCGAAATATATCGGAAGCATCGGCGATATTTACGAAATTATAATTGATAATATGGAAACCCTTATGAGTCCTAATGATTTTGTTCAGTGTGGAACCCAGCTTCTTTCAATCGGAACGGGGAATATAGAAACCATAACGCTCCCTGTATCAAT
Source organism: Clostridia bacterium (assembly GCA_045638945.1). Taxonomy (GTDB): domain Bacteria; phylum Bacillota; class Clostridia; order UMGS1883; family UMGS1883; genus UMGS1883. The sequence continues at coordinate 64,829 of JAZUCF010000003.1, read as the reverse complement.
GGTTGACGGAAAACCGTATGTATTACCTAATTACGATGATATAGCGGAAGTGCGGGAAAACTCTTTTGGATATGATAAATTCGGAAATGATATATAACTAACGGAAAAACTGAAAATATATGTAAAAAATATGAAAAAAATACTTGCATTGCAGAGTATAAAACGATATAATAATACCGATATGCCATCTAATATAAGAAAGAGGCGAATAAAATGGCTGAAAACGTAAATGTAAGAATTACAATGGAAGGCGGCGCGCAGATAGATTTGGAGCTTTATCCCGACTGTGCACCAGAAACTGTTGAAAATTTTAAATCGCTTGTGGAAGAGGGCTTTTATGACGGGCTTACTTTCCATAGAATAATAAAGGGATTTATGATTCAGGGAGGAGACCCACTCGGAACAGGCATGGGCGGCAGTGATAAGACCATCCGGGGTGAGTTTGCTATGAACGGATTTAATAATCCCCTTAAGCATGAGAGAGGCGTTATTTCCATGGCACGCAGTCAGATGCCCAACAGCGCATCAAGTCAGTTCTTTATCATGCATGAAGATGCCCCTCATCTTGACGGCAGCTATGCGGCTTTCGGAAGAGTTACAAGCGGTATCGAAACAGTTGATGAAATTGCCGAAACTCCTGTAGGCTGGGACGGTCAGTCTCCCAAGGTTACTCCGGTGATTGAATCCATTAAATTAATCTAAGTTTTTAAATAATTTTTATTATTTATATATTTTTTTAAACACGAAAGGATGTTTTAAAATGGCAGTAAAAGTTGCAATTAACGGTTTTGGACGTATCGGTCGTCTGGCATTCCGTCAGATGTTCGGCGCAGAGGGTTACGAGATCGTAGCTATCAATGATCTTACAGATGCTAAGATGCTCGCACACCTTCTTAAGTATGACTCTTCTCAGGGTAGATACGACGGTCACACAGTAGTTGCAGGTGAAAACAGCATCACTGTTGACGGTAAGGAAATTATGATCTATGCTTGCAAGGATGCAAATGATTGCCCCTGGGGTAAGCTTGATGTAGACGTTGTACTTGAGTGTACAGGTTTCTACTGCTCTAAGGAAAAGAGCCAGGCACACATCAATGCAGGTGCTAAGAAGGTTGTTATTTCTGCTCCCGCAGGTAATGACCTTAAGACTATCGTATTCAGCGTAAACGAAAATACACTTACAAAGGAAGATACAATTATTTCTGCAGCTTCCTGTACTACAAACTGCCTTGCTCCCATGGCTAAGGCTCTTAACGATTTTGCACCCATCCAGTCCGGTATCATGGCTACAATCCATGCTTACACAGGTGACCAGATGATGCTTGATGGCCCCCACAGAAAGGGTGACCTTCGTCGTGCTCGTGCAGGCGCTGTTAACATCGTTCCTAACTCTACAGGTGCTGCAAAGGCTATCGGTCTTGTAATTCCTGAGCTTAACGGCAAGCTTATCGGTGCTGCTCAGCGAGTTCCTCTTCGCACAGGTTCTACAACAATCCTTACAGCAGTTGTAAAGGGTAAGGATGTAACTAAGGAAGGCATCAATGCAGCTATGAAGGCAGCAGCAAGTGCTTCTTTCGGTTACAATGAAGACGAAATCGTTTCTTCTGATATCGTTGGTATCACATACGGTTCTCTCTTCGATGCTACACAGACAATGGTAGCTCCTATCGGTGAAGACCTTTACCAGGTACAGGTTGTTTCCTGGTATGACAACGAAAACTCTTACACAAGCCAGATGGTTCGTACAATTAAGTACTTCGCTGAACTTGCATAAGTTAGTTTGAAAGTTTAGAATCTGGCTGCACATTGCAGGCGGGTTTTTTTTTGAAAAAAATCTTGACAAAACAAGAGTTATCATATATACTATTTGAGTGTCCGTTACGGATGTAAAAAGTGGCCCGTTGGTCAAGCGGTTAAGACACCGCCCTTTCACGGCGGTAACACGAGTTCAAATCTCGTACGGGTCACCATATAAGGGCTTTTAGCTCAGTTGGTTAGAGCAACCGGCTCATAACCGGTCGGTCCGGGGTTCGAGTCCCTGAAGGCCCACCAATGCGAAAAGACGCCAGTAAGGCGTCTTTTTTGCATTGGTGAGCCTTTTTCTGCATCCGCAGAAACGGATTCAAACTTCGCTACCGCTTGTTTTCATCTCGCAGGGACTTTGGGTGGCAAAACAATTCGCAGGATTGTTTTGCTGCACCCAAACTAAAGGCCCAAGAGATGTACATTTTTGCATTGGTGAGGTTTTCAGGGACCAAAACCCTGAGAGGGCAAGTATAAAAAATGACAGTTTTCTTTTGGAAACTGTCATTTTTTCATTGACAGATGCGTATAATTAATGTATAATTGTATACAATAATACAAAAACACAGCAAGGTGGAATGTAAAATGCTTGAAATATCAAACAAAACCAATCTTCTTGAACAGAAGAGCTACAGGTATCAGCTTCAGGATATAGAGAATCCTAATCTGTATCGCGAGATATTCCCTTACGATGAGGTGCCGAAAATATCTTTCAATCACCGCAGAGTGCCTATCGGTATGCCCGAGGAAATATGGATTACGGATACCTCTTTCAGAGATGGTCAGCAGTCGGTAGAGCCGTACAGCGTACAGCAGATAGTAGACCTCTATAAGCTTATGTCAAAGCTCGGCGGTCCATACGGAATTATAAGACAGACGGAGTTTTTTGTGTATTCAAAAAAGGACAGAGAGGCGCTTGAACGCTGTCAGGATTTAGGTCTTAAGTTCCCCGAAATAACTACATGGATTCGTGCAAGCAAGGAGGACTTTAAGCTTGTAAAGGACCTTGGAATCCGTGAGACGGGTATTCTGGTAAGCTGTAGTGACTATCACATTTTCAAAAAACTTAAAATGTCGAGAAAAGAATGTATGGATATGTATCTGGCTACCATATCGGAGGCGTTTGAGGCAGGGGTTGCTCCGCGTTGCCATCTTGAAGATATTACAAGGGCGGATTTTTACGGATTTGTTGTTCCCTTTGTTAATGAACTTCAGAAAATGTCGCGTGATGCAGGAATCCCTGTTAAAATCCGCGCATGTGACACAATGGGCTGCGGTGTTCCTTACAGTGAGGTTGCACTTCCCAGAAGTGTTCCGGGGATTATATACGGACTTCAGCATTATTCCGATGTTCCCTCTGAAATGCTTGAATGGCACGGTCATAACGATTTTTATAAAGCCGTTACAAATGCGTCAACTGCATGGCTGTTCGGTGCTTGTGCGGTAAACTGCTCACTTCTTGGAATAGGTGAGAGAACGGGTAACGTTCCTTTGGAAGCTATGGTTATGGAATACGCATCGCTCCGTGGCTCTTTCGACGGAATGGATCCCACGGTAATTACTGAGATTGCGGAATACTTCAAGCACAATATGGGATATAAAATCCCCCCGATGACTCCATTTGTGGGAAGAAACTTTAACTGTACCAGAGCGGGAATTCATGCAGACGGGCTTTTAAAGGATGAGGAGATTTATAATATATTCAATACAAAAAAGCTTCTTAATAAAAAGCCCTCCGTCGCAATTAGCAAAACCTCGGGACTTGCAGGAATAGCTTATTGGATAAATGATAACTACTCCCTTGAGGGCGACAGGTGTGTAGATAAGAAATCGCCCCTTGTTACAGAGCTTAAAGCGTGGATTGATATGGAGTATGAGCAGGGCAGACAGTCTATGCTGTCAACAATGGAAATCGAAAGGAAAATTGAAGAAATTTCTAAAGGAAAATTTAAAAGACTTTAATTTTTCAGAGTGGAGGAAAATATGGAACATAAAACAGTGTCGCTTGCAGACCAGATATTTATAGAGCTTGAAAATAATATCCTTACGGGAGTATATTCAAGGGGTGATATTTTCACAGAAATGAACCTCTCGGAAATGCTGGGAGTCAGCAGAACTCCCGTCCGTGAAGCAATACGCCGTCTTGAACAGGAAAGACTTGTGGACATTACCACAAAGGGCGTTGTAATTATGGGCATTTCCCCGAAAGACATTTCAGATATGTATGAAATCCGCCTACGTACTGAGGGGCTTGCTTCCCGCTGGGCGGCAAATGTAATGAGCGAGGATGCAAAAAAAGAGCTTCGTGAAATAGTGGAGCTTCAGGAATTTTATACGGCAAAAAAAGACGCCGACAATATTAAAAACATGGATTCAAAGTTTCACGAGATTGTTTATAACAATTGTGGCAGTATAGTTCTTTCCGATATGCTTCATCAGCTTCACAGAAAGGTAATGAAGTACAGAAAGGCTTCCGTTTCAAACCCTGAAAGAGCGTTCCAGTCAACAAAAGAACACAGAGAAATACTCGATGCTATTTTAGCAGGGGATGCAGATAAAGCGGAAAGACTTACAGTTGAGCATATTAAAAATGCAAAAGAAAACATTGAAAAAACAGTAAAAGAATAAGAGGAGTGCTTAAAAATGGGACTTACAATTGCACAGAAAATTATTAAGGCACACCTTGTCAGCGGAGAAATGATCCCTGGCGAGGAGGTTGCTCTCAGAATAGACCAGACATTAACCCAGGATGCTACGGGTACAATGGCGTATCTTGAATTTGAGGCTATGGGAATTCCCCGTGTACGCACGGAAAAAAGTGTGGCGTACATTGACCATAATACACTTCAATGCGGATTTGAAAATGCTGACGACCATCAGTTTATAGGAAGCATTGCAAAGAAGCACGGAATCTACTTCTCCCGCCCCGGTAACGGAATCTGCCATCAGGTACACTTAGAAAGATTCGGAAAACCCGGCAAAACCCTTATCGGCTCGGACAGCCATACCCCCACAGGCGGCGGAATAGGCATGCTTGCATTTGGTGCGGGCGGTCTTGATGTTGCTGTTGCAATGGGCGGCGGAGAGTATTATATTACCATGCCTAAAATGTTTAAGGTTGAGCTTAAAGGAAAGCTTCGTCCTTTTGTTACGGCAAAGGATGTCAGCCTTGAAATTCTTCGTATATTATCCGTTAAAGGCGGCGTAGGAGCTATTATTGAATGGGGCGGTGAAGGCGTTAAAACGCTTTCCGTTCCCGAAAGAGCTACAATTACAAATATGGGTACGGAGCTTGGAGCTACAACCTCAATCTTCCCCTCTGATGAAATTACAAAGGCGTTTTTGGAGGCAGAGGGCAGAGGAGAGGACTATATAGAACTTTCAAGCGATCCCGATGCAGTATATGACAGAATTATAGAAATAAATCTTTCAGAACTTAAGCCGCTTATAGCTTGCCCCCATTCACCTGATAATGTTGTGGAGGTGGCATCACTTAAAGGTACAAAGGTAAATCAGGTTTGTATCGGTTCATGCACTAATTCATCGCTTTTTGATATGCTCAAGGTAGCAGCAATTCTTAAAGGAAAAACAGTTTCTCCCGATGTCAGCCTTTCCATATCTCCCGGCTCCAAGCAGGTACTCGGAATGCTGGCAGACAGCGGTGCTCTTTCCGATATTATCGCATCGGGTGCAAGAGTGCTCGAATGTGCGTGCGGTCCTTGCATAGGTATGGGATTTTCCCCCAATTCGGGCGGTGTATCCCTTCGTACTTTTAACAGAAATTTTGAGGGCAGAAGCGGAACGGCAGATGCAAATGTATACCTTTGCTCTCCGGAAACTGCGGTTGCGGCGGCTCTTACTGGAGAAATCACCGACCCGATGCTTCTTGGAGAAATGCCTGAAATTACAATACCAGAAGTATTCAAGATTGATGACAGTGCAGTAATTGCACCTGCAAGTGAGGAAGAAGCAGAAAATGTTGAAATCCTCCGCGGACCTAATATTAAAAAATTCCCCGACACCTACCCTGTCACAGACAGTATTGAGGCTCCGCTTCTTCTTAAAGTGGGAGATAATATTACTACTGACCATATTATGCCGGCAGGAGCAAAGATTCTTCCTTACCGTTCAAATATTCCTTTCCTCTCTCAGTTCTGTTTCGGCGTATGCGACAAGACATTCCCCGAAAGAGCACTTAAAGCAGGCAAGAGTATAATTATAGGTGGCTCAAACTACGGTCAGGGCTCTTCCCGTGAGCATGCGGCACTTGTACCCCTTTACCTCGGTGTAAGATGTGTAATAGCAAAGAGCTTTGCAAGAATTCACGTGGCTAACCTTATTAATGCGGGAATTCTTCCGCTTACCTTCAAAAATGCAGAGGATTATGATAAACTCAATCAGGAGGACTCTCTTGAGCTTTGCGGAATTTACGAGGGTATGGACAGCGGTGAAATTGCACTTATAAATAAAACCACAGGGGATAAAATCCTCCTTTCCTGTTCGCTGAGCGACAGACAGAAGGAAATGCTTAAGTGCGGCGGCCTTTTAGGCTACACCAAAGCAAAAAACAATTAAGGGGTGGACAAAATGGCATATAATATAGACGAATATTGCAATCACTTCAGAAAGCTCCTCGAGTCACAGCTTCTCCGCTGTGAACGAATGGAAAGTGAGTCCGGAAGATGTGATTTTTCAAAGAAAGAAAAAATAGTAATCGGAGTTATCGGGGGGGACGGAATAGGTCCTATTATAGTAGACGAGGCAAAAAAAGTTGCAGAAAAGCTTCTTTGCAATGAGATTTCAAGCGGCAAGATTGAACTTAAAGTGATAGAAGGTCTTACCATTGAAAACAGGCTCGAAAAGAACTGCTCCGTTCCCGAAGATGTACTTAGCGAGATAAAAAGCTGTGATGTGCTTTTAAAAGGACCGACAACAACTCCCAAGGGAGGAACAATGGAAAGTGCAAACGTAACGCTTCGCCGTGAGCTTGACCTCTATGCAAACGTGCGTCCCGTTGCTATTCCCGAAAAGAACATTGACTGGATTTTCTACCGTGAAAACACCGAGGGAGAATATGTACTCGGAAGCAGCGGAATTGAAGTTCCCGAGAAGCTTGCGTTTGATTTCAAGGTTACTACAAATGCAGGAACTGAGAGAATTGCCAGAGCGGCATATGAATATGCAAAGGCTAACGGAAAGACCAACGTTTCAATCGTTACCAAAGCAAATATCATGAAAAAGACCGATGGTAAGTTTTCAGCAATCTGCCATGAGGTAGCAAAGGACTATCCTGAAATTACTACCGAAGAATGGTACATTGATATAATGAGTGCAAACCTTGTGAATGAGGACATACGCCATAAATTCCAGGTGTTTGTGCTTCCCAACCTTTACGGCGATATAATTACCGATGAGGCAGCACAGCTTCAGGGGGGTGTGGGAACGGCTGGCAGTGCAAATGTGGGAGATAGGTATGCCATGTTTGAAGCAATCCACGGCAGTGCTCCGAGAATGGTAGAGGAGGGCATAGCTCAGTACGCTAATCCGCAGAGTATTCTTCGTGCACTTGTGATGCTTCTTCGTCATATAGGGCTTAGTGAAAAAGCACAGAAGCTTGAGGATGCACTTAATTTGTGTAACGATGAAAATGCAGTTACCGTTACAGGAAATAAAGACGGTGCAACCTGTAGTGAATACACGGAGTATCTCATTTCTAAAATTTAATAGTTTATTATCGAAAAAGGTTTAAAAAATTTTTTAATTTTTTTGAACCTTTTTTGTCAATAAGGCGTATAAAGGGTGTAAAAAACAAAAAAGGAGAAACAATATGAAAAAATTACTTACACTTATTTTAACAATTTCAATCATGGCATCCCTTACTGCATGTGGGGATAAGGCAGTAAACAATGATGCTGGAAAGAAAGAAGACTCAGCGGTAAATGTACAAACCGAGGATACTGCCAAAGATGAAGAAAAAGGCGAAAAGGAAGAAGTAAAAGAAGAAGAAAAAGAAGCAGCAAAGGAAGAAGCTAAAGAAGAAACAAAGAAGCCCGAGGAAAACAAAAAGCCTTCCGAAGATAAGAAGCCCCAGGCGGACAAGACTCCTTCCGAGGATAAGAAGCCCGAGGAAAATAAAGCTCCCGCAGTGGAGGAAAAGCCTCAGGACGCAACTCTTGGACAGACACTTCTTTCAGCATTTAAAACTCAGGCAAATTCAGGCAAGGATGCACTTGCCATTGCAGAGGCACTTGTTACAAATCCCGCAATTAAATTCAGCGGCGGTGCAATGAGTGTGGAGGAAGGACTTCTTTCAGGCTTTGATAATGCAGAAATTACCGGCTTTAAATCCGGTGCTATGTTTGCACCCATGATAGGCTCAATTGCTTTTGTGGGATATGTTTTTGAACTCCCCGAAGGTGCAGATACAGCTGCTTTCATTTCAAATCTTAAAAAGAACGCTAACCTCAGATGGAATATCTGCGTAGAGGCAGAAGAAATGGTAACAGGAAGTGTAGGAAACAAAGTATTCTTTGTAATGTGCCCCACTTCATTGGAAGGATAATTCCTAAGTAGATATAAGGGCTGTAAAAAAGCGGATTTTTTACAGCCCTTTTTATAAGGAGAAAGCGTTATGATCTTTTCCAGTATTGCATTTTTATATTATTTTTTGCCCGTGACACTGCTTTTGTATTTTCTTGCTCCAAGACCGTTTAAAAACACAACTCTCCTGTTGGTAAGCCTTTTTTTCTACGGCTGGGGAGAACCGAAGTACGTTTTTCTGATGATAGCAACGGTGCTTTTGGGGTATGTGTTCGGGCTTTTGATCGAGCGATACAGGTCTAAACCTGTTTCAAAGGTTTTTCTTACACTATCCGTTCTGTCAAGCCTTGCGGCATTAGGGTATTTTAAATATGCAGACTTTTTTATAACCAATTTTAATGCCGTCACAGGTCTTAGCATACCTCTTTTAAGACTGGCACTTCCCATAGGAATAAGCTTCTACACTTTTCAGATTTTAAGCTACAGTGTTGATGTGTACAGGGGTGAAACAAAGGCTCAGAAAAACCCCATTAACCTTGCAGCGTATGTGGCACTTTTTCCTCAGCTCATAGCAGGTCCTATTGTCAGGTACCGCGATGTTGCTCTTATGCTGAAAAAAAGGGAGCACAGCTTTCAAAAGATTAATGAGGGGTGCTACAGGTTTGTTATAGGTCTTTCGAAGAAAATACTTATTGCAAACACTTTAGGCGAGCTTTGCAGTTCTTTTACCCAATCCGCCGATTTGTCGGTTCTATACTACTGGCTCTATGTTGTTTCATATATGCTACAGATTTATTTTGACTTTTCAGGCTACAGCGATATGGCAATAGGCTTGGGCAAAATATTCGGCTTTGAATTTCTTGAAAACTTTAATTATCCCTTTATCTCAAAAAGCATAACGGAATTCTGGCGTAGGTGGCATATTTCACTGGGGTCATGGTTCAGGGATTACGTATATATTCCCCTTGGCGGAAACAGGGTAAAAAGGGCACGGATGCTCTTTAATATATTTGCCGTATGGTTTTTAACGGGATTCTGGCACGGTGCACAATGGAACTTCATTGTATGGGGGTTGTATTTTGGAATACTCCTTACGTTGGAAAAGTTTTTCTTCCTCAAAAAGCTTGAAAAGCATCCTTTAATCGGGCATATCTATGTACTGTTTTTCACAGCGGTAAGCTTTATGATTTTCAGTGCCGAAAATATGGGCGATGCAATAGGCCGTGTAGGAGGAATGTTTGGCATAGGCGTAAAATCCTTTGTATCGGCAGAATTTCTGTTCAATCTTAAAAATTATGCGATTGTACTTTTGATTGCGTGTATAGGGGCAACCCCGATAATGAAAAAATTTAAAAATTACGCGGATAGCAAATGGAAAAATACATTTATTCTTGATGCTCTGGAAATATTAGTGCCGATTCTGCTCCTTGTGATTTGTACGGCATATCTTGCAGACGGCTCATTTAATCCTTTCTTATACTTTAGGTTTTAGGAGGTGCGTTATGAAGCATAAAAATATAATATCGGTTTTTATATTTGCAATTGTAGTAGGAGCTATTTCCTTAGGTTGCTTTTTTAAGCCTCATACGCAGTACTCCGAAAGTGAGAGGCGATTACTTGAAAAAAAGCCCGTTTTTACAAAGGAAACTCTTTTTTCGGGAAGCTATACCCGAGATTTTGAAAAATATGTAACAGACCAGTTTCCTTTGCGTGACGGTTTCAGAAGTGTAAAAGCTCTGTTTTCCACATATGTATTCAATAAAATGGAAAACAACGGACTTTTCACCGCAGAGGGGCATATTTCAAAGATAGAATATCCTGTAAATTCTCATATGGTTGACAATGCACAGCAGAAGTTTGATAACCTGTACGAAAAATATATGAAAGATAAAAATGTAAATATTTATCTTTCAATAATTCCCGACAAAAACTATTTTCTTGCCAAAAAGCATGGGTATTTGTCCATTGATTATGATGCGTTTATAAAGGACTTTAAAGACAGAATGGATTATATGAAATATATTGATGTTCTTCCCATGCTTTCCCTTGATGATTATTATAAGACGGACTCCCACTGGAGACAGGAGAAAATTACGGATATAGCAGAGCATATTGCAGAAAGTATGGGCGCTGACGCATCGGCACAGTATAGTGAGAAAACCTTGGATAACCCTTTTTGCGGTGTATATCTCGGTCAGTCGGCATTGCCCTTTAAACCCGACACTATAAAGTATCTTACAAATGATATTCTTAAAAACTGCATCGTGAAATACTATGACACGGGAATGGCAAAAGAGGGCGATATGTATAATATGGATAAAGCCTACGGAAAAGACCCGTATGAAATGTTCCTTTCGGGAACATCGCCCCTTATTACCATAGAAAACCCGAATGCCAAAACTGACAAGGAGCTTATACTTTTCCGTGATTCCTATGGTAGCTCCCTTTCGCCGCTTCTTGCCCCTGCTTACAGTAAAATCACGGTGGTTGACATCCGATATATTCAAAGTGACTTCTTGGGAAGCTTTATAGATTTTGACAATAAAGACATACTCTTTATGTACAGCACCACACTTCTTAATAACAGTATGGCGATGAGATAATAAAAAGCCTTAACGGAGCAAAAAATGTTCTGTTAAGGCTTTTTTGTTGTCCATAGTGTTGAATTGGAAATATATGTGTGATATAATAATTTCATTAATTCCGTGGGGAGAAGATACTTATGAAAATAGTTTTGCAGAGAGTGCTTCAGGCAAAGGTTGATATAGCAGGGGAAACCGTAGGGGAGATTGGAAAGGGCTATCTTTTGCTTTTAGGCGTTTCAAACGAAGATAATAAAGATATAGCCGATAAAATGATAGAAAAAATTTCCCGCCTCAGAATTTTTGAGGATGAAAACGGGAAGACCAATCTCAGCATAGATCAGGTAGACGGTGAGGTTTTGGTAGTTTCTCAGTTCACCCTTTACGCAGATTGCAGAAAGGGGAACAGACCTTCTTTCACAAATGCGGGAAGCCCTGATAAAGCAAATGAGCTGTACGAATATATCGTAGAGAGATGCAACGGGCTTTTCAAAAAAACTCAGCACGGAGTCTTCGGTGCGGATATGCAGGTGTCCCTCGTAAATGACGGTCCGTTTACATTAGTGCTTGATAGCGAAGAAATTTTGACTATACAAAAGAATGGGAGAAATTGATTTTGGACGGTATAAAAACTGACATAGAATTTTCTTTAAATTATATTAAGACTTTTCTTAAATGGATTTTTATTTCCCTTATTGTAGGAACAGTAGGCGGTATTTTGGGAAGTGTGTTCCACCTGTGCATAGATTATGTAACGGATTTAAGAGGTGAATACAGCTTTTTGTTATATCTGCTTCCCATAGGCGGATTAGTGATTGTGCTTTTGTATTACCTGCTTGACCCCGACGGGAAGATAGATACTAACCGTGTGATAAAATCCGTCAGAGAGAATAAGAGAGTTCCTCTTGTAATGATTCCGCTGATTTTTATCAGCACAGTTATCACACATATGCTGGGAGGCAGTGCCGGCAGAGAAGGTGCAGCACTTCAGCTTGGCGGAAGCGTGGGTTATAATTTAGGCAAGGCAATAAAGCTTAATAAAAGGGATATGCGAATAATCGTAATGTCGGGGATGAGCAGTGTTTTCGCGGCTCTTTTCGGAACTCCGATTACAGCGGCAATTTTCTCCATTGAGGTTACTAATGTAGGCGTAATGCATTACGCAGGGCTTATGCCCGGGGTTATTTCAGCGGTGACGGCATCTCAGATTGCAAAGCAGTTTTCACTGCATGGCGTAGCCTTTAAAGGTATAGAATTTCCGGCAGTTACGTTAGATATAATTGTGCAGATAGCCGTGCTTGCCGTGATGTGTGCGCTGATTAGTATTATTTTCTGTACTGCGATAAAAAAATGTGAGCATACAATGGACAGATTTATAAAAAATCCTTTTATGCGTGCATTTGCAGGGGGCAGTATTATAGTGCTGTCGACGATTCTTTTAGGTACATATGATTACAACGGTGCAGGAATGAACGTAATCGAGCGTGCCATGCAGGGTGAAGCAAATCCCGAAGCGTTTTTGATAAAAATTATTTTTACTGCAATTACCATTTCCGCCGGCTTTAAAGGCGGTGAGATTGTTCCCGCATTTTTCATAGGCTCAACTTTCGGGTGCGTAATGGGAAATTTGTTGGGATTAAACCCTGCAATTGCGGCGGCAATCGGATTTGTATCGGTTTTCTGCGGTGTGGTAAATTGTCCCATTGCATCAATGGTGCTTTCATTGGAGGTGTTCGGGGAGGAGGGGCTTATCTTCTTTGCTCTGGCATGCAGTATCAGCTATATGATGAGCGGATGCTTCGGACTTTACAAAAGCCAGAAAATAGTGTATTCCAAATTAGATGATGATTATATTGATATTACTACAAGATAAAAGTATGATACCGGAGACAATTTTCGCCGGTATCATACTTTTTTATATTGACATTTCTGTTATTGATGCTATAATAGAAAAGGTTTCTAAAATATTATGAATTAATAGAAATAAATTTTGGTGGTGTTTTATGATTATTGCAAAAATTCACAATGTATACAAAAGCCTGACTGCAACCGAGCAACGAATAGCCTCGTATATTCTTGAAAATCCGACGAAAGCTATATCCATGTCTATTTCGCAACTTGCCGAGAAATGCACAAGCGCCCCCTCAGCGGTTAACCGTATGTGCAAATCCTTAGGTGTTGACGGATTTGCGAGACTTAAAATAGAGCTTGCGGGAGATGTTGCAAAGGAGCATACGGCGGCAAAGCTTCCTTTGCTTGGGAAAGATAGAAGTCCGAAAACAATATTTCATCAGGTATTTAATTCAGGCATTGGAACACTGAAAAATACTCTTGAAATGCTGGACTTTGAATGTGTCAAAGCTATTGCGGATAAAATATCAAAAGCACCGCGGACTTTGATTTTCGGCGTGGGAACATCTTCTGTTATAGCAAGTGATGCAGCATACAGATTTTCACAGCTTGGAATAGAGGCATACGCGTATTCGGACATATTGCAAATGAACGTTATGGCAATGAATATGAAAAAAGGAGAAGTGGCGATAGGAATATCCCACAGCGGTGATACAAAAGCCGTTGTGGATGCAATACGCCATGCAAAGAGTGCAGGTGCAAGTAGTGTTGCACTGAGTAGCTTTTCTAAAAGCTTTCTTTGCAGAGAAGCGGATAGAAAAATAGTCGTATTTGCCGATGAGGAAAATTATCCGATTGAAGCAGTATCCGCACGTGTTGCCCATATGTGCGTTATTGATGCACTTATGATGACACTGGCATCTATAAAGTATGAGAATTTTGAAGAGCATATTCAAATAAGAAATAAAGCTCTTGAAGAAATGAGGTATTGATGATGAAAGATAAGGTAATTTTAATTTCAATCGACGGTATGCGTCCCGATGGCGTAATGAGTTGCGGAAATCCGTATGTGAATGAGCTTATGAAAATCGGAAGCTATACACTTAACGCAAAAACAGTGTTTCCGTCTGTTACGCTTCCTTGTCACATGTCACTCTTCCATAGCGTTACCCCCGAAAGACACGGGATAACTACTAATCTCTATATGCCTCCTGTACGCCCTGTAGACGGGCTTTTCGAGGTAATAAAGAATGCCGGAGGAGTATCTGCAATGTATTATGGCTGGGAGCCGCTTCGTGATGTTTCCCGCCCCGGTTCTTTAAAAGCCGCGGAGTATATAAATGCATATTCCTTTGACCGCACCGATGCCATGCTTACGGACAGTGCTCTTTCTTACATACAGAAGGCAAAACCTGACTTTGTGTTTTTGTATATGGTGGAAACCGATGAAAAGGGCGGTCACGACAACGGCTGGATGAGTAAGGAATATCTTGAGGTTATCAGACACGCAATAGATAATGTAAAGCGTGTAATCGAAGAAGCAGGTGAGGAATACACCGTTATAGTAACGGCTGACCATGGCGGACACGAGCGTGCCCACGGAAGCGATATGCCCGAAGATATGACAATCCCCATGTTTTTTGTGGGAAAAATGTTTGAAAAGGGGAAGGAACTTTCAGGTATCAGTATTCTTGACCTCGCACCTACGGTTGCAGATATAATGGAGCTTTCCATTCCTCGTGAATGGGAGGGAAAATCAGTTTTAGGAGAGAGAAAATAATGAATCTTTTTAATTCAACACTTAATCAGACAGCGTTCCTTTTTGCTTTTATAGCTATAGGCTATATTCTTGCAAAGCTTAAATACATTCCCGAAAATTCATCCACCGTTTTGTCAAAGCTTGAAAATGCACTTTTTATTCCGGCTCTGGTGGGAGGGACATTTATTTCGGATTTTACTGTGGAGAAGCTTTCCTCAATGTGGAAGGTTCTTCTTGTAAGCGGTATTCTCCTTTTAATTGCGGCACCCCTTGCGGTCCTTGTTTCCAAATGTATAACAAAGGATAAATATATCCGCAATATCTTTACCTATGGGCTTGCTTTTTCAAATTTCGGATTTATGGGAAATGCAGTTGTAAAAGCACTTTTTCCCGAAATTTTTACTGAATATATAATATTTACGCTTCCTTTGTGGACCCTTATCTATCTGTGGGGCGTTCCTTATCTCCTTATTTCCGATTCGGAGAGAAAGCCGTCCCTTTCGCAAAAGCTTAGAAATTTCCTTAACCCGATGTTTGTTGGTATGATATTGGGTATGATAATCGGGCTTTCGGGAGTTAAACTTCCCTCGTGGATAAGCTCTGTTATAGAGGTGTCGGGAAGCTGTATGTCCCCCGTGGCAATGCTTCTTACAGGCATCACTGTTTCGCGTATCAGCCTTAAGAAAACCTTTAGAAATGTGCGTATCTACGCCGTTTCCTTCGTAAGACTTATTATTTTTCCCCTTGCTTTCGTTTTTGCCGCACAGTTCATACCTATGGATAAAACATTGTTTATCTGTGGACTTTGCTCCCTTGCAATGCCCTTGGGGCTTAATACCGTGGTAATTCCCAGCGCATACGGAAAAGATACCTCGGTAGCAGCGGGCATGGCAGTAGTATCGCATTTGCTTTCGTGCATTACAATTCCCATACTCTTTACACTTATTGGGTAAAATATGACAAAAAAAGATTGTATTTCCTCTCTTGATATGATATAATTCCCTCTATAGTATTGATTAAAAGAGGGGACTAATGTGAAAAACGTTAATCTTGCCAACTCAATAACAGCTTTGAGAATTCTGGGAACTTTTCTGATGATGTTTGTCGACCCTTTTACATCGCAGTTTTTTGTGATTTACACCATTGCAGGTGTAAGTGATGTTTTAGACGGGTTTGTTGCCCGTATTACAAATACAGTCAGTAATTTCGGAGCACGTCTTGACAGTGCTTCCGATTTGTTCTTCTATTTCGTTATGGCGATGAAATGTATGCCTGCCATGATTGAGATACTTCCGTATCAGATTTGGTATGCAACGGCGGCTGTGGTTTTAATAAGGATAATTTCTTACATGCTTGTAGCGATTAAATATCACCGTTTCTCATCACTACATACCAAGCTTAATAAAATTACAGGATTTGCAATATTTTTGATTCCCTATATGCTGAAACGCCGCTATGGGGTCGCATATTGCATAACTGCTTGCTCAATTTCGGCAATCTCATCCTTGCATGAGATGGTTGTTCATATGCTAAGTAGTGAGTATAAAGGAAAATAAAGGTATAATAAAAAGGCTTATCATCTGTAATTATGCAGGTGAGTCTTTTTATTTAAAAGTACAAAAAGGCACATTCAAGGAGGATAATAATGAACAAATATCTTTTTGATTTTGACGGAACACTGGTTGACTCAATGCCTACATTCATAGGCATGATGAAGCGTATATTAGACGAAAATAACATTTCCTACGGAGAAGACCTTATAAAAATTATAACTCCGCTTGGGTATAAAGGCACGGCAATCTATTTTAAGGAAAAGCTTGGAATAAAGCTTTCTTTGGAAGAAATTGCAGCTCTTATGACTAAATATGCAATCGAGGAATACACACAGAATATTCCTGCAAAAAATAATGTGGTAAAAACCTTAGAAGCATTAAAATCCCGCGGAGCGGGCCTCAATATACTTACGGCAAGTCCGCACTTTATGCTTGACCCCTGCTTGAAAAGACTGGGTATATACGACATTTTTGATAATGTGTGGTCCTGCGATGATTTTGAAACTTCAAAGGCAGACCCGAATATATATGTCATGGCGGCGGAAAAAATAGGAGTACCCGTAGGGGAAGTTTTATTCCTTGACGATAACATTAACGCCGACAAAACTGCAAAGGAAGCAGGGATGAAGGTTTGCGGAGTTTATGATGAATCCTCCGCAGATTGCGAAGATGAAATCCGCAGTGTGGCAGATTATTATATCAGGGATTTTTCAGAACTTCTTGATATATGAGGTGAATAAAAATGTTTTTCATGATGGGAATATACGACCGCGTAAAAGAAATCCCATTTAAAGGGGAAATGGATGTTTGTCCCTCTTGCGGAAGATACTGTAATTACAGGAAATATGTGAAATATACCTGCCTGAGCCTGTTTTTCATACCCATACTTAAATGGGGAAAACAGTATTATGCAGAAAGCACCTGTTGCGGATGCAGAAAGTGGCTGTAGCAAAATGCGTACACCACACAAGGCGAGAAATGCCTTTATAAAGCCATCTAATTATAAATGTAACGTAAAAAGAATAATAAACTTTAGGAAGAAATTCGTCATTCGACGAATTTCTTCTATTTTAACGCCTTGTGTTTTGAACAAACTTCGCCTCTCGACGTACCCACGTACGCCTTCGGATAACCTAAGAAAGCCTATATCAGGCTTTCTTAGCTCAGTTTGTCCAATCTACGCTATTTTTCTTCCAGCCAAAAAGAACTGTAGCAAAATGGAATTCATTTTGCTACAGTTCTTTCGTTATGTATTCACCCGGAAGCTCTTTTATAACAGCACTTCCACCCGATATATCTGCCACTGTTTTTAAAAATGCACTCTCCATTTCGGGCTTTACGCCTACAGTCATACAGACATCGTTTTCAAAAACGCAGTCCTTGAGAATGTACCCCTCGGTATTTATTGCGTATTCAAGCTTTCCGTAGGTTGAATAGTCACAACGGATAAGATAGAGATTGCAATAAATTTTTTCTATTCTTATTGCCGCATCGATACCCAGCTTCGCACTTTTTCCGTATGCACGCACTAAACCGCCTGCACCCAAAAGCACTCCGCCGAAATATCTTGTCACCACCACGGCAATGTCGGTAAGCCCCTCTTTTTTTATAACCTCCAGTACTGGAACGCCTGCCGTGCCGGCAGGCTCACCGTCATCGCTGTATCGCATAATGTTATCCTCTCGTACAACATAGGCATATACATTGTGCGTTGCCTGACGGTGCATGGCTCTGATTTCATTTATAAAGGAAATTGCCTCCTCCTGATTTTTTACGGGTCGGCAGTATCCTATAAAACGGCTCTTTTTTTCAATCATTTCAGCTTCTGCGTCATTTTGTACTGTCCTATAATCTTCCATACATTTACTCCGCTATATAATTTCTTAATCTTGCATAAAGTGCCTCGTCTGCCATCAGTCTGATTTTAGTGCCGTCTGCTTCATAGCTTTCTTCCAAAATCACTTCTCCGTCATGAAGCATTGCACTGATTCTGCTTTCAGAGTAGGGAATCAGCACCTCGATTTCCTTTTTCTTTCCGGGAAGAGTATCATGCAAAAGCTCGATGAGATCCTCCATACCCTCTCCGCTTTTTGCACTGACACATATATAATCAGTATAATTCCCCTCCGGTCTGGGAGAAAGGGGAGGAGCAACATCACATTTATTAAATACCGCAATAATCCTCTTTGCTCTGCATCCAAGGGTCTGAATTAAATCATCAACCACACGCATCTGCGTATGCATTTCAGGGTTTGACGAGTCAACCACGTGAATAAGCACATCGGCAAGAACAGCTTCGTCAAGAGTGGATTTGAATGCCTCAATCAAGTGGTGGGGAAGCTTTCTGATAAAGCCTACAGTATCAACTATCACGGCATTTCTCCCGTCGGGGAGCGAAAGCTTTCGCATTGTAGGGTCAAGCGTTGCAAAAAGCATATCCTTTGCCAAAACCTGCGAGTCTGTAAAATAATTGAGAATAGTGCTTTTTCCTGCATTGGTATATCCGACAAGTGCCGCCACGACCACATTGTCTTTTTCTCTGCGGCTTCTTTGTAAATCTCTGTGTGCCTGAATTTCTCTAAGCTCCGCCTCAAGGGAGATTATTCTCCTGTGTATATGACGCCTGTCGCTTTCAAGCTTCGTTTCACCGGGACCTCTTGTTCCTATGCCTCCGCCAAGCCTTGAAAGCTCCGTTCCCATACCCGAAAGGCGTGGAAGTGAATATTTAAGCTGTGCCAGCTCTACCTGAATTTTACCCTCTTTTGAAATGGCACGTTGTGCAAAAATATCCAAGATAAGAGTGCTTCTGTCAATGGTGCGTACATGGGTATAGTTTTCAATGTTACGAATCTGACTTCCCGTCAATTCATCATCAAAAATCAGAAGCGTTGCACCCAGGGATTGTGCTGCAAGGCGAAGCTCCTCCATTTTACCCTCGCCGAAATATGTGGAGTTTTCGGGATGCTCCTTGTTCTGAATCATTTCACCGACAACCTCTGCCTGTGCAGTATAGGCAAGCTCCCTAAGCTCCGCCATGGATTCTTCGGTGGTATCATCAAGGGTGTTGCGTGCACCCGTGTGAACACCGCAAAGTATTACTTTTTCAATTTCTTTTTCGGTTTCGTGCATAATCGTCTCCCAAAAGGTATATAAAAATTTTAGTTGTAAACAATATTATTATTAATCAAAGGCGGTGCAATATGCGAAAAATTATCTGTCTTGCAGTGACATTTATTGCCTGTTTAGTTCTAAATACAGGTTCTTTGTGGCTATGGTTCACACCGGTTTTTTTGGCAATGCTGGCATTTGATGTTCCCGAAAGTGCATGGTGGGAAATCCCTCTTGCCGTGCTGTTTTGCAGTGTCATCAATATAGGCTTCAAGGACAATATTACCACAATTATGCGTGTGATGATTGTACTCTCATCAGCACTTATAGCATATCAGAATCCAAGAAAGCTTGCCGTGTTCTTCCTTGTGGCAATAGCTGCAATATATTTTGACAATATTTATGCCTTTGCCTCGGTGTGGGCAATGCAGTGGTGTGCCGTTCGTGCCTTTTTTGTGCAAAGAATACCGCTCTCTGATAGCTATTCTACCACAAAGTAAAAAGAATTTCAAGATTATAATTCTTTCTCAATAAAACTGTTGAATTTTGTTTTTAAATACGATATAATTACTATATATGATTTAAAAACGGTATTGAAAGGCAGATTTTACCATGGAAGAGAAAAAAACCACAACAGTTGTTAAAATAAACGGTGCGGAGTACAGAATTTGCTGTGAGGCAGACGAGGAATATGTTCGTCACGTAGCATATCACGTGGATAAAAAAATGCGTGATCTGATAAGCCGTGATAAGCGTCTTTCCACCTCAATGGCGGCGGTGCTTACGGCAGTAAATATTGCTGATGAGTATATGCAGGCACAGGACGATAATGAAAAGCTGCGTGCCCAGCTTCTTAAATATGCCGAGGAGGCAGGCGGAAGCAAGCTTGCACTTGATAAGCTTAATGCAGAGCTTTCTCGCTTGCGTGCCGAAAACCAGTCTCTTAAAATGAATGTGGTTAAGCTTGAAACTGAGCTGAAGAACAGACGATAAAATGAATAAGAATTTGTCTACCGAGCTTCTTGCACCTGCAGGAAAATGGGATGCACTTGTTGCCGCCGTGCAAAACGGTGCCAACGCTGTGTATTTAGGAGAAAAATCCTTCAGTGCGAGAAAAAATGCATCCAACTTCACATGGGAAGAAATTGAAAACGCAGTCCGCTACTGCCATGTACGCGGAGTGCGTGTTTTGCTTGCCTTAAATACGCTTGTGTCAGATAAAGAGCTTTCGGATTTTGAATTTTCCGTACAAAAAGCAGCCAAGGCAGGAGTGGATGCAATTATTATACAGGATTTGGGCTGCGTTAGAATTGCAAGGACAGTATGTCCCGATTTGCCCATTCATGCCAGCACACAGCTAACAGCGTGTAATAAATATGATGTAGAGGCACTTCAAAATATGGGATTCTCCCGTGTTGTTCTCTCGCGTGAACTTTCGGAAAAAGAAATCCGCCGTATATATGATGCAACAAATGCCGAGCTTGAAGCTTTTGCTCACGGGGCGCTTTGTATCAGCTTTTCGGGAAAATGCCTGATGTCCTCTTTTATCGGGGGAAGAAGCGGAAACCGCGGTATGTGTGCCCAGCCCTGTAGGCAGATGTATTCGTGTAAGAATAAGAAGGGTTATCTTTTAAGCCCAAGAGATTTATGCCTTGCAGACGACCTTAAGAGAATGCATGAGGCAGGCATTATCAGCTTTAAAATCGAGGGCAGAATGAAAAGTCCCGAATATGTAGCAGCGGTAACAAATGTCTACAGAAAATACCTTGATTCGTTTTCGCCCCTTAGCCGTGAGGATGAGGAAAGGCTTGAAAAGATTTTCGTTCGGGGTGACGGTTTTACTAAAGCATACTTTGCAGAAAAAAACACTCCCGAAATCATGAATTATTCCATAAGTAACGATAATTTGTCCTCCCGTGCTGATGAATCCGTGCTGAAGGAAGCACGTGCTTCTTTCCGTGAGGGGTCGGAAAACAAAAAAATCACCGTGGATGCAGTATTAAGCATAAAATACAATTTCCCCTCAACGCTTACTCTTTCCGACGGAAAAAACACTGTTACCGCAAGTGGTGCAGTAGGGGAAAAAGCCATAAATACCTCACTGTCAAAAGAGCGTGCCGAGACCCAGATTGGGAAAATGGGGCAAACTCCATTTGTACTTAACCGTTTTAGCTTTGAAGCAGATGATAATATAACGCTTCCTGTGTCGGAGCTTAATGCTCTCAGGCGTGAAGCTTGTGAGCTTCTTATAAAAAAACGCGGAGAAATTTATAAGAGAGATGTTTTCTCGTTTGAATACCCGAAAGTGAAAAATAAGAAGAAAGATAAACCCTACCTTGTTGTGCAGATTAGAACAAAGGAGCAGTTTACCTCCGCAGGAAAAGCTGACCGCGTATTAGTTCCCCTTTCTTTGTGGAACGATATTACGCCTGATGAAAGATGCTTTGTACTTCTCCCTCAGGTGGTGTTGGATGATGAAAAAACAGAAAAAAAACTTGCTGAAATTCCAACGGAATACGGCGTGTATGCATCAACTCCCGGTATGCTTATGCTTGCAAAAAAACAGGGGAGAAAAACTTATGCCGACTGGAGCTGTAATATATATAACAGCGTAAGTGCCAATGTATTTTCTGAAATGTGTGACGGCATTACCCTGTCTGCGGAGCTTTCGCTTGATGAAATAGGGGAAATAGTATCAAAAACGCCTTCTCCTTGTGAAATACTCTGTCATGGTTATCAGACTGTTATGACAAGCAGGGCTTGCCTTATCCGCGGAATTACTGGAAAGTGCGACTGTACTTCACCCATAAGGATAAAAGACAAAACAGGGGCCGAATTTACAATTTTAGGAGATAAGGATACGCACCTTAACACAGTTCTTAATTCACGCCCGACCT
Source organism: Clostridia bacterium (assembly GCA_045638945.1). Classification (GTDB taxonomy): domain Bacteria; phylum Bacillota; class Clostridia; order UMGS1883; family UMGS1883; genus UMGS1883. The sequence continues at coordinate 42,736 of JAZUCF010000003.1, read as the reverse complement.
TTATGGCTGATAAAATGAAAGACGTGTATAAAACAGGTGTAGAGGGAATTCGCCTCGTCTTTGCCACCGAAAGCGGGGAAGAAACCTCCGAAACAATAGATATGTACAAAGGAAAAACACCTGTAATAAAACCCCCTCTTTTCACAAGGGGATATTTATATCATTAAACCACGGAAAGGATGTTTATTACCATGAAACAAATTTTAAAATCCCTGACAGCGGCAGTAATCACACTGACACTCATATTTTCACTTACGGGATGCGGAAGCAAGAAAGTTCCCAAAAAGGAAATTGATTATGACCGCATGATAGAAAGCTTTGTGCCCGATTCTTTTAATACCAAGTCCCTTGCAGTGGGCGAGGTAGACGGGCCGCAGGCACGTATATGGCTCGAGAGCGGAATGGGAACGGTGTATACAAGTAATGACAAAGTGGTTACTATTTCCGATTTGGGTAAGGTTACGGCTGTAGGCACAGGCAGTGCATATGTGGTAATCACGGGCATGGGCGGTATGTTTGAGGTTTATCGTTACGACGTATATTAATAGGGGATTCAAATGAGTATTTTAAACGCAGAAAACATAACGCATTCCTTTGGAGGCAGGCAAATTTTGGAGGATGCCAGCTTTAAACTGCTCAAGGGCGAGCACATAGGATTAATCGGTGCAAACGGCGAGGGTAAATCCACATTCCTGAAAATCATCACAGGGGAGCTTCAACCCGAAAACGGCAAGGTGGAGTGGTGCAGACATATTACATACGGCTATCTTGACCAATATTCCACCCTTGAAAAAGGGAAAACAATCCGCGATGTGTTAAGGGATGCCTTTTCCCACCTTTCGGATCTGGAAAAGGAAATGCTTGCCATATATGAAAAAATGGCAGAAGCAGACGAGGCAGAGCTAAGCGACATGATGGAAAATGTAGGAGAAATGCAGGAAATCCTTGATTCTTCGGGCTACTATACCATTGACACAAAAATATCCGAGTACGCCAATGGATTAGGTCTCGGTGAAATAGGGCTTGACAGGGATGTAACCGAGCTTAGCGGGGGACAGAGGGCAAAGGTGCTTCTTGCTAAGGTGCTTTTGGAAAACCCCATGATACTTATTCTGGACGAGCCTACAAACTTCCTTGATGAAAACCATATTAACTGGCTTACAAACTTTTTGCAGGACTACGAAAATGCGTTTATTCTCGTATCCCACGACATGCCGTTTTTAACAAAGGTTACGAATGTTATATATCATCTTGAAAATGCGGTGCTGACCAGGTATAAAGGTACATATGAGGATTTTTTGAGAATGTACGACCTTAAAAAACAGCAGATAGAGCAGGCATATAAAAAACAGCAGAAGAAAATTGCCGACCTTGAAGATTTTGTGGCAAGAAACAAGGCACGTGCCGCTACGGCAACCCTTGCCCGTTCAAGGCAAAAGGAGCTTGACAAAATGGAGAGAATCAGCATTGCTCCCGAAAAGGTTAAGCCCACCTTCTGCTTTCAGACCGACCGCACCCCCGGCAGAGTTGTAATCTCTGCAAAGGATATGGTAATCGGATATGATTCTCCCCTTACGAGGAAAATTGACCTTGTAATTGAAAGAAATAAAAAGATTGCCATTAAAGGCGTGAACGGTCTGGGAAAATCCACGCTCTTAAAAACGCTTTTAAAAATCATTCCTCCCATTGAGGGGGAAATAGAACACGACCAGTTCATTAATGTCGGCTATTTTGAGCAGGAGGAGAGTGCCTCCGACAAAACCGCCTTGCAGGAATTCTGGGACGAGTTTCCCTCCCTTACCAATGCGGAGGCAAGGGCAGCCCTTGCAAAATGCGGCCTTACCACAGAGCATATCACATCGCAGATGAAGGTTCTTTCGGGCGGTGAAAATGCCAAGGTACGCCTTTGTAAAATTATGCAAAGCCCCTCAAATATTCTTGTACTGGATGAGCCGACCAACCATCTTGATGTGATGGCTAAGGAGGAGCTTGCCCGTGCAATAAAAGAATTCAAAGGCACAGTGCTTCTTGTTTGTCACGAAAGTGAATTCTACAGCGGTGTTGTGGACGAGGTATGGGACGTGTCTGACTGGAGTACAAAAATAGTATAGGAGAATTAATTTAATTAAAATAAAAAAGAGAGGTTTAAGAAAATGAAAAAAAGAATTTTATCACTCATTCTTGTACTGGCGGTAAGCGTATGCATTTCGGGATGCAGGGAAGAAAAGAAGCTTGTACCCATGAGCCCCGAGGATGCGATAGAGTATTCAAAAGATACTATAAATACTCTTTCAAATCAGGCTGACGCAAGGGATCTGCGAAGAACACAGTTGATTGAGCAAAACAAGGTGAAGATAAAGGGGAATGCTACCTTTTCTCTGCCTAAGGCAGACATTAAGCTGAATGCATATTCTGTAATCCCTTGGGAGTCATTAGGACAGGCACAAAAGCAGATATATTTCCTCTACGATTTCATTAATACGGATGAAGATGACAGAGCTCCTTCAAGTGTGCAGGTCGTAGCATATCAGGACGGAGTAAGACTGGACGGTGCAATTTATTTTGACGATAACGCTTCAACTATGATTAAAAACGGAGTATCAATCAGTGTAGCGTCAGCTTTTGTTCTGAACAATCTTGAAAGTGACGTACAGGTTAAGTTTGTGAATTATGGCGAGGAAAGCGAAGAATATACTGTAAAAATTAAATAAGGAAAAATCAGAAAAAGAATGTAAGTCATAATTTTCTTACATTCTTTTTTTTCGCTATTGACAACATAAATTTTCCATGCTATACTAACTGTATTAGTACAAGTAATACAGTCAAGGAGGTGAACTAATGATAAGCTTAGATTATAAGGACGGAAGAACTCTTCATGAACAGATTGAGCATGGCTTTCGGGAGTTAATAATCAGCGGAATATTGAAAGCTCACGAGCAGCTTCCATCGGTAAGGGAGCTTTCCATTTCTCTTACGGTAAATCCCAACACAGTACAAAAAGCATATAAAGAGCTTGAAACAGCAGGGTATATCTACAGCGTTAAGGGAAAAGGAAGCTTTGTGGCACCTCAGTCCCAAGGGAAAGACGAGAAAAGAATAGCGGAGCTTTATGATGAAATCACATTGGCTGTCAAGGAACTTATGTATCTGGGTGGAACAAAAGAAGAAATACACAGCCTTATAAACAATATTTATTCGGAAAGGGAGGAAGGAAAATGATTCAGGTAACCTCGGTAACAAAATACTTTGATAATTTTAAAGTGCTTGACGATTTTTCGCTTAATGTAAAAAAGGGTACTATATATGGCTTGATAGGACCTAACGGAGCAGGTAAAACCACCGTGATAAATCATATAAACGGCGTGCTTAAGCCTGATTGCGGCAATATTTACATAGATGAAGTCAAAGTTTATGAAAATGAACAGATAAAGGAAAGAGTGCTGAATATTTCAGATGATTGGTTTTATTATAGCACATATACAATTAAGCAAATGGCACGTTTTTATGCGGATATTTATAAAAAATTCAGCTTTGAGCGTTATAATGCAATAGGCGAAATCTTTAAAATCAATGAAAAAAGGCAGATAAGAAAGCTGTCTAAGGGTATGAAAAAGCAGGTGGCGTTTTGGCTTGCACTTTCTGCAATGCCCGATATTCTTATATTGGACGAGCCGCTTGACGGGCTTGACCCCGTTATGAGAAAGCAGGTTCTTAATCTTGTGATAGCCGATGTAAATGACCGTGATTTAACGGTACTGGTGTCCTCGCACAATCTTCGCGAGCTTGAAGATATATGTGATTGGGTGGGAATAATACATAAGGGTAAAATGATTGCACAAAAGCCGCTTGATGATTTAAAGGGCAGTGTTCATAAATATCAGTTGGTGCTTGATGAAGAATCTGCACAAAGGCTTTCTGATTCAGACGAGGTACTGCATATTTCAAGAACAGGATCGGTATACAGTGTGATTATACGAGGTGATGCACAGCTTACCTATGACAGAATGAAAGAAATTTCACCCATTTTGTGTGAGAGAATCAGCCTTACACTGGAAGAAGTTTTCATTTATGAGTTGGGAGGTTTGGGATATGATTTCAAAAACATTATTTTTTAACAGAGGAATATACAAATCGACACTTCGCAGATATTTGTGGGGGAGCGTGCTATATTTCATTCTTCTCTTTATGATTACAGGAATGTCAATTCTTTTAAACTATGACAGTGCACAGATGTACCTTCCCTCAATAGGCAGTGGGGTATCTCTCATTATGCGTAACGAATATATCCTGATTCCCACACTTCTGGCAATTGTAGTTCCCACGGTTGTCGGACTGATGATATTTAGATTTATTCATTCAAAAAAGACATCGATCTTTGTGCATAGTCTGCCTGTGAAAAGGGAAACAAACTACATTTCAACAGTAATAGCAGCTTTCACGCTTATGGGAATTCCCGTGATACTCAATGCTTTAGTATTGATGATAATTTCTTTGTCAGGATATTCTCAGCTTTTTGGTATTGGCGATTGTATCACATGGATGCTTTTTAATCTGTTTGCGTTGTTTATTATGTTTTCGTGCGTTTGTTTCGTGGCATCTGTTACAGGAAACAGCTTTGCCATGATAGTTCTTAATGTACTCTTTCATTTGTTTGTTCCTTTGCTTGTTGCAGGGTTTGAGGTAGTATCTAAGGTTTTTCTTCACGGCTTTGCAAATAACAGTTTGCTGATGACAAAGGTGACAGATGCAAACTTCCCGGTGACGCTGATGGAAACAGCCTCATCGTGGGCTTTCAGAGCACAGGAAGCCTTTCATATTCCAAAAACAGCATTATTTCTCGTTGCGGCTGTAATTCTTTATATCCTCGCAGGATTTCTTTATAAAAAACGCAGAATGGAAACTGCAGAGGAGGTGGCAGGCTTTAAGTGCCTTAATCCGATTTTTAAATATCTTATTACCTTTATGGGTGCAATTGCAGCATTTTCGATTTTCAGTTATTCAATCAGTGACAGCAGTTTGGCATTTTGGTGCATTATTGCCATTGTAAGTGCAGTTATATATTTTGGCAGTGAGATGCTTCTTAGAAAATCGCTTCGTGTATGGCACACATACAAGGGTTATCTTGGATTTGCTATAGCTTTTGCCGCCATGATTTGTATATTTGCGTTTACAAGCTTTTTCGGATTTGAAAGCCGTATTCCGGAAAAAGAGGATATTTCAAAGGTTGCATTCTATAACTATTATCACGGTGAAACTCCATACACCGGTAATGATGAGATTATCGCAAAAATGCAGAAATTTCATGCAAAAATGACTGAGAGAGAAGAAACTGTAAACAAATATGATTCCGATACGTATATTCATTTTGAATACATACTGAAAAATGGAAACAAGCTTCATCGCAGATACGGAGTTTCAAATGACGAGCTTCACGAAATTATGAATGAAATGTATCAGAATCGGGAATATAAGCAAAGAAGCGAACGTGTATTTAATGAAATGAAGTCAATTTATACCATGAACATATACGGCAATGAGCATGTAGAAATAAAGGATGACGCTAAAAAAGAAGAGCTTCTTGAGTGTATTAAAGAAGATATGTTGAATCTTAACTACAATGAAATACATAACAGTGGTTGGAATATATCTGTTGAGATTGAATATGCATCTAAGAAAATTGATAATAGCAACCGCTACAATTATCGTATAGAAACCAACCAAAGAGGCGAGAGGGAGCGTATTTATATTAATTACATCAGAGTGGACATAAACGCAAACTTTGAAAATACTCTCGCATGGCTTATAGAAAATGGATACTGGGAAAAGTTTTCTATAAAAAATGATGGCATCATGTATATCTGTAGAGATTACACAGAGCTTCCTTTTGTCCGTGGAAATGAGTTTACGGGAGAAATTTCCGAAGAAAAGGAAAAGAACATCATAAAGCTTGATACTCCTGAGGAGTTGGAAAAAATAATTAACTACGCACACTTTGAAAAACAGGAGTATATAAAAGAGCAGGAACGCTATGAAGTGTATCAGGTGTTCAATACTTCTTCTTTGGATTATCGAAATATAACCGCGTTGTCAAAAAAAGAGCTTATAAGGCTTTTCCCCGATAAGTTCTGAGTAGTGATGTCAGTTTTACGTGTCACAACCTTTTAAATGATTGAGAAAATGCGAGAGTTCAATTAGCTATAGTTAGTTGAACTCTCGCATTATTATAAAACGATAGAAAATACGTTGGGAATTAAATGATAAAACAAAAGTAGAAGGACCAACCATACCAAAAAGCAAGTTTTATTTTACTACTTCAACTATGCTGGTGGATACTTATTTAGCAAGTGGTTTTTAAAGGTCGGCGTTCTTTATTCCGTTTGTCCATGAGCCGAAGGGCTTTGCAATTGCTTCGCTTACATAACATTCGCCTTTAAACAGTCTTGTTATAGAGGCAGGACATTCCATCGAAATTGGTCCGTATAACTGAATTCTTGAAATCATTCTTTGCCATGATTCGCCTGACGGATAAACAAAAGTGTGTATTTCAAAATGGTCGCGGGCATTTGCTATATCACGAGGACCAATAGTTGCAGCTTTGGGAGGAACTGCCCATACATCGCCTGACGCACCCATCGGTGAGAAAAGTGAATTTTCACATATAGTAAGGGGAACTTCTGTAACAAGTCTTGAGCCAAGTGTCAAAAATTCTTCCAGATTATCAGCTTTAAATTCCTCAGAGCCGGGGTCTATAAATGCAGTGTGTCCGGGCCAACCTGTTGCAGAGTAACACACATCTGCTCCGCCTTGTCCAACTTCTTCTATGATTTTTGAATAGTCATTTATATTGTCGTTAGTAAAGTAATGCCACTGTTCAACAGGGGGACGAAGGTCTGGGTCAATATTTTTGTAAAAATGATTAATAAATGAATAACCAAGTCCTGCACCGTAGGTGATGGGAGCAACATTTCCATTCTCGTCAGCCCATTCGTCCATTGCAAAAGCGTTTAAATTTCTACAGTTAATTCTATATTTATTAATCATATTTGCAACGGCTGAATATGCACCCGGCCACTGATTGGGACAAATAATTGTAAGAGGGGTATTGTTTCTGTCACTTTCTGCTATTCTGTGGAAAAGATCCATTACAAGATGAAGCTCAGGATTAATAACAACCTTTACGCTGTAGCCGTTTTCGTTGGTATACTCCATCTCGTCACGCTTAATATTGCGAACACGGTCAAGCATCTGGGTATCGTTACAAAAGGGAAGCCATGATGCAGGTTTAAATTCAAATTCTTTCATAGTTTTCAGTCTCCTTTAAATTATTTTTTTCTATTAGGTATAGTGCTAATGCTTTTGTAATTGCTAAAAACTCATCACAATCTACGTATTCGTCGATTTGATGCGCTCCTCCATATTCATTAAAACCTTTGTAAAGCCCTGTATTAAAAGCAATGCCGTTTCCGAATTTATGTATCACGGATAAATCTGAAAGACACCCACCCGCAAAGTTAACGTTCTTTTTGTAAGTCTCGGAAAGCTTTTGGGCAAAAATAAGGGCATCTTCAGGGATTTCCTTTGGCCTTACAGGATGGAAAAAACGTGATACATTTTGTATGTCATCAAAGATAAGTCCCATTTCATCCAGTTTTGCACAAATAGATTTACTTAGTATATCAAGTTCTTTTTCGATTTCTGACTGGGACAATAATGTGTAGTAGGTAAACGTTATTTTTGCACAATTAAGGTCGAGACCATTGTTGCCGCAAGAGGCACTGAGAAGTCTGTATGCATCATTTTCTATGGATGTTCCTGCAAAGACATCATCCTGAGATAATTCTTTAAAACGATTTTGCCCGAATCGTTCAAATTCCTCAACCACAATCTGTAAGTCCTTAAATATATCAGAGCAGGAAGAAAGTGTTTCATTTTTATGCAGTGATGCTTCGGCACATCTTCCTCCGATGCCGTAAGGCAGAACCTGCATCGCGCCCCCGTCTAAATTTATATAGACATCTGAGGGATATTTCAGGCATGTTGCAAGTGCACCGTTACCGCCACCGTATTCTTCGTCGACATAGGACGTGATATATAAATCAAAGTCAAGTTCTATCCCGCATTCCTTTATTGCTTTTGCTGCGAAAATTGCAGAAGCAATCCCGAATTTATCATCACTTGAACCTCGTCCCCAAATTTTATTGTCCTTTATAACTCCGCCGAGAGCAGGGACCGACCAGTCACGTTCATCACCTATAGGCATAGTATCCATATGTGCGGCAAGAGTTACTTTTTTCTTTCCGTTTTTTCCCTTAAGTATAGCAGTAACATTTGGCCTTTTATCTGTTCCTCTGCCTTTCAGAAACCCTTCATGGACTGAAATACCTTTAACATCATCCGGGTTATAAACATCTACTTCAAAGCCATTCTTTTTGCAATAGTCTGCAAAGTATATTTGACCAGCTTCTTCATTTCCATATGTTACATAATTTTGAGTATCAATTTTTAAAAGTTCGGATAGAAAACTAAAGAGTTCATCTTTATTTCTGTCAAGATATTTTGTAACATCTCTATGCATTTTATTTTCTCCTTTCATCATTTTTGCGTCAGTCAAAAACAATCAGTACCATGAATTCAAGATTTGTGCTTCCCGTGTTTTCAAGAGAATGACCTTCGCCACTGTAGGTTACAGTTACATCTCCTTCCTTCACCGAAATAATATTTCCATTGTCATTGTAAGAACCGTTTCCTGACAAAATATAATATGTTTCGCTCTCACCCGTATGAATATGATAACCTATGGAGTTTCCAGGGGCAAGGGAAGCTTTGGCAAATACTTTTATATGAGAAGGTTTTTCTACGCGCGAATACAACATATCCAAATTAAGCTTACCTATTCCGCCCATAGATTTAATTTCATCAATATGTTCTCTTTGTCTGTTTGCAGTTAACATTAAAAAACACCTCCTGACATTTGTTATTGAAATTGTAACAATGAATATTCGATTTGTAAATGTACAATAAATATAAATAAGTACAAAATGCAGTTTTAGATATTTCCTCTGCATTGACAAAAATTTTTTACATAATTAAAATGTTTATAACAAGGAGGGATTAGATGGGTTATCTTTTAGGTCTTGATATTGGTACATCATCTGTAAAAGGCATAGTTATGAATAAATGCGGATTAAAAAAATCAACTGTAAAAGTTGATTTTAAGTATTGTATGGATGGATTTGGAAAAGTTGAGATTTCTGCGGAAGAGTTTATTAATGTTTGTTTTTCTGCAATAAGAGCTTTGGTAAAAAGTCTTCCCGCCGGAGAGAAAATTGATGCTATCAGCACTTCCTCTGCAAGTGGAAATCTTCTTTTTACGGAAAAAAAAGGGGTAGCAATTTCTCCCATTTTTAACTGGCGCGATTTAAGGGTTAATAACGAAGCAAGAGAAATTTTAAAAAATTTTGATACTGAATCATATTACAGAAAAACAGGATGGAGATTTGATTTTAAAACATTTCCGTTGGCAATGCTGTGTTACATAAAAAAGCATAATTCTGAATTATTGAGTAGAAGTAATATGATTTGTATGAGTACAGAGTATCTTTATTACCACTTAACAAAAAAGTGGGGGATAGGCACATCGGTGGGAACACCTTTTTATCTGATTGACCAAAAAAAGGCTGAATATGATGAAAATATTCTGAATACTCTCGACATAAAAAAAGAACAGCTGCCTCCAATTTTAAAAACAGGTGCTGTTTTGGGCCATGTTAGCGGGCAAGCGTGTGAGAAAACAGGTCTTATGGAAGGTACGCCTGTTGTTGTGGGGACATTTGACCATCCAGGTGCGGCACGTGGTGAAGGAGTTTTGAATGAAGGAGAGCTTTTGCTCTCATGTGGAACATCATGGGTAGGATTTTTTCCTGTAAAGAATAGAGAAATTGCAATAAAGAACAATATGCTGATTGATCCTTTCTTGTCGGAACAAGGAATCTGGGGAGCTATGTTTTCTCTGACCTCTGTTTCGGACAGAATTAAGCTTTATACAGGAAAATATATTTGCCAAGGTAATGAAATGTTCAGAGAGCTTTCCATGCTTTCCATGCAGAGTTGTAAGGGTGCAAATGGTGCAATAATAGATATATATGATGAACCTGATGATGGAATAAAACAATATCCGCTTTGTGATATTGCAAGGGCAATAATGGAGGGTACAGCAAGACACTTGCTAGTTCAGATAGAAAAATTGAAAAAAGATGGTATTACTTTTAATTCTGCCGTAATGGTTGGCGGTCCGTCAGAGGATAGTATATGGAGAATGGTGCTGGAGGATATCACAGGAATTTGTATAAAATCGGGAAGAGGAAGTTATTCAGGGGCAACTGGTGCAGCTATAATGGCAGGAATTGGTGTTGGAATATATGAAAGCGAGCATGATGCAGCAAAACAGATTATGAAGGAGAATTAATTATGTATAAATTAAATTACAATGAATATGATAAGAAAATTTATGAGACAGAGCTTAAAAATTTTTTACCGGACAAAATAATTGATTTGCACACTCATATATGGAAAAATACATTTACCCCGCAATCTACTCCTAATGAAGGCTCAAAATGGCCGTTGATGGTTGCTGATGAAATGCGGGCAGAACAGCTTCTCGATTCATATAAGGTTCTTTTTCCTGATAAAGAGGTTACTCCGTTATGTTTTGGAGATGTAAACTATAACATTTATGAAAATAATGCGTATGTTGCCCAAAAAGCAAAGGAATTTGGTTTCCCCACACTTTTGCGCACAGATTGGACAACTACACCCGAAGAGCTTGAAAAATATGTGAGCGAATATAATTGCCTTGGGTTGAAACCATATATAAGCAATAGTCCTTCGTATATTCCGCCAAGCGAAATCAGAATTTTTGATTATCTTCCTTATGAGCATCTGGAGATTGCAAACAAACACGGATGGATTATTATGCTGCATATCCCCAGAAGCAAGCGCCTCCGTGACGAGGTGAACCTTGCTCAATTGATGGAAATTGAAAGAAAATATCCAAATATAAAGCTTGTTGTCGCTCATATAGGGCGTGCATATAGTATGGAGGATATAGGCGATGCCTTTGATGTGATTAAAAACACCGAAAATATGATGTTTGATTTCACTGCAAATTTAAGTGATGACGCAATTAAAGCGTGTATAGAAACTGTAGGGGTAAAAAGACTTATGTTTGGCTCTGATTTACCGATTGCCTCCATGAGAATGTACCGTGTAACAGAAAACGGATATTATTATAACGTCGTTCCAAGAGGCTTGTACGGAGATGTTTCGGACGACCCTCATATGAGAGAAAGTGACGAAAAAGACATTACACTGATGATATATGAACAAATACGCTCTTTTTAACGTGTTGCAAGAGAAATGAAACTTTCCGACAATGATGTAGAAGACATTATGTATCTTAATTCAAAACGCCTTATAGAAAGTGTTTGATACAAAAGGAGTACGGCGAATTTTGCCGTACTCCTTTTGTCAGTTATCAGAGCAATTTTTATATATTTTTTCTTTATCATTCAAACTAAAAGTATTGTACACAGAATTAGTTTTAAATTCAGAGATGGTCATTCCCATTTTAGCTTTAAACAATCTTGAAAGATAACTTACATCACTTATGCCTATTTCTTCTGCAATTTCCTTTAGCGAAAGATTGGTTTGTGTAATCAGTTTGGCAGCATATTTCATTTTCATTGAGTTGGCATATGATATGATGGAAGTATTGTTGATCTTTTGAAAAACCTGATTAAGATAGTTGGGATTTCTACCTAAACAGTAAGATATATCTTCAAGTGTAATTTTTTGATTAATACTTTTTTCTATGTACTTTTTGATTCTTCCGTCAAGAATTAACGCCGTTTTTCCTGATGGTGGTATTTCTTTTAATTGTGAGGCTTCGGATGCTTTGCATAAAAACTCAATAAGCATTGCTCCGCATTTGTATTTTGAAATAAAATCCGAGTACTGATGCTCTTTGATAATCGAATTTAAAAGGTGTAGCATTTCTTCAGTGTTGAAAAAATATTCAATGCATAGCGGTATGCAGAAGGTGCCATCTTCCTCACAAAATGAAGGCGTATCTGTAACTGTTGAATCGCTATCTACAAGTGCAGATACTGTATAATGTATGTGTTGGTCAGCATCAATTGCTTGAAGATTGAATTCATATTTATGAGGCAGTATCAGGAAGCTTTTTTCGGGCGCGATTATTTCCTGCCCGTTAAAAATAAGCTTTAATGGCCCTGTTTTTATATAGGCTATTTCTAAATTGGGCTCCATAGGGTTAAAATGGACTGTGTAATTGGCGCTTTGATGAATGTGTGCAAACACTACATCAGGTATTGTGTTAAGTTTCAAAATATTATAGAGCATATCAATCACCTAACTAAATTTTATAAGAATCGATATGTTTTGTCAATGAAATATACCATATATGTATTTTGCCAAAATATGTATTGTGCAAAATACTGCTTTTTGTGCATTTACAGCAAATTATATCAATAATATAATCTGCTGTACGGAGGTAGATTATATGAAACGAAAAATTAGAACACCGTATTTTGAAATCGGTACGAAAAACTATATTTATGGGGATAAGGTGCTTGAATATGCACTTGCTGCAGATAAAGCAGCAGAAAAGTATGACATAGACGTGCTTTTTATCTGCCCCGCAGTTGAAATCCGCAGAGTGGTGGAAAATACAAAGAATCTTATCGTTCTTGCACCCTATATGGATACGCTTCGACCCGGCAGAGGTATGGCAGATATCCTTCCCGAAGCGTTAAAGGCGGCAGGTGCAGAGGGTGTTGTTGTAAATCACTGCGAAAAGCCAATGTCACTTCCACAGATTAAGGCAACAATTGACAGAGCAAATGAGCTTGATTTGCTTGTATTTGCCTGTGCAGACTCTGTTGCGGAAACGTGTGCCATTGCACAACTTCATCCCGATATTATTAACCCCGAACCGTCAGAACTTATTGGTGGAACAGGCGGTGGTGTCAGCGATATGGGATATGTAAAAGAAGTTATCCGTGAAATAAGAAAGATTGACGATAACATACTTATCGAGCAGACAGCAGGTATCACAAACGGTCAGCAGGTTTATGACTTTATTATGGCAGGCAGTGAGGCAGCAGGTGCGGCATCAGGTATTATGAATGCAGAAGATCCTATTGCAATGATAGATGAAATGATAGCTGCAGTACGCCGTGCAGCAGATGACTTAAAGAAAGAAGGTAACTAAAATATGGTATATAGAGAATCCTTTAAGGTACAGTCAAGAGACCGTGCATACACATTCCACGATGTAACGGCAAAGGCAAAGGAAATTGTTAAAAAGTCAGGAATCAAGGAGGGGATAGCAGTTGTTTATTCCCACCATACAACCTGTTGTGTAATTACTCAGGAATGTGCATTTGATATGTCAATGACAGGCCTTGAAACACTTCAGCAGGATTTGGTGAACGTAATGGAGGATATTATCCCTGAATGCAGATATGAGGGAATGTATCTTCACCCGGGTCCCAAAGCACTTAAATTTGCGGAGGAACACGATGAGGATGCATGGGGTTGTCATAACACAGATGCTCACCTTCGTTCTTCCATTATCGGCAGAAGCGAAACTATCGTTATTGAAAACGGAGAAATGGACCTTGGTGAATTTGGTTTCATTCACTTCATTGACTTTGATAACACCCGTGCAAGGCAGAGAACTGTTCAGATTATGGTAATGGGTGAGTAATACCTCCATATACTCTCCAGGGGGACGGGGCAGTTTTTGTTACATTTGGGGATTCTACACGTTTGCGGTGCCCGGCGCTCGTGTTCGAATCCCCTTAATTTCACAAACAAAAAACGCAAATACCCACTATGTGGATATCTGCGTTTTTGCTGGCGGAGAAGGAGGGAAGCGTGCCGTATGCACAATACACTCCAAACCTCCTAAAATCAGTATTTTAACTATTATTAATAATATCAAAAACTCAAATATTTGTCAAATCATATCCTCGTCATAGATACTGTTCTAATATGCTTTTATCATTTGAATAAACTTGTTCTTGTGCCGATCGTACCATCAAATCATTACCCTTTATGGCACGATAGAGAGTTGATTTTGAAATTCCGGTTAAATCGGTAATTTCTATATGCACAATTACCTACAAACCGCAATGCATCAATGCCTGATTTGAATTTGCAGAAAATTATCAGTAGCAGTTCTAATAAGAATTTTACCTATTTTATTATTTCCGTTTGTTCCAAAGAATGTTCTATACAACACATTAAGTTTTCTTCTATATATAACATTACTCTAAGAGTTTTTGCATTTGGCACTATAGGTAATTTTGAAAAGGTAATAGCATTTATGTCATCGTACTCGATGATTGTTGTTGTTTCTTTATGTTCATAAAGATTTTTTGTTGTATACCAATCTAGTACAACTTTTACATTCAAAGGTTCTAATTTGTCTAAGTTATTCTTTCGCATTTGACTATTGGTATAATTTCTTTTGTTTGATGTATCGGAAAAACGAACAATTAACGTATTGTTGTAAAAATTACATTCTGTTATGTACAATCCGTTGTATTCGAACATATCAGATTTACATATCTTTATTCTATCTTTATATGTATGATATTGAAGTGGATTTCTTTCTCTCAAAAGATTTAACAAAGTCATCCTTTCAACTGAATTCCTGCATAATATAGTATCGATGCAACTGTCTATTTTCATAGAATCGGGATGCAGTATTTCAGCATGCCTATAGGGTTTGTTTTCTTCGAAATTATCAAATCCAATGCTATATATTTTCTTGAAATCTAACTTAGAAAAAGCCTCTACTCCTTCGTATAACTCAGCACCACTACCTGCTTGTCTTCGTTCGGAAAACTTAACCCCCTTTAGAGACAATAACTTTGCTAAATCGAACAAGAAAAATACAGGAACAGGGATGTTAGCTTTACTGTCATTATCATATCTTAGAGCAGGATGTTTATATCCTTCGTTATAATACTGTGTAGGTGTTAATGGTCGAAAATAAAATCTAACATTTGATAGAACAGATATGTTAGTCATATCAATAACCTGACGACTTGCATTATCATTTACCATTAACCCCATCTTTTTGGCATTATCTCTACTGTATAAAAATCCGGTGCTTAAAATGTTTACAGCATTAGAAACATCGGTGTGATGATACGCAAATTTAGGCCACCATTTGACAGGAGTATTGTTTTCAACATTATCTTTGATTATATCAATGTATTCCATCACTCAATCTCCTTTACATCAAATAATCGTCCCATTCCTGCATTTATTTGATATCCGGCAACCATTTTACGTTCTTTCATATCCATGATTTTAATTGCAGACAAATATCCCAAAGAAAATAATAACGCATAAACTAGTTCAATTTCATTGTTATCAGGAATTCTAAACACAGATTGATTTCTAATCTCATCCCAAATAGCAAAAAAATCATTTTCCGTAATTTGAATTTTTATATTATCATTCTCAATTGTTATACCATTATCATATGAAAAAGAATATTCAATCTCATTATAATCAAAACTATACGGAACAAGCGGACTAAGTGTTTTTAAATCGTCGATAACACCGTCAAAAGACATATCTTTTGCATTCTCTTTTAACCATTTTATCGTTTTTTGCTGTTCTTTGTGTTCCGGTAAATTATCGTTGTTTATGCCAAGATAAATATACACATCTATTGGTAACGGTCTAAGATATCTTTCCATAAGAGGTCGAACTAAATCCCAATCTAATTCTCCATTACCACAACCAAGTTTAGGAAATGCAATTGAAGTTATATGCTTTTCCGCATACGTACTTACAAACTTCATAAGACCTTTTTCTATATATTCCAATTTAGAAGGATTTCTCCAATTTTCCTTTGTAGGGAAAAGGAGAATCCAATGATCTGCTTCTTGATATAACATTAGCTTTCCTATGGTCAGCTGATGTTTTTCGCAAACCTTTTTATAACTCTCAAACATATCAGGATAACGTTTCTTAAAAGATAACGCCAATCCTTTTCCCATAACACCAACTGTGTTTACGGTATTAACTATAACTTGTGCAGGGCTATCAAATATATCGCCTTCTATATATTCAATCATGATAATCCTCCTATTCAACCTCAACTTTGTATCCATCGGAAAACACAAATTCGCATTTTAATTTGCAACCTGTTACTAATGCTATTTCGCTTAACTCATTTACGGTAAAATTACCACGTTTAATTTTTTGACTAAATGCTTGTGGGGTTTTATTTAATCGTCTTCCTATTTCTGAAATAGATAAATTGGATTTTACTCCTAACATTTTAATTTGTTCTTCTATAACCACAGTATCACCTCTCGTTACTATTATAAACAATTTTGTTTACAATGTCAACAAAATTGTTTAATAGAGAGCGATTTTAGTCTAACTACATTTCAAAATTTCTGCCTGGTCAAGAGGTATACTTGCATACAGTTTAACTGTGCATTCAAACCTAAGAAGGCGTGCTCTGCCAACAGCCTGAACAAGCTCCGATTTAATAAGCCAAAGCACTGACGAAATACTCTACAAAGCCCTTGTAGATTCACCGCTATTTCCGAAACTCAGAAGTGCTGAGTATGAGGAAATCAAGATAAGTGAAGGTGAGATACTTAAAATCGGCTATGGCGGAAAACTTACCAAAGAGAACTTTGAATATAGCTACTACAGCGGAAAGAACTGGTGGGATTTTGGATTTTCTTCCTGCGGATGGGGAAGACCCTACTCGAAAAACGAGTACATAGAAGACTTAAAATCAATAGCGTGCTATCAGGGCTATTCTCCCGACGATATCGACAAACTTCTCGGGAAAGGATTCTCTCCGGAAGAAATTGAAGAATACATCTACTATATGGGCGGTGAAATATAAATGATAAGAATATGAAGTATATAAAACTGGTGCTGGTGGCGCTGATTGAGGTCATAGTAGCAGTTTATAACGCAAAGAAGGAGGATTGGGAATGTCATGAGTAAATCAAAGTTGTCTTAACTCTATTAGGTAGAAAATGGCTGTGCAGCATATGCACAGCCCAGAGGTGATTCTTTTTTTAGCTCCTATATATAATTGTCGCAATATTGTTAATGTATAAACGAAGTTTATTTAAACTCATAGAATTATTTTTGCAAAAATTTAGACCGACACTTTTGATGCCGGTCTAATTGTCGTGCATATCTTTATCTTGAAAAAATTCAAAAATTTCTCTTGATTTTATTTAGCAGATCTTTTGTGTCGTTTTTACAGGCCCCGCTTTTTCTATTTGCGGTTTCGGTATTCCCTTGGTGACATTCCGGTACATTTTTTAAAAAGTTATGCTCTATTTGTTTTTCATGGACAGCCAGTATGATTTATTCTTTCTATAAGAACGCGGAGGAGCACCGAAATGTTCTTTGAAAACTTTTGCAAAATATGCGTAGTCGGTAAAACCGCACATTTCTGCTATTTTTGAAATTTCAAAATCAGTGTTAAAAATAAAGTAATGGGCTTTATTCATACGTGCTCTTTGAACATAGTTCATCGGAGTTGTTTTGTAGTGCGCCTTAAACACTTCTATAAGATGTGTCTCGCCCATATAAAAATTACGGCAAAGTTCCCCGAGCGTGATTTTTCGGTGAAGGTTAGCATTAATATATTCTGCAATATCAAGAGCGATTTTTTTTGGAGTGTTTTCGCTTGCAGGGTTAAGCTCGAGATGTGCAGTTTGTATGATTTTAAGCAGCTCGCATACTATAAAATCGATAAGTTCCCTTGTCTGCGATTTTGCTTCTTCGATTTTATGAATTATTGCGTGAAAATACTGCTCAACATCAACCTTTATCACATTCAACTGATTATCAAGATGATAGTCCTTAAGCATGGATTCAATAAACGGGCCCTTTACGGAAATATATATTTTTTCCAGCGGCTCTTTTGGGTTTGAATATAATTTCCGCGGAACATTTTTACCTATTATAAAAAAATCTCCTGCCGAAATTTCTGTTGTGGTTCCGCTAAGATCAACAATTCCTTTTCCCGCAGTTACATATTCGAATTGGTAATGTTGGAGAGTTGTGCTGTTTATATAGCTGTCAATCGTTACAGAGTAATTTTTTGCAGGAATATCTATTCCTGCCACGAGTATAGAAACGGGTGATTCTTTACTTTGAGGAGAAAAAGTGAAGCTTCTTCCAAAGGGTTTTGTATACATTTTCATTATAATTGCCCTCCATTTGCGAAAGATTTTCATACTTTTAGGAAAAATAATACATAGACGGCTTTTCAGGAATAATATACAATATAATTGTAAATAAGTCAAGTCAATTGATGTGGAATAAAAGGAAAATATTTCATCAAATGGAGGTAACATAATGATTTACTCATTGAGAACAGGAAGCTCAATGCTTGGAAATAACGAATATTTTGAAGAACTGCTGAAAATAAACCGTGAATGCGGAGATGTTTTCGACGAGGTATGGTTTCCTACAAGCTATGCGTGCCCCTCGATTGAGAAGTGCAAAAAAATCACAGAAGATATTAAAGACGGAATGGAAATATTTAAAAAGTACGGTGTAACACCTTCTATTCAAGTCAGCCGTACGAAGATATCGAAGAGCTTCTCAGCTGCCCTGTAATAACTGAAGGCGGTGCAATTGAAAAGCTCGTTGCCCGCGGCTATGGAGATAAAATAGGAATTACGGTAAAGCCTATGCCGGAAAAATTTATATACGGCGTATACGGAAAAATGACCGACCATAAAATAAATGATAACCTCAGTATGAGAACATACACCCCCAGCTACTATTACTGCAAAGATAAATTCTATGCTCTTGAGGGCGAGAATATGGAAGTAGTAATGGAAAACTATTCTCTTGCGCATCTCGGAAATGAATATGTAGGTGTAGAAACTGCAATAACTACCACCGCGTACGGCGCGAAATGGGCTGTAAAAGCCAGAAATCTTTGCAGTGCATCATTCAATTTTACCGCGCGTAATCAGTTTGTAAATATGATTAATTACATTTCCGATGAAAAACTTCCGGCATATCTTGCTACAGAGGAGCAGGTTATGGTAATTCCCAGAATCAAGGACGGAAAGACGGTATCTGTCACCCTTTTCAATGTTTCAATGGGCGATTACGAAGACCTCAAAATTGTAATAAATAATCCTGCAAACGAAAAAGAATGCAGTGTAGTATACCCCTTCGAGGAGGATAAAAAGATTCCCCTTGAAAAGGAAGGTGATTCATTCACCGTTAAGATTGACAGCCTTGAACGCTGGAGAATAAAAACGATTTTATTGTAAGAAAAATAATTATAAATGAGTTATGAAAGGAAGAGAAAAATGAAAAAATTTATTATCTTGATTTTGTGCATTACAATGTTGATTTCTGTTTTTCCGTTAGCTTCTTTGGCGACAGGAATTAACGACACACCCATAATCATTTTAAAAATGGACGATTATACGTCTAAAAGTGATAATGTAGCCAATTATGAAAAAACGTTTGAAATTCTGAAGGAGAAGGGAATAAAGGCTTCCTTCGGTGTGATAGGCTCATATTTAGAAGAAAGTTCAGAATATGACATGGAGGCATTCTGGAATAATACAAGAAGATATCTTGATTATGGAATCCAGTTCTGGAGCCACGGCTATAAACATGCCGGGACGGAATTTAACGGTGGTCTTACAGTCGCTGAAGCCGAAGCAAACTTCAAGAAGACGCTTGACTTATTTAAAGAAAATACCGGAGTTGATATAACCTGCTTTGGTGCCCCGGGAAATTACCTCAATCAAGACTGCTTCGCTATGATTGATGAAAAATTTCCCCAGATTACGTCAATGTTCAAAGCCGGTGATATTACCGAAAGCACAGACGATGTTTTTGTTATGGAAAATAGGGTCAACGTAGAAGCCAGTGGCAGCCCAAGCTTTGAATATTTCAAAACAAATTACAGCGAGGTTTTAGGTCATGATTATGCTTTCCTTCAGCTTCATGTCGGTGGATATAATGATGCCGAGCGTGAAGAACTGCGGAAAATCATAGACTTTCTTCAAGAAAAGGGAACGGTATTTATGACACCCGACGAATACCTTGAGCGAAGAAATCTTGCAATTACAAGTGTACGCGTAACGGATGGCGGACAGCTTAAATACACAATAGCAGGAACACAGCTTATTGCAAATTCATCACAGCTTCAGGTGGAAATCAAATCTGCCGAGACTGGCGAGGCTATTTATACAGATTCCTTTATATACGACGGAACAAAATACTTAACACTTGATCCCGACATTGAAAGAGACCCCGGAAAGAAATACATCCTTTGCATAAGTATAATGGAAGACGACAGCAGCATTTATTCTGCTGAATACGAATTTTACGAGATTGTTTCCGATAGTCCAATTATTATTCTTAAAGTGGACGATTTAAGTCTCACAAGTTGGAAAGGGGTTGAAGCTTTCAAAAAAATGTATGCCGTTATACAAGAGGAAGACGTTACCGCATCCTTCGGAATTATCGGTTCGCGAGCTACGGACAGTACCAGTAAATATTGGGCCGACGTGAAGAACTGGATTGATAACGGAATAGAAATCTGGAGCCACGGCTATCTGCACGGGACTTCCGGCTCCTCCGAATTCGCCGGATATTACGAGACAGAAGCGGAGATGGAAGAAGCATTCAAAGCTACGCTCGATCTCGTTAAAGAAAACACCGGATACGATATTACCTGTTTTGGTGCACCGGGAAACAATATGAATTCTGCGGCTATAAAAATGATTAACGAAAAGTTCCCCCAGATTACCTCAATATTTTTCCCGAGTAATGGTACTCCCAATGCAGTAGCAATGAGCAATAGATTTAGCACCGGATTGGATGGCAGCTCGTTTACTCTGGATAACTTCAAGGAAATCTATAATCCGGGACTTGATTATGCTGTCATCCAACTTCACGCCAATAATTTTTATACATACAATGACGACAACACAGTTAAAGACAATTATGTGGAAAACTTCAGGGATGTAATCCAATTCTTAAAGGAAGATGGCTGTACCTTTATGAC
Source organism: Clostridia bacterium (assembly GCA_045638945.1). Lineage (GTDB taxonomy): Bacteria > Bacillota > Clostridia > UMGS1883 > UMGS1883 > UMGS1883. The sequence continues at coordinate 21,600 of JAZUCF010000003.1, read as the reverse complement.
TCCCTCTCAATATGTGGATTATGTGCGCCTGACTTCCTCTGACGAGGATGCAGAAATAACGGCAGTTGCAAAGAATAATGCAGTAATTGGTGAGAACGGTCTTAATGGTAGTGTTGAACTTGAAATCTTCTCAGAGAAAGCTTCCAATGCTAACGTCGTAGCTGCGGTATTTGACGGAAGCACATTCCTCACCGCATCTGTTACTGACGTAGCTCTTGCACGCGGAGCGAATGTAAAAACAATCACTCTCCCCACAGCTTTGACAGAAGATAACACAAGCTACGATGTAAAATTCTATCTTTGGGAAAAGGCTACTCTTGCACCCCTTGCACAGCCTGTAGCAATTAATGTTGTTCCGAAGCAGGTCGAAACAGTGACATATACACTTTATGCTTCACCAAACGGTACGACTGCGGCAACTTCCGCTAACCAATCTTTATATGTAGCTAATTACTCTTGGAATTCATCACTTAATACTGCAGCTACCAGAGAAACGACGGGAAAAAGAGCTAGACTTGGACGCATTAAGGACTCTCAGACTCGCTGTAGCGTATTTTTAAGATTCCCTCTTCCCGTTCTTGCAAATGGTGAAGTAGTAAAGAGTGCAAAACTTGTAACGACATTTGAAAAAGCGGGCACTTTTGGTGCTGACATGACTGTTCGCGCATACGCATTTTCTCCCACAGCTGCGTTCGGAGAAGCATTTGCTATGACCGACTTCAATGATTTTAATACTGTTACAGCAAATGAACTCGGAAGCACTATAGTTCCTACAACGGCTACAGCTGGGCACAAAATCGAGATTGACGTTACAGAACATGTGAAGACACGTAGCGGCAATGCAGATTTCGTCCTTTCAGCGCCTGAAATCGCGACTGTAAACAATCTGTATATCTATTCAGTAGATGGAGCCGTGGGAAAAAATAATATCCCCGTGCTTGTGATTGAAACCGAAAAATAAAGACAGACAAGTAAAATATAGGGAGCTAAGATAAGATTATTCAAAGAAGGAGTTAAAATTTTCGTTGAATGGTGGAAGGAGTAATGACAAATGAAAATTTTTAGCAAAAAGGCAATTTCGCTGATGCTTAGCATACTTATGCTTTTTTCAAGCATAGGCACAGTTGGTGTGCTTGCAGAGCGTTCATATGAAGCAGAATTTTCAATTCTGGGAAAGACTGTTGAGCTCAAAAGTGCGGCATACAGCAAATTTGACACGGTTTTTGTTCCTCTTAAGGAGGTGCTCGGTTACATCAATCTTTCTTATACAGAGGAAAATGGTAACTATACCATAAATCGTATGAATACTACTGCCAAGCTGGAAAGCGGCAATATGGTGGTATCCTCTAACGGAGAAAACGTGGTTCTGCCCGCTTCGCCCAAGGAGGAAAACGGTGTTTTATACGTGCCTGTAGAATTTTTTAGTGCAGCATTGGATATCCCGGTAACGGTTGCGGCTGATAAACGTAGCGCAGATATATCGCCCAATGTGTACAAGGTTAGAATCGGTGCAGAGCAAGCAGCGGCTGTAAGTGCGACAAAACCCGATGAAGATGTTCTTACGACAACAATATCAGGCAAAGACACTCTTCGTGACCAGATGGATACCTTCCCCACAAAATCAAGCTATGTATATTATATGGTGAATCTTGACTTTTTCAAAGAAAAGGCGATTGAATCGGCAGCTCTTGTAATGAATGTAACAAGGAACGAGGTTGGCCCCTCCATTACAGCAGTAAGAACTACACCGTGGGAAAAGGGGAGCATCAACTGGAACAATCAGCCTGCTCTTTGTGAAGAAAAGACGGCTGCGTTTACAACAACGGTTGCGGGTGCTTTAAATGCAAGCCTTAACATCCAAAAGCTTGTTGATGCCGCTATGAATGAGGGCGTTGCCCTTTCCATGAAAATATTAGGTACACATCGTGCCGGTGAAAAGAACGAGAAGGATAAAGCGGCATATACAGTTGCAGGTATCAATACCCCCAACGCTCCTTATATAAAGCTGACAGTTTCAGAAAATTACAACTTCCCGGTAAAGACGGCTAACGATTCCTCGCACGATGATTCTGACACATATTACAGCGACATGGGGCTTCTGCGTTCTTTAGGTGTATTCACCGAAAATGATGAATTTCCTTTGGATATGACAGAAGGTGTTTTGAGACAGGAGTTTGTAAGATACGCACTTCGCCTCAGAAATGCGACTGTACAAAAAGGCACCGGCGAACAGCTCTTCTCCGATGTGGATCCCAACTCTCCCTACTATGCTGAGATTATGACAGCGTATGAAATGGGCTACATTTCTGGATGGCAAGGCATTGCATTCCGTCCCTACGATCGTATCACCGTCGGTGAGGCAATCACAATACTGGGCAGAATGCTTGGCTACAACATCTATGCAGATGAACGTGGCGGCTTTACCCCCGGCTATTTTGCGGCGGCAAGGCTTGGCGATTTGTATATGGGCAGCACAAGCGAAAGTGACATTCTTTCATTCAAAAAAATGTTTAATCTTTTGGAGGATGCACTTGATGCCGCAATATTGGAGGTTACCTCCTACAGCTCGAACGGCAGTGCAACATACATATTTAACGAGAATAAGAATGTTTTGACAGAATTCTGGAATGCAAAGCTTCTTGAAAATAGCACTGTTACCGCAAATGAATACTCAACACTTGTTCCCGGACAAAGCGGAAACGAAGGTTATATCACCATCGGAACAAAGAAATTAAGACTTCTTTATGAGCCTTATAACGATTTCCTTGGCTACAAGGTAAAGGCGTGGTACAACAATGAAGATGAGCTTCTGTATATAGGAGCAGTGTCACATGATGTCAAAAATTATGACATATGCACTATTCAGGACGTAAATGACTCTGTTCCCGGTGAAATCAGCTTTACATATAAAAGAGATAACGGCAAAACAGCTACTGAAACCTTCTCAACCGCAGGAACCGTTATCTACAACGGTAAGACAATTGCTGCCAATTCCGTAAAGGCTGAGCTTATCGAAAAGGACGGAGGAAATATTAAGATAGTAGGCAATGACCTTGTGGTTATCACGGCTTATGATACGGTTATCGTAACCTCCGTTGATGCAGTAAACGAAAGAATATACGATTTGTATGATACCTATAATAAGACGCTCTATCTCAAGGACTGCGATTATTACAGCTTTGAGAGTGTAACGGGAGGAATTCTTCCTCTTGCTTCAATTAAAATAAATGATGTTATCTCTGTTGCAAAAAGCCTTGACGGAAAAATTGTAAAAGGTATTGTTGGAGGCGAAAAAATAGACGGCAAGGTTGAAGCTGTGGAAAATGAAGGCTCCGATGATATGATAATTACAATCGGGGGAGCGGAATACGCACTTGCAAATAAAAACTCCGTATGGACGGCTAATATAGGCGTAGGTGCTTCGGGAAGCTTTTATACCGATGTGTTTGGGCAGATTGTGGGCTTCGAGGGAGAAAAGCTTACCGACATCAGCGGATATATAGTAACCGTTGCCGAGGGCGGAAGCGGACTTAAGAAGAAATTCCAGGCTGCTATAATGACAAAATCCTCCGAGGATTATGAGGTTTACGACTTTGCCGACAAGGTGGAAATCGACGGCAAAAAGAAAAAAATAGAGCAATTATCCGATATCGAAAATTGCTTCAAAGAAGAGGGAGTATTTAAGCCTCAGGGTATTATTTTTGGGCTTAACACTGACGGTAAGATAAACAAGGTAGATACTTATTATAAGGACAGCCAGAAAAATGACCCCGATGACAAGGAAAATCCCGAAACCACTCTTAACAAGAGAACAGTATCTCAAGACGGAAGATATGACAACGGAAACTTCTATAACTACTACTTCCTCAATAGCAATGCAACGCTGTCAGTACTTAACACGGCAGGCGAAAATCCGACGACCATAGATGACTATGTTACTTTGAGTGGTGTTTTACCTAATTCTGCATCAGTAAAAGAAACTACCGCGAGAGCAAATACTGAGCTTTATACAATCGGAAACATCACTCCCAATGTGGTCATTGCATACGCAAAGGGCAGTGTATCAAGTGTAGCAGGAAAAGACGACCGTCTTGTGATTTTTGACCGCAGCGTATATGCTTACGATGCAGACGGCATGGAGGTTAGAAAGATTTATTATTATGACGGATTAGTAAAGAAATCCGTTATACTGCGTGATGACCTTGATAACGACAAACTCACCCAGATAGATGCAATAAACCGCGGAGACATTTTCCGCTTCGGTACTGATGCCTCCGGCAGACTTTCCGCAGTTGAGAGGGTTTATGACTATGAAAATAGAGCCTTTGCAACCTTCAGGACAGACAAAAAGGCTACCGACTACCTCGGCGCAGTATGGTACAAGGAAGACAACAGAGTATACGGCGGATATACAACTCATATTGAGGACGGATATCTGCGTATTTCCGCGAATCCCGATGCTACTTATGAGGATTTGAATAACACTGCGACAAAATACCTTTGGAATTCTCTTGCAAAGATCGAAAAAGCAGGCTTCTATAAGTACGATGCAAATAGTGCCGGAGTTGAAGTGTTAACTGCAACTCAAAGTGACATTCGTCTCAGTTCCCACGCGCCGCTTGCTTCTACGGGAATTATATTACTTGATAACGATGATATACTGAGAACCAATGTTTGGCTTTTAGAGCTTACCGAAATGAATTCATATTCATATACGGGCGATGGAGTAACCGACACCTCGTCGAAGCGTGTACCGGCAGGCGGCACAATCACTCTTGCTCCTGCACCCTCACGTACGGATTACGAATTCAATGGCTGGGATATTAACGGAGAAATTAAACAGCCCGGTGATTCCTATACTGTAAATTCAGACCTGACCATCAAGGCAACATGGACATATAATCCTACAATTGATTTCAAATTTGTTGATCCGACAAACGGCAATGCTATTATGTATACAGCACAATGGTCAATAAATAAATCCGACGGAAGCGGATTCAGCGAGTATACACTTCCCACACAGGAGACTCTTACAACAGAAGGCTATATAAAGACAGGCTATTCTCTCGCTGGCTGGAAAAAGGGTAGCACCACACCACCATACGCTCCCGGAGAAACCTATATTCCCGGAGATGACGGCTATACAGTAGACAGTCCTGAGGGCGGTATCTTTGAAGCAATATGGAGTCAGGAAGCTACAGCGATAGTACCGTTTGCCGATATGCAAATGTTACTTGTTACAGAAAACGGGGGAAGTGCGAATATTACATCTCGCACATCATGGGATGACTATGACCTGGATCCTGACACACAATGGCTTCTTGTGAAAGCTAAGATAGGTACAGGCTGGGCATTGAGCGAAACCACTATGCCATTGGCTATGCAGTTGAGACTTCCCGCAGGGGGAAGGGTGGAAGCCTATGTAGCACCCTTAACTAAGACAGAATTTGACTCTGCTAACGCCGTTGCAGTTGCAGGTACAGGAACAGTCAGCGGACTTGTCGCTCCGTCTGATGTACTGGATAACAACAGAGATTATGTTGAAAAAGCAAGTGCAGGTACTAGAAATTTCACGAACCTCACACTTACTGGCTCCTTATATGGAGAGAATAATTACGACGGCGAATATCTCTATTTTGCTATCCAGTATGCATCCGATTTGGCAACATTAAGAATAAAGGCTACTGCGTCAGCTTGGAAGCTTACACTGAACGGCTACAGAATGCAATAAGGAACTTCCGGAGGAAAATTCTTCATCGGCTGTACTAAAAGGAGGAAAAAATAATGAAGAGAAAAGTTTTAAGTTTATTTCTCAGCCTGAGTATGCTGCTTTCAATTCCGGTCGGGGCGAAAGCCCTGCCGGAAAGCAAGCATAAGGTTCTTACCAGCCCCCGAACTGTTCCGGCGGCAGTATTTGATGAACCCTATGCATATAACGAATGGCTGACCAGATATGCTCCATGGATGGATAATTTCCATCTCCGTAGTCAGTGGGAGATTGATAACGGTTTATACGGTGGTGAAGCAAACCAGCAGATGCGTGTCCTTACAATGTCCCCCGTGGATTCCGATGTTATGTACTTTGCCTCGGACTGTGCAGGCTTTTACAGAACCACAGACGGCGGAAAAAACTGGTTTAACATAAACGAATATAACCCCTCTCGTGAGGCATACGGGCTTCTTGCCGATAAGTTCGATCGGGAAACCGTTTATGCAGGCGTAAGAAAGCTGGGCTTCTGCCGCAGCCATGATTTGGGAAAAACATGGGAATTGCTTGCTGAGGATACCTACAGTAAAAACTCCAGGCGAAGCGGTATGCTTGCTCAGGACGGTGTAGGAAACACCTATATCGGAATAGGAAGCGGTATTTACAGACTCGACAGAGAAACAGATGAAGTGGAAAACCTTTTTGAAGATTTTGCACAAACAAATCCTGATTTCAAGCTTATAACCGAGCTTAAGGGTGATTCGGGCGTAGTATGGTATGACGTTGACGTATCTCCCGACGGGCAGAGCATTTACGGAATAGCTAGAGGCGGTACGGATGATGTAGTAAAGGGCGTATATGTAAGTCGCGACGGTGGTAAAACATGGGAAATAATAACCACAGTCAAGGAGGGGGAAAGCGAGTTTGCTATTACATGTGCGGCAATCGCTATTCATCCTGAGAATCCGAATTTGGTATACACATCAATTCAGTTTAAAGATAAAGAGTCAGGAGTAAAGCTCAGCGACTACGCACTTTATAAAACGGAGGATTGCTTTAAAACGCTGATTGCCGCAGGTGAAACTCAGTTTTCAGAGGATGATACCGGTGTTACAACAAATGCAGTAGCTCATTTAAAGCTGACTTTTGGACCGAAAAATGCGGACGGAATATATCCCATATATTATGCAGGAGATTTAACGGCATACCCACTGCGTGAAAGCTTAGATGACGGAAAGACCTTTACGCCCGTAGGAAAAGATTATCCCTTTGGTGTAAACACCCCCAGAGGAATAATTTACAAGGGCTATCAGTCTCAGGGGTTTGCGGTAGATATGAATGAGCCCGGAAGGATAGTATTCTGTCAGAGCGGTGTTCATGTAAGAGAAGCAGACGGAACTATTAAATGGATGAATTCAGGATTTTCAGGTGCCAACGTGGATGACATTGCGTTTAATTCCAAATATGAGACGTTTATGGCAACCTGTGACCTTGGTGGATACGTACATGAAAGCGGTACGTGGACAGAGGATTCATTCCCCGTTATGTACCGAATGAAAGATGCATACAACGATGACTATCTACTGGCGGTGTTTGACCCCAATGATGATAATCATATTGTAACGCATCTTGGAAAATCGAATTCTACACCTCCCGTATACGGAATACGTCAGTCTTTTGATAAGGGAAAAACCTTTGAGCCAATCAATACTGAGACCGCTATTCCTAAGGAAGAAATCGTGCTGGGAAATCCGCAGGTGCTTCAATATGATGACGAGGACCCGAATATCATTTACAGCTCCTACTCCAACAGCTACGATAATGGTAAGACGTGGGTGAAAAACGAATATGTCATAATGGCAATTTCTCCTGTCGACGACCACAAATGGGTAGCAAGAAAGGGAACGGAAAAATCATCGGATATTTATTATACTACGGATGCAGGAAAAACATGGACCTTCGTATGCAATTATAATATGCACAAGGTTACGGGCTTCTTCCTTGACGGAAATAATGACGACTACCTTTGGTTCGCGGGAAGATATACCCTTTCTAGAATGAATATTAAAACAGCCGAAGTGGAAAGTTTTAATTCGCACTTTTCCGGACTTCCGCATTTTCAGAATGTAAAGCAGAATCCCAAGGATTACAATCACATTATCGTAACAAGTCTTCAGGCGGGAACTCCTGAAAATGACTGGTTCCTTGCAGAAACACGTGACGGTGGAAAGACCTGGAGCGTAGTTCCCAGAATTTGGGGATCATCATCAAGAATGATATTGTTCCCTGAGCATCTTGACTATGCGATTATAGGAACAATGGGCGGACTTATGATATATCGCTACAAGGAATTTTGGAAATATCAGGATAGCAGAGTACAGGTTACAGTAGATGATAAAGAAATGGATTTTTCTACTGCGGCGGTAATTGAGAATAATCGTGTTATGGTTCCCCTGCGTGACCTAATGGAAGAACTTGATGCCGAGGTTAAGTATGATTACGATGCACATACCGTGACTATCCGTAAGGGAGATCGCTATATTCATCTTACCCCGGGCAGCTCAGAGGCAATTATAGACGGCAGGAAGGTGTTGATGGATGCCGTTCCTTACATCACCGAAAAAGGCGTAACCATGGCTTCTATACGTTTTGTGGCAGAAGCACTTGACATAAATGTTGGTTGGAGCGAAGAAGAAAGAATGGTTGTCGTAGCTACGAAATAAGGCCACGAAATGCGTAATCGCTCGGCGGCAGATAGTATCTGCACATACAAAGTAGATTGATTTAATTAATATAAATACAAACATGGAGGAAAACATTATGAAAAAAACACTTGCAGTTATCCTTTCACTCATTTTGTGCTTAGGCTGCCTTTTTGGCTGCGGCGGCGGAGTGGATAAGAATGCACAAAAGCCCGCGGCAGACAGCGATGATGTAACTATCACCGTATGGTCTACAGAAGCAGGTGCACAGTCAATTTATGAAGAGCTTGTAAATGACTGGAACGCAACATCAGGTGATGAAAAGAACATTTTCATCGACTATGTTACCACCACCGACAGCAAACAGATTGACGTAGCACAGCAGAGTGGTCAGCTTCCTCATCTTTTCAGCGTATCGGGAAATCAGAGAAAGAAATTCATTGAGCAGGGCGATGTATTAGCGCTGGACGACCTTCCCGGCGGCAAGGAATTCATAGAAGAATTCGGTCAGGAGGGAATAGAGGGTACAACCTTGATTAACGGAAAAACCTACGGTGTTCAGCCTAACGTAAAGACAGCGGGACTTGCATATAACAAGGACTTGTTCAAAAAGGCAGGCATCGTTGATAAAAACGGCGAAGCAAAAGCCCCCGAAACCCTTGAAGATGTAAAGGAATATGCAAAGAAAATCACAGCCCTCGGCGGCGGAGTATACGGCTTTGCATTCCCCTTAAAATTCGGAATTAGCTACACTATAGGTTCACCTCTTTCTTCATACTATGACAATAACTATAAGGAAACCGCAGCTGCATACACAGACCTTGATAACCTGACGGTTGACTATTCCGGCTACAAGGAAATGTATCAGTGGATTTTAGATATGAAGAAGGACGGCACATTGTTCCCCGGTGCGGAGACACTTGATAATGACACAGCACGTGCATACTTTGCAGCAGGCACAATCGGTATGATTCCTGCAATCAGCTGGGACGTAGCAGTTTATAACGACCAGTTCAAGGCTGAATGTGACTGGGATATCTGTCAGTATCCCGGTCCCGAGGGAAAAGAGGTTATCTACCATTGGAACCAGCGTGGCGGACTTCGTCTGATAGGTAAGACTGCTGCAGAAAAGAACCCCGCAGAAACTATGGAAGTAATTAAGTTCCTTTATTCCGATGAGGTTCGTGCAGAGCTTTTCGAGAGAGGTATCAACCTTTCTTCAAAGCGTGACGTTCTCGATATCGTAGACAAGAGCAAAATCGACCCCCGCTTCCTTAAATTCGGTGAATTTGTAGACGAGGAAAAACGCTATGCGGAAAATGAAGCCTATACCCTTGAGGGAGATACCTGGGATACCCTTTTCCAGAAAGTGTGGATGGGGGATTTGACTCTTGACGCTGCTATCAAGGATTTAAGCACCCGTGCAACCACAGCTCTTAACAGAGCAGTGTCAAAAGGTGAATATGACGTAGCTCGCCAAAAGAGAGTACGTAGATATTTGCTGGGCGAAGATGGCTTAGATCTCACAAAGACAAATTAAGTACGTAGAGGCGAACAATATCCGCCATTACGCAATTTCATACCCTTTTCAAGCCTCCCTTGTGTAAAGGGAGGGGAACCGCGAAAGCGGTGGAGGGATTGTTAAACCTGAAAATTAATTAAATTAAATTACAATATACACCCCCGTCGGGAGGGCATCCCGGCATACAAATCTATTTGAAAGGAAAGAAAAAAGAAAATGTTAAAGAAAATTTTAACCCTTTGTCTGGCGCTCATAATGCTTTCTTCCCTTGCACTGGCTTCACCCGACGCAATTGATGCACAGGCAGCTTATACGCAGCTTTCTGTTGGAGACAACACAGCCGCTATCACAGACGAAGTTCTGGGCGGAGATGTGGATTTGATACTCGAGGCAGAAGAAGCAACAGACGCAATTGTTATATCAGCAGTTTATGCTGAGGATCAGTTTGTTACCGCCGCTGTAAGCGAAGAAAAAAGCATTGTTGTAGGTGATAATGAACTCACAGTGTCACTCCCTGAGGTTGAGGTTGGTGAATCCTGCGAAGTAAAATTCTTCGTTTGGGAAAAGGCTACTCTTGAGCCCCTCGCACAGCCTGCATCACTTGAAGTACTCCCGAAGGCAGCTGAAACAGTGACATATACACTTTATGCTTCACCAAACGGTACGACTGCGGCAACTTCCGCTAACCAATCTTTATATGTAGCTAATTACTCTTGGAATGCATCACTTAATACTGCATCTAACAGAGAAACAGGGGGAAAAAGAGCTAGACTTGGATACATTAAGGGCTCTCAGTCTCACTGTAGCGTATTTTTAAGATTCCCTCTTCCCGTTCTTGCAAATGGTGAAGTAGTAAAGAGTGCAAAACTTGTAACGACATTTGAAAAAGTGGGCGACGCTTTTGGTGCTGACATGACTGTTCACGCATACGCATTTTCTCCCACAGCTGCGTTCGGAGAAGCATTTGCTATAGCCGACTTCAATGATTTTAAGACTGTTACAGCAAATGAACTCGGAAGCACTATAGTTCCTACAACGGCTACAGCTGGGCACAAAATCGAGATTGACGTTACAGAACATGTGAAGACACGTAGCGGCAATGCAGATTTCGTCCTTTCAGCGCCTGAACTCACGGCTAAAAACAATCTGTATATCTATTCAGTAGATGGAGACGTAGGAGTAAATAATATCCCCGTGCTTGTGATTGAAACCGAAAAATAAGACAGACAGGCAAAATACAGAGCTAAGATAATGATATGGGAAGCCGCCCTTACGGGAGACTTCCCATATCTTAAAATAAAGGTGAAACGAAAATGAAAAAGAAACTAACAAGCTTTTTAATAATCGCAGTGGTTCTCGTGCAGTCTGTCTGTGTCGGTGCAGAATTCACCGTGTGGGATTCTCCTCGATATATTCCCGCCGATGAATATAAAACCCCATGGACAGAGGAGGACAATCCCTTTGTCACCTACTATGCGCCGTGGCTTCGTCAAATGCATATTATGACAGAGACAGAGGCAGAAAACAACAAATCGGCAGGTATTGTTGGCGGTGAGGCGTGCCAGAAAATACGTCAGATTGCAATATCTCCTGTTGATTCCGATGTTATGTACCTTTGCACCGATACCAGCGGTGTTTACAAAACCACCACAGGCGGTAAGCATTGGTACAGCACAACAAACAATGCCGCAGGCCACGATGCGAAGGGCCTTTTGTGCGATAAATTTGATAAAAACATCGTCTATGTTTATATGCGTAAGACAGGCGTACACAGAAGCACTAACGGCGGATATTCGTGGGAACAGATACTGTCGGACACCGACACTATACAAAATAAGGACTATAAAAGTGACACGATCGTTCAGGACGATATGGGAAATACCTATATGTCTGTGGGAAGCGGTATATACAAACTCGACCGTGCCACAGATACTATCACAAATTTAACGGCATCTTCTTACCCGGCTCTTGCTAAGCTTACGGGAGATAGTAGTGCAGAGTTTCTCGATATGGCAGTTTCCCCCGACGGAAAGCTGATATATGCCTGCTGTACCTACACTGCGAAGGATACAGGTGTAGAAACAGGACTTTACGTTTCCGAGGACGGAGGAAACACATGGGAAATCCGCAATACGGGAAGCGATGGCTCAACATATAGCGACATCAGAACAATTGCACTTGACCCGACTGACGCAACCTGTAAGACAATCTATGCAGGACTCAGAATTACTCCTGCAGACTCCACCGCAACTGGTGGTTACTTCCTTTACAAATCCACTGACGGTGGAAAAACCTATACCTATGTATATAGTTTTAAAAATAACAACGGTGATAATATATACTTTTACGGACTCAAATTTGGTCCCGAAAACACTGATGGAATATATCCGCTTTATTTGTGCGTGAACGGGAATATAGATCCGCTGCGTGTCAGCTATAATTATTCCACAGTTACGCCTTCTTTCGATTATGTTTACCGAGGAGAAACGGAATTACCCAAAGAGGATACAATTCGCGAGGAGGCATCAACACCATCGAAGTATTTCTCATTTGCTCTTGATATGAAAAAACCGGGAAGACTGATTTTTACCGCGTTGGGAGTTCATGAATATACCTTAAATGGTGATAGTACAAGAACAATTAAACGCATCAGCTCAGGCTTCAGTGGTGCCAGCCTTGAGGATATAGCATTTGATTCTAAGGGGCGTATTTTTGCACCTGTAGTAGACGTAGGCTCCTATGTGAACACAGGTAGTAAAATTTACAGTAAGGGCACCTATCCCACGTTTGAAGAGGGAAGCGGAATCAGCCGCGGAGTGCGTGCCATTTTTGCCCCCGACGACGATGACCACGTGATTGTGTATATAGGTCGGTCAAACGGCTATGACACCTATAGCGGAATTAAGCAATCAAGCGATGGTGGCAAAACCTTTGCCGCATTTAATGCAGATGCCACGCTCCTTACCGTAGCACCCCCTGAAGACAGTGAGGACGAAACGCAAGAGGATTTTGAAGACGGCGAGGAAACCGGTTCAGGCGACAGCAATATATCTACTGTTAAAGAGTATGCAACCTATGGCAATGCACAGGTACTATGCTACGATAATGAGGACACTCTTAACGGAAAAAAATCCACAATCTACAGCTCCTATCACACAAGCCGTGATAACGGAACAACGTGGACAAGGAATGAATGTTTTATTCTTGACATTCACCCCCAAAATACTAAATTACAGGTTGGTATCAAGGGTACAGGTACTGCTGCCGAGCTTTGGATGACTGAAAACGGCGGAGTAACTTGGACAAAGGCTATGAATCTGTTCTACTCGGATTTCCTTGATGTGGATTTTGATCCGGAAGACAAAAATAAGCTTTGGTTTGTTCGCGAACGAATGATCGGAAAGATTGATATTTCCACGAAGGAAATCGAGGATTACACCTCGAAATTCACGTACAATGCATTCACTAATGTGGAGATAAACCCGCAAAACCCTGACCATATTCTTGTCACGAGCTATCCCGGAAAACTGACAAGCCTGATGAAAGACGATTTCAAGCTTGCCGAATCGTATGATGGCGGAAACACCTGGCACACAGTACCGGGATTGTGGGGAAGTCAGTTTAATGATATAATCTTCTCACCGTGCACAGATGAGGTATTTATTCCCGGACATCAGGGAACATTTATTTACGATTATACAAAATTTAATTATTATCAATTCTTGCGTCTGTGGGACAACGAGGCGTGCGTGAAAACGACTTTACCGCGTTTGAATGAAAAAAATGAAAACGTAAACAACGGAAGCTATATAGTGGCTCCCGAGAATGTATTTGAATCCAAGAAAACTTTCATTGGTTGGAAATACAATGATATTATCTATGCCCCCGGAGAAAAAATTAAGATTGAAGATTAAAAAATCCCATAGCAGGCAGAGAAACGGTGGTTTATCTTTTTGGTGCGGTTTTTGTACTGCTTGCGTATTTTAAGACTGTTTCATAGTGATAAACGGATTTGCCGCATCCGTAAAACCACGTGCAAAACTCGGCATCTTTCGAGTTTTGCACGTGGCTAATACAGGTAATTATAGGAGGTTTAAAATGTATTTATATTCAATAATGCCGCTTGATACAGAGCATCTTGAAGAAAGATGTCAAGATATTAAAAGACAATACGAAGAAGGTATTTCAGATTGTGCACTTTTCTTGATGACACTTCATCCCGATGGCAATCCTGCTATTGATAAAGCTGAAATTCAATGCAAAAAGTATGACTTATTTAAAGAAAGACTTGCTGAAGAAAACCTTGAATGCGGCGTCCTTGTTCAATCTACCTTAGGTCACGGTGCAGTGCCAAATGTAAAACCACCATTTCAAAACATAATCAATTTGTCAGATGGTAAAGAGGAATTTGCAATCTGCCCTGAAGATGATGATTTTTGTGATTATCTTACAAAGCAAATGGAAATTATAGCGAAGCGTAATCCAAAGGCTATTATGATTGATGACGACCTTCGTCTTACAAGACGTCGTGGTCGTGGTTGCGCCTGTGAAAAACATATGAAAATGTTTAACGAAAAAGCAGGACTTAATTTCAGTCGTGAAGAACTTTATGATTATGTAATGAGTCATGACCTTGACGACCCAATTATGAAAATATTTTTAGAGGTGCAGGACTCATCCCTTGTAAAAGCAGCAAAGGCTATAAGAAAAGGTATAGATAAGGTAAACCCAAAAATTCAGGGGGTTTTGTGCGGAACAGGAAAATCAATAGAAGTTGAAAACATTCTAAAAGGAGAAGGCAATCCTTCTGTTTTAAGAGTAAGTAATGGATGCTACACTTTAGAAGCTAATCGTAATTTGTTTTCATCATTTTATCAGGCTGCCTCAATTATTCAATCGCTAAAAGGAAAGATTGATTACTTTCTTGCAGAAGGTGACACTTGTCCCCAAAATAGATATAGTGTTGGAGCTTACGCTATGCATACTCACTATACCGGCTCAGTTCTTGAAGGAGTATGCGGTGCAAAACGATGGATTACAAAGCTTAATGATTATGAACCAGATAGTGATGAAATGTTTAGAAAGGTTCATGGTAAATACAGAGGCTTTTATGACGCCCTTACGGAGACAGTAAAAGAATTAAAGCCTTTCGGAGCAAAAATTCCAATGCCAAAGGTTATGCCAAGAAATGAGTTTAAGTATGCAAATCCATATGAAAGAGAAATGAGTGGATTCGCTTCAATGGTGCTTTCAAGATTTGGTATTCCCCTTTACTTTTCATCTGATGAGGGTGGAATTGCCTTTGTTGATGAAGTAACAGTTAATACTATGACAGATGAAGAGGTTCTTGGTGCTCTTAAAAGAAAAGCGTTTCTTTCGGCATTAGCTGCAAAAGCTCTCTGCGAAAGAGGCTTTGGAGAGCACATCGGCGTTTCGGTTAAGCCTTGGACAGGACTTCCGATTCGTGGTGAGCTTGATTCTTTCAGTGGTGGATATATTAGCCCACAGTTTGGACTTAATGAGCTTGTGCCTATGAATGACAAGGTGGAAAGCATAAGCACCTGTTATAGTATAGAAAATGAAGAAAAGACTATGCAGTTCCCCGGTGTAGCCAAGTTTAAAAACTCTCTTGGTGGAACAGTTATAACCTTCGCAGGAACTCCTTGTACTCAATTTACACATAAGCAAGCTTTTAGTTTCCTTAACGAACCCAGAAAAAGACAAATACTTAACATTATGAATGAGGACGAAGCACTTCCGGTTTATTACTACGAGGATGCAGAGCTTTATATGAGAGCAGGCTGCCTTAATAATGGGGAAATTATGTGTGCACTTTTTGATTTAGGCACAGATAAGATAGAGAACCTACCACTTGTAATTAAAGAAAAAATTACAAAAGCAGAAATCCTTACATGTGATGGAACAAGAAAAGAAATTAACTTTAGAGAAGAAAATGGTATATACATATTCGATTTAACCATTTATCCGCTTGAACCTGTTATTCTTTTCGTTAAGTAAAAAAGAAGCGTGCCGCTTCACCCATTTCGCGTCCCGACTAAATTCGAATACGACAAATGTCACTTGCGATAAAATTACGCAAATTCTTATACAGAAAAAAATTCTTAAAATACTTGCAGAGAATTCAAATACCCCATCAACCGAAATAGGAAATGCTGTTGGTTTGTCTGTTTCTGCGGTTAATAAACGTATTTTAAAAATAAAAAGGAAAATATAATCCACTCATTTACAATTACTACTGATGAAAAGGAGCATAAATTCCAACCGATCGTTTTACCTGAATAGTTGGTGGTGTAGAGATGTAAGGATAGATAGGAGTTCTTTTTCATGCAATATCTTTTAATATTTTTATTAAGTGTTCTTGCGGCTTTAAAAGTCAGTTTTCAAGGTGCTTTTTCAAAAAAAACAGTAAAAAATAAGGCTGATATATTGGTTTTTAATTTTTTTGTTTTTCTCTTTTCGGGAATTTTATTCTCAGGCGGAATTGTAAATTCATCTCCAGTGGTGTATGGCTACGCTTTTGTCGGTGCACTTTTTACAGTACTGTTTCAACTGACATACACAGAAGCTCTTTCCCTGGGAAATGTTTCCCTATCAGTATTGATTGTTAATCTGGGTATGGTAATCAATGTAATATTTTCTTACTTTGTATACAAAGAACCAATGTCGTGGTTCAGAGTTGTAGGAATTGTTCTTACACTTATCGCTTTTGTTTGTTGTACAGATTTCAAAAATGGTAAGCCGACAGAGAAAAGGTGGTTTATCTATACGATATCTGCCATGTTTGCAACAACATTGGCGTCAGGTGTGCAGCAGATTTTCAGTAAATCTCAATATAGTGCACAAAATGGAGTATATGTTGCAGCTGTTTATCTTATTGGTGCGGTTTTTTTACTGCTTGCGTATTTGCTCTTAAAGAAAAAAGGTGTGAACAAAACTTTTAAAATAGACAAGCGTGCAATTCTTCTCACAATGGCAACAGGACTTTGTCTTGGGTTGCATCATTTTGTATCCAATTATTCGTTGACCATTGGTGAAGGAACTTTCTTTTTTCCGGCAAGAGCCGGAGTAAGTACGATATTTGCGACAATCTCGGGTGTATTGTTTTTTAAAGACAAATTAAACACAAAACAGAAATTAAGTGTTATTATCGGAAGTATTGCTATTATATTTATTAAGTTTTAATGATTAGAGCGATTTTAAAGAGGTGGATAACACAATGAAAAAATACTTGTTGCCAAAAGAAGGTAATTTTTATAAAGCAAATTTACATTGCCATTCAAATTTGTCTGATGGTTATTTAACCCCTGAAGAATTAAAAGAACTGTATAAATCATATGGATATTCTGTTCTGGCATACACTGACCATGATATGTTTATTCCTCACCATGAGCTTACGGACGAATCCTTTGTCGCACTTGCGGGATTTGAAGCAGCGTTTAATGAAAACAGTCAGTATCCGGGGAATAAAAAGATAAAGTCATGTCATATTTGTTGCATAGCAGGAACACAGGATATTGAATATCATCCGGCATGGAATGAAAGATATGCTTATGTCGGCAATGCCAAAGAGAACAGAAGTAAAGTCAAGTATGATAAATCAGAACCTTTTTTTGAAAGAGAATACACACCGGAATGTATCAGCCTTATGGCAAAAATAGCAAGAGAACATGGATTCTTTGTTACATATAATCATCCGGCGTGGTCAATGGAAACCAGTGAACAATATACAAAATACGAAAACTTAAATGCAATGGAAATTTTCAACAACCATGATGATAAACAGGGATTTCCGGCATATACAATTAATGCATATGATGATATATTAAGGAGCGGAAAAGAAATATTTGCATTAGCCACTGATGATAATCACAATAAATATCCAACAACAGCAGCAAAATGTGATAGCTTTGGAGGATACGTGATGATAAAAGCAGATGAGCTGAAATATGAGTCAATTACCGATGCGCTTTTTCAGGGAAATTTTTATGCATCCTCAGGTCCGGAAATTTATGATTTATATATAGAAAATAACTCTATTTATATTTCGTGTTCGGAAGCTGTTAAAATCACCATAAATAAAGGCACACGTGGAGCAGAGTCGATTTTGGCAGAACATGGAAAAACAATCACAGAGGCAGAGTTTAAATTTGAGGATGATGACATATATGTCAGACTGACTGTTGTTGACAAGTATGGAAGATTTGCCAATACAAATGCGTATTTCATTTAATGTATGGGGGTAATAAAATGAAAAACAAACTTATTGTTATTTCGGTTGATGCTTTGGTTTTTGAAGATATAGAATATTTGAAAACTAAGCCTAACTTTCAATTTATAATAGAAAACGGTTCAATGGTTGAGCGTATACACAGCATTTATCCGTCACTCACATATCCTTGTCATACAACAATGGCAACAGGATGCTATCCGGATAAACATGAGGTAGTCAATAATTATTGTTTCGAGCTTAAAAAAGCTCCGTCATGGATGTTTGGACATGAAAATGTCAAGTGTGAGGATATTTTAGACAGATGTAAATTGGCAGGTTTAAAAACTGCTTCTGTTTCCTGGCCTGTATCCGGCAATCACCAAAGTGTTGATTATCTTGTTAATGAATGTTGGCCGGAAAAAATATGGGATGAAAATAATTTTGAAGATGTGCTTATTAAAAACGGCACATCTAAATGCCTGTTTGATGAAATTGTCAAAAAGCATCTGCCTATGCGTATATTGCGCAGACACCCACAGACTGCTTATTTCAGTACAAATGTTGCGGCAGATATTATACGGAAACATACTCCTGACATTCTTACACTCCATATAGCAAACATTGACCATTATCGTCATAAAAGCGGTGTGTTTTCGGATTTGGTAACGAAAGGTCTGGACGAGGTTGATGATATGCTTTCTATTCTTATGGATGCAACCAAGGAGGCAGGTGTGTTTGAAAAAACAAATTTTGTTATAACCTCGGATCATGGACAGATAAATAAAACGCGCCATATAAACTTAAATTGCCTTTTTGCAACAAACGGACTTATTGAAACTAATGCAGAAGGTGAAATTACAGATTGGACAGCCTGGTGTAATTCGTCAGGCATGAGTGCTCAGATTTATCTAAAAAATCCCAATGATGAAAAAATTCATAATGCCGTTTATAATCTTTTGAAAGAAAAGTGTGAAGAAGGGCTTTGGGGAATTTCTGCAGTTTATACCCGTGAGGAATTTAAAAAGATGCATCTTGACGGCAAGTTCAGTTTTATGGTTGAAACGGATGGATACACCGCATTTAAGAATGATTGGAAAGTTCCCGTAGTAAATCTTCCACTTGCGGATTGCGGATGTGTTGGAGCTGAGCATGGGTTTCATCCAGATAAAGGACCAAGACCTCCATTTATAGCATACGGGCCGGATATCTTAAAGGGCGTTGTTTTGCCTGAAGCAGAACTTGTAGACGGTGCACCCACATATGCAAAAATTATGGGAATCGAGTTGCCCTATGCAGACGGCAAGCCGTTAACAAAATTGCTTAAAATGTAAGATAAACAAGGAGATATAACGGAGGTATAAAGATGAACACAGAAAAGCTTAACGAATTATTTGATTACTCCGTGAAAATTCGCCGTCAGCTCCATATGTACCCAGAAGTAGGGTTTGAGCTTGAAAAAACAGTCGCACTTGTAAGCGGTGAACTTGAAAAAATGGGTATTGAATATACTCTTCAGTACGGAAAAGGAAGTATTGTTGCAGAAATCGGAAACGGTGAAAAGCTGATAGCCCTGCGTGCTGATATGGATGCACTTCCTGTAGAAGAAAAGACAGATTTGCCTTATAAGTCAAAAATTCCCGGTCAGATGCACGCCTGCGGTCACGATGCACATACAGCTATTTTGCTTTCAGTTGCGAAATATTTAAAAACACACGAAAGTGAACTAAAATGCCGTGTACGCCTTATTTTCCAACCCGCGGAGGAATGTGCTGTCAGCGGTGCGAAAATGTTGGTTGATAACGGAGTTTGCGACGGTGTTTCCGAGATTATATGTACACATTGCGAAAACTTACTTGAAACAGGGAAAATCGGAGTGTGCGTTGGTAACTATATGGCGGCTTGTATTCCTGCGACAATCAGATTTTTCGGAAAAACCTCCCACGCCACACTTCCGCAGTTTGGTATTGATGCCAATGCTATGGCAGTGGAAGCATATCAAAAAATGCGTGAGGCGGTAAAGGAAGAAGCTAAAGATACTCCATATATCTGGTCAGTGGGAAGAATCCAAGGCGGACACGTTCATAACGTGATTTCCGATTTGTGCGAAATGGATATATCCTTCAGATTTTACGATATGGACTTTGCTGAGCGCGTAGGAAAAAGAGTTCAGGAAATCTGCGAAGAAATTGCCGCAAATTACGGCGGCAGGGTTGAAATAAATTGGAATATGAGTACCGGTCCTGTGATTAACAATAAAGAGGTAGTCGACCGTATTACCAGTGCCGCATCAAAGGCAGAGATTCCCATAGAAACTATTGAAAGCAGAATGAGCAGTGAGGATTTCGGATGGTATCTGACCAAGGCTCCGGGTGCATTATTCCGTTTTGGCACACGCAATGAGAAAAAGGGATGCACAACCGTTGCCCATAACAACGATTTTCTTATGGATGAAGACGGTATGAAATACGCAATAAAAACTTTTTGTGTATGTATCTTAAATTCCGGTAATTAATAGTGAATAACAAAGCTTGTACAAAAAAACAACAGATAGGAGAAAAAAGAATGAATTCGAACAATAAAGCAGCAGTTTTTATATTGCTTGGTCAATCAAATGCCGTTGGTCATAAAGTACCTATGGAAACAAAGGACAAAATTTGCGAACCGTTAAAAAATGTATTTGGATTAAAAAGAGACGATAATCAGACTTTCGACAATAATGAACTTTTTTGGAGCGGCTATACAAGCGATGGAATGAATCTTGGAGAAGAACAGGACCATACCTATTCAGTTGCGAATTGTCTTGCCAGATTGTGGCAGGATGAAATTGATTCAGGAAATAAAAGCAATTTGCCTGATTTATATATCGTACAAATTGCGATAGGCGGACAAGGCGTAAGAGAAAAGTATATGTGGAATCCCGGACGTGAAAAGAAACTTATCCCCGGAAAACTTAAAGAAGTTGATATTTCCTTGTTTCCTTTTACTACACATATTCTTTCTCTTCTTGAAAAAAGTCTGGAGAAATTAGGAAAAACAGAACTTTTTACCACTTTGCATTGGCGCGGTGGCGAGGAAGATGCTGTTGCTAAAAAGGATGCTATTGAGCCGGTGCTTAAAGAAACTTACAAGACACTTTTTAATGGCTTTTATACAGCTATAGGAGAAAGAGTATCTACCGTATTACATAAAATAGTCGCTCATGACCGTTATATTGAATTAAAACCTACCGGCGAGTGGCTTGAAAGTATGCATTATGTTAATGAGGTTTTTAATGAACTTTGTGAAGAAAATGATAATATAACAATGTTCGACGTTAGCAAAGCTCCTCATTATATTCCTGATGTCAGAGGAAACGGAATATTTTTAGAAGATGTAATTCACTTTACTCCGGAAACCAACCGTTGGGTAGCTAAACAAATTTTGGACAGTTATAAAAAAG
>JAZUCF010000002.1:0-73782 GCA_045638945.1 Clostridia bacterium | reverse complement strand
GTTGCGAGAAAAGGGCTTTCGCTTGCGCGGCACTCACCGTGCCAGCCCTTGCAAGGTGTTAAAATCGAGGTACACGCCCCCGATTTTAACGGTTTTTATGTAGTCTAAGAGGTTGTTTCAATTATGAAACAACCTCTATTGTTTTTTCTTATCATATATGTTATAATAAATTAAAATTTATGATTGAGGTGCTTTATGACTCTTTCATTTGCTCCCCTTGAGGGTATTACTTCATATGTATATCGAAACACTCACGCAGAATATTTCGGCGGATGCGATAAATATTATACGCCCTTTATCTCCCCCTCCGATAACACCAAAATCGGGAGAAAAGGGTTTAAGGATATGCTCCCCGAAAATAACTGTGTTGTAAAACCAATTGTTCAAACCCTTACGAATAATTCCGAGTCATTTATAAAATTTGCGGAAAAGGTAAAGGAATATGGCTATGATGAAATCAATCTGAATTTGGGCTGTCCGTCGGGAACGGTTGTAAATAAAAAACGCGGAAGCGGACTTCTCAGAGAAAAAGAGCTTCTAAAAAACTTCCTTGATGTAATTTTTGAGAAAAGCCATATTGACATATCAATAAAAACGAGAATCGGCTTTTCCTCTCCCGATGAATTTAATGAAATTTTAGAGCTTTATAACAACTATCCCATTAAGGAATTGATTGTGCACCCCAGATGCCGTGAGGATTTTTATAAAGGCGAAATAAATTATGAAGCATTCCAGACGGCGTATGACAAAAGCCATGCCCCCGTTTGCTACAACGGAAACATATTTACTGTCGATGATTATATAAAAATCAAGGAAAAATATCCCGAATTAAACCACATAATGCTCGGCAGAGGCGCTGTGGCAAACCCCGCACTTATGCGTGAAATCAAGGGAGGTAGCAGGATCACTACGGCTGAAATGATAGAATTTACACACCTTCTTGCGGACAGATATAACAGAATTCTTTCTTCTGACCATTTTACAATGCACAAGTTAAAGGAAATATGGCTGTTTATGATGTGGAATTTCCCCACTGAAGAAAAAGTCCTTAAAACCGTCCGCCGTACAGAAAAGCTATCGGAGCTTCTTCGTGCAATCGGGACACTTCCTGCCCTTTAATCATCATAAAAAAATCCCCTTTTGAATAAAATTAGTCAAAGGGGGATTTTTTATGATGATTTCATTAAAGACATGGCAGATTACAGGGTTTATTTTTTAATATCCTTTGCTACCTTTGAGCTTTTCTTTTTAGTGTCTTCAACGATTGCCTTTTCTGCCTTAACGGTCTTTTGGGCAGTCTCTTTTTTTGCAGGAGCTTTCTTTGCGACAGACTTTGAGGCGGTCTTCTTTGCAGGAGCCTTCACAAGCTTAATAAGCTCCTGTGCAGCATCAATATCTCCCTCAATCATCAGAATCCCCTCTGAAAAGCTTTCTTCGGGGGCTTTTTCTCCGTTTACAAGCTTAGCAAGCTCATCAGCAGTGATATAAACCTTAGCATCACGATCGTAATACTCATAAGGCTCAACTGTGATGGTGCCGTCCTTTACCTCTACATAAAATGCGCCCTCGCCCTCTCCGTAAATATCAAATTCAACCGCTATGTGCTTCTCAATTTTCTTGGCTTCGGTCGTTTTTAAATTCTTTTGGACAAATTCAATAATTTCTTCATATTTCATAATACAGATATTCCTCCTGAAACTATTTATTATATTTATATTATGCCACTCTCACGAATAAAATGCAATATAATTACAAGTCTATTTTATTTATTTTTAGGGATAATATGCCGAAAAAAGCAAATTTTTATGTTTTAATATTGAATTCATCGTAAAAAAGAGTATAATAATATATAGAAAGGAGCTTCGTTATGGAAAAGAAACTCTTACTTGTTTACAATCCTGTAAGCGGCAAAGCTCAGATAAAACACTATCTTTCGGATATTATAGACACATATTCTTCGCACGATTATTGCATTACGCTCCACCCTACAAAATGCGCTAAAGACGGATATGAATATATTAAAGAACATATGACAGAGTATGAGGTTATTTCTGTCTGTGGCGGCGACGGAATGCTTAATGAGGCTGTAAGTGCATTGATGTGCGCCGAGCCTGAAAAAAGGCCTAAACTGGCATATCTTCCATCGGGAAGCACTAACGATTTTGCAGGAACTATCGGTCTTCCCACCGACATACGAAAGGCGGCAAAGATGGTTGTGGAGGGCACGCCTTTCTTCTGCGATGCAGGCAAAATGAACGATAAATATTTTGCCTATGTTGCAGCTTTCGGGGCGTTTACTTCTGTTTCCTATGATACCTCCCAGGAATTTAAAAACATTTTCGGTCATATGGCATATGTCATTGAGGGAATCCGTCAACTTTCTTCAATAAAGGTTGTACATGCAAAGGTTAAATTCGATGACGTGGTCATAGAAGATGATTTCATTTTGGGTGCGATAAGCAATTCTTTTCAGATTGCAGGAATGAAGCATACGATTGGCACGGCAATTTCTTTAAATGACGGACTTTTTGAAGTACTTCTTATCAAGAAGCCAAAAAATGCCCTTGGTTATCAGAATATTCTTTCCGCTTTTGTGACCGGAAATATAGAAAAAACAGAAAATATTATAAGCTTTAAGGCATCAAATGTTACCATTGAAAGTGATGAGCCTGTTAAATGGACGGTTGACGGCGAATACGGCGGAGAATTGACCTTTGCTGAAAT
The DNA here is from genome assembly GCA_045638945.1 of Clostridia bacterium. Classification (GTDB taxonomy): domain Bacteria; phylum Bacillota; class Clostridia; order UMGS1883; family UMGS1883; genus UMGS1883. The sequence continues at coordinate 71,058 of JAZUCF010000002.1, read as the reverse complement.
AGTTAATATTCCCCGTGCATTTTCTGTAATAGTGTGATTTATGAGAGAATAAGGAGGAACTGAAACCCAGCTTCAGTTCCTCCTTCGTTAAATTCAGTTAGTTACTAAAACAAAACAACTTATATATACTTTTGCACAATTCTTGCCATTTCGGGAAGTTTCTTTTCTATATCCTTTACCAATGCAAATTGGTTTCTCGCACGGTCAAGATTGTGATGCTCTCTGTGTATTTTAAAAATTGAGAGTTTCCCTGTCAGGCTCACCGCCTGCCTCTTTGATTTTCTCCCTTACGTGGCAAGTCACATTATAGATGTTTTCCATAACGGCATTTGGGTCCTTGAACACATTTGTATTGATTTTCTGCAAAATAAACCTTGGAGAGGTTTCACACAGATATGTATCATTAATATGTCCGTTTCCGTAAATCTCTATATTGGTATCAATATTGAATTTAGTAAGTATATCTTTAAGATCGTACTGCTTAGATTCCATTGTATTTTCCCTCCGCAAAGAGCTTTTAACGGTAAATTACACATTCATTTCATTATACATAAATCGCTGTAAAAAGTATTTGCACAAAAGTATATTTTTTTTGCATTTTTATCATTGATTTTTTAAGTCTTTCATGCTATAGTGGACATGGAGGCGATAATATGGAAAAGTACCCCGGAGTAAAGCTTAAAACCACAATAAATATCGGCAAGCTTTACAGCGTGCATTATTTTGAATATCCTGCAAATTTCAAATTTGAGGGTGAAAGCCACAATTTCTGGGAAGCCGTTTACGCCGATAAGGGTGACATTATAGTTTTTGCAGACAGCAGGGAATTTATACTCCCACAGGGAAATATCTTTTTTCACAAGCCCAACCAGTGGCACACCCTCCACTGTTCTCCGCAGATTGCAAACAACGTAGCGATTATCTCCTTTGAGTGTACCTCTCCCGATATGAGCTTTTTCGAGGATAAAATGCTGACCGTGGGACAGGAGCAAAAAACAATTATTTCTAAAATCATTTCCGAGTATACGGGTGCGTTTTCGACACCTCTTAACAATCCATATACCACACAGATTACAAGAAAAAAGGAGGCAATATTAGGTTCCGAGCAATTAGTGAAGCAATACATTGCCGAGCTTCTCATTTCCTTTCTGCGTGGTACTGCCGCATCCCTTTCCCGCTCACAAATGAGCATCAACCGCGAGAGTGCTCTTTGCAACATGCTTGTTAACTACATGGTAGATCATATTACAGAGAGTATAAGCATAAATGAATTGGTGCGTTACAGCGGTTTTAACAAAACAACGATTGCTTCCGTTTTTCGCAACACGTTCGATATGAGTATTATGGAATATTTCATAAATCTGAAAATAGACCTTGCAAAAAAATACTTACGCGAAGATAATTACAACATATCTCAGATTGCATACATTTTAGGTTATTCGAGCATTCATTATTTTTCAAGACAGTTTAAAAAAGTAACCGGGCTGAGTCCGGGAGAATACTGTTCATCAATAAAAGCTATAGTAGAAAAAAAGTAATTGGCACAGCCAATTACTTTTTTCTATTATTCTATTCCTGTATAAGGTCATTGTTTCTGCAATATTTAATAATTTCTCTTACAATCGGTCCGCAGGCACTTCCGCCGTAACCTCCGTTTTCTACCATCACACAGAACGCAATCTGCGGATTATTTGCAGGTGCGAATCCAACATACCATGCGTGAGAGGATTTTCCTTCCACCTGAGCAGTACCCGTCTTTCCGCCGAACTTGAAGCCGGGAATACTTGCACTTTTTCCCGTTCCTTCCTCTACGCAGTCAACCATATATGTCCTTATAAGGCGTGCGGCACGCTCACTGCAGCCTCGTGACAAAACTGCTCTCTCTGCACTGTAGTCCACCTTATTTTTACGCCTTGAAGTTTCTACAAGATATGGCACAGGCATTTTTCCGTCATTAGCGATAGCGGACACTGCCATAGCCATATGAAGCGGACTAAGCTTTACAGGCTCCTGTCCGAAAGCAACCGACGCCATTGCCGCAGTATCGCAGTCATTTAGATTGACGGTCTGCACAGAATTTTCTTCTCGTTTAAGTATTGTTATGCCGCTTTCTATCGTATTTAATCCATCAAAGGGAATCTGCTTTGTTACCAAAAACTTGTCCAGGCTCGCAATCATATTTTCCTTGCCTATTTCCTTTGAAATATCGGTAAAATATACATTGCTTGATTTAACGATTGCTTTTCGCATATCGGTTTTTCCCATAGCCTTTGATTTATCATTTCCAAATACTGCACCGCCCACATTAATTGAGCCTGTTTCGTCCATTACCTCGTAGTCCTCAAGTCCGTTATCAATAGCCGCCGCGGCAGTTATTATTTTGAATGTTGAGCCGGGGCAGAACTGATTATTCACGGCGTCAAAACGGTAATCAATTTTTCCGCCTCCGCTTATAATCTTTTTCATTTCGTCAATATTAGGATTAAACGCCTTTGATGCATAAGCACAGTAAACCTCTCCCGTCTTGGGATTCATTACTATTACATTTGCATTTTTCCTGTTACCAAAGCGGTTTTTTACCGTTTTATCCACAAGAGAAGTCAGATTGTGGTCAATGGTAAGGTACAAATCCTGACCTTTGTTTTCAACATTCTTTCCCTTTTCATAGAGCACACTGAGCATCGTGGGGTTAGCACTTAAATAGCTGTCGTACTCCCTTTCAAGCCCGCTTCTGCCGTACTCTCTGCTGAAATGCCCCACTACATGAGCATATAACTCTCCATAGGGGTACACACGTTTTTGAAGATTTCCCTCTCCCTCGCTTTTTGCTAAAATGGTTTCCCCTGTTCTGTCATAAATGGTTCCGCGGGTGACCTCATAAAGTCGGGGATTATGGACATCCTCCACATACTCCCTTGACTCAAATATTATAAAATAATTGAGGTGAAGCACCAGTACAAAGAAAAGAGAAAGTAACAAGGTCATTGCACGGATAATACGCTTATTCAAGTTCATCCGATGTCTCTCCTTTCATTGAGCTGATAGATTGAAGTATTCCTACTATCATAAAAGTGGACACCATACTGCTTCCGCCTGCACTGATAAACGGAAGCGTAATGCCCGTAAGGGGAATTAAGTTTGTGATACCGCCCACGATAATAAAGGTCTGAATACCTATTGCCACACTAAGCCCCACGCTTACCGCTTTATTAAAGGGATTTGTTGTAGAGAGTGCTATTTTAAAGCCCCTGTACACCAGAACAAAGTAGAGCATCAGCACCGCAATTCCGCCCATAAGCCCTAATTCTTCACATATAACAACAAAGATTGAATCGGATTCAAGGGCATAAAGGTTTCCCGGAAGTCCGTTTCCTATTCCTCTGCCACTAAATCCGCCCGAAGCAACCGCCATAAGAGCCAGGGAAATCTGATAACCTTCATTCTCATAAGTTCCCAACGGGTCACGCCAACCCACTACACGCTCCTGCACGTGGGAGAATACCGTTACTGCAAACATGGCCGCCCCAATAACTGCAAGGATATTGAGCACAAGGAAAGGCTTGCTGTCCCCGTATACATACAGGTATACAAGGTAAACAACGCCAAACACAAGAAGCGTTCCCAGCTCTTTCTGAAAAAGCAGGAACAAAGCACATGTGCCTGCTATGAATGCAGAGGTCAAAAGCTTTTTCCATTTTGCGGATTTGGAAAGCTTTTTTTTGCCCTTGCTTTTAGGTTCAAAAAAAACCGACGCTAAACACATTACGTATAAAATTCTGATAAATTCAGAGGGCTGCACACCGAAAAGCCAGTTTTTGGCACCGTGAATTCTTGTTCCGAAAATAAGCGTTGCTGCAAAAAGAAGCACCGCACCCATGTAATAAACGAGCGTCAGCTTTTTAAGACGCTTATTCATCACACGGTAAATCCATAACGCCGCAAAAAATGCCGCCACTCCGACAATGTACCACACAAGCTGTTTTTTTCCTGCATTACTGTTTAATTGGGAAACCATGATAATCCCCACGGATGAAAGCATAGAAACTATGATAAAAAGATACGGGTCGCCCAATTTTAATTTAGCAATAATCACATATGCAATAATACTTACTGTACACATGATGCTTGACAGCACCATAATGTCATGTGATGCCTCATTTTTATTAATAATCAAAACCACTATACCCAATGCATTTAGGAGCAAAAGCAGTAAAAGCGGTCTTATATCAAGAGTTTTTTTATTCATAATCACTTATTCCTTTTAGAATCTGATGTGCCTTTAGGCAGTACAAAAAGGAAATTCGACCTGCCTAATGAAATTTTATCTCCGTCAAGAAGCTCAACCGCCATATCTCCCAAAGGCTCACCGTTTAGGTATGTGCCGTTTGTACTGTCTAAATCCTCAATATAAAACTTTCCGCTGTGCTTGAAAATCCGGCTGTTCTTTGCGGAGAGATAGCTGTCTGCAATACGTATATCACACTTTTTACCCCTGCCGATAATTTCACTGTCAGAAATTTCGTAGCTTTCATCCACATAAAAGTCTAAGTTTCGCCTGAGATTTATAAGCTTCAAATATGCATCTGCCATATTACCTGTTTTTTTCTTGTACATAATACGTATATCCATATAAATCATACGGATTATAACGAAAATAAACAGGTATATTATCAAAACAAAGAAGAATGTAAGAACCTTTGATAAAAGTCTTTCAGCCATTTTTTCTACCTCTCTGTAATATTTTCAAACCACACAGGGGATTTTGTATGCTCATCTATATGGTCTATTTTCTCATAGGTTTCGGAGGTATAATCCACGCCCTTTTTACTAAGGGAAACATGACAGCCCTCACGCACTAAATTATATATTACCGCAAAAATCGGAACACTGCAAACCATGCCCCATACTCCGAAAAGCCCGCTTCCTACAAGGATTGAGAAAAGCACCCAGAAGCTTGAAATACCCGTGGAGCTTCCAAGGATTTTCGGACCTAAAATATTTCCGTCAAACTGCTGTAGAAGAATTATAAATATTATGAATCCTATGCATTTTCCCGGCTCGGCAAAAAGAATCAGCATAGCACTGGGGATTGCTCCGATGAAAGGTCCGAAAAAGGGAATCACATTGGTAACACCGACTATAACGCTGATAAGTGCGGGATAGGGCATACCGAAAACAGTCATCACAACAAAGCATATAACGCCGATTATCATAGAATCAAAAATCTTACCCGTTATGAAATTTCCGAATTTGTCATGTGTCATTCTGAAAAGAGCAATAACGTTATTTGCTTTACCTATTGGCAGTACACTGTAAAGTACTTTTTTTGACTGTGCCGTAAACTTCTCTTTATCTTTGAGGACATATACCGATACAATAACACCGATAAGGACATTTAAAATCGCAGAAACAACATTGTACAAACTGCTTGTAACTCTTGCCAAAAGATTATCTATATCAGGAAGAAGCTCATTTAATTTAGACGTAATATTTTCAACATTAGATGGAAAGCCTTCAATTGTCTGAAGCAAAAAAGACTCCACCGCGGGGTTTTTCTTTATAAGGTCCCCTCCCCAGTCCATAGCATGTTTTGCATATTCCGGAATGCTTAGAACAATTGATTCTATACTTTCCGTAATTTCGGGAAGTACCAATGCCAAAAGAGCATATATAACTGCAATGGTAAGCGTCCATGCCAAAGCTACGGATATCATTCTTGATATATTATGTACACGCCTGTTCTTTTTCTTTGCAATGGCAGTTACCACAGGAAAAACAACACCGTGCTCAATCCAATTTAAAAGAGGATTGATAAGATATGCCAGAATAAGACCGTAGGTTATGGGGGCAAGGCTTTTTGTAATTAACCCAAGCACTCCCGAAACTACGCTCCAACGCTGAAGCATCATAAAGAATAATATACTTGCAATTATTGTAAGGAATGCTGTTATTCCCCAACAAAGATATTTTTTCTCCCAAGGCAGTTTCATAGCTTTTCTCCATTTCGTATATATAATTCTCCTATTTACTATAATACACCTATTTTTTTCCTATTACAAGTATGTAAACATAATTGTAATCTAATTGTTATGTTTTTTAGCTTTTTTCGGCGGTCAAGCTATTGAAAAGGACTCTTCTTTATGGTATACTTATATTTGATATTCTGCGAAAGGAGTGTATCATTATGGCTAAAGAGCAAAAGGAACATATTACCTCTATCGGCGGAAGTGCCGTCATGGAAGGTGTAATGATGAAAGGACCCAGGGAAATTGCCACGGCAGTCAGAAAAAGCGACGGAGAAATCGTAATTGACAAGCGTGCGGTAAGTTCTCTGGTAACAAAATATCATGTTAACAAAATTCCGATTGTAAGAGGTGTTTTCGCCTTTTTTGATTCTATGATTTCAAGCACCCGCGCACTTATGTGGAGTGCTGAGTTTGTAGAGCTGGAGGAGGAAGAATCAGAGTCAAAATTCGATAAGTGGCTCAGCCGTAAATTCGGAGATAAGATTAAGGATATTGTAATTTATTTCTCCCTTGTCATCTCCCTTGTTTTTTCAATCGGGCTGTTTTTCTTTCTGCCCAATCTGATAACAGGTTTTCTTTTGGGCGGTGTTGTGGAAAACAACCTTTTGAAGACTTTGATAGAGGGCGTTATACGAATCAGTATATTTTTAGGTTATGTTATCCTTGTTTCACAAATGGAGGATATAAAAAGAGTTTTTCAGTACCACGGTGCCGAACATAAAACCATTTTCTGTTATGAGGCAGGGCTTGACCTTACAGTTGAAAATGCAAGGAGTATGCCAAGGCTGCACCCCAGGTGCGGAACAAGCTTTCTTGTTTTCGTAATGATTATAAGTATTATTCTTTTCTCATTCATTTCGTGGAGCAATATATGGATAAGGCTGGGGCTGAGGCTTCTTCTCCTCCCTGTTGTGGCAGGGCTCAGCTATGAAGTAATCCGCTGGGCAGGCAAAAGCAAGAGTAAGGTTGTATGCGTTATAAGTAAGCCCGGTATGATGCTTCAGAAAATAACCACCCGCGAACCCGATGACAGTCAGCTTGAGGTTGCAATTACCTCTATGAAAGCGGTTCTCACAGATAATAAAGAGGACGACAAATGGTAAGAGAGCTTTTAAATGATGCGGCAAAAAAACTTTCCGGCAGTGAAACTCCCCTGCTTGATGCGAGGGTGCTTCTTGCCAAAGCTATGAATAAAGAAAACGCCGCACTGATTTTTGAAAGTCCCGACGATGTCCAGAAAGAAGCCTTTAACTCCTACATTGAGCAAAGGGCAAAGGGTGTACCCGTGGCGTATATTTTAGGTGAAAAGGAATTTATGGGGCTTCCTTTCAGGCTGAATGAGGACACGCTTATTCCCCGCCCCGATACGGAATGTCTTGTGGAAAGAATTCTTGAGGAATGTACCTTTCGCTCCCCCAAAATCCTCGATTTATGTAGCGGCAGCGGATGCATAGGAATATCCCTTGCAAAATTTATTGACGGGGCAACGTGCGACCTTACGGATATTTCGGAAAATGCAATGAAAGCGGCAAAAGAAAACGCCAAGCTTAACAAAGTTGAAAATAAAGTGGAAATTTTTAAGCTTGACGTGCTGACGGATGAAATTGAAAAGGGCTATGACATAATAGTATCAAACCCTCCCTACATCAAAAGCAGCATTGTACCCACTCTTGAGGTAAGCGAATTTGAGCCATGCCTCGCTCTTGACGGCGGAAGCGACGGGCTTGATTTCTACAGAGTAATTGCCCAAAAGGCATACAAAGCACTTTCTGAGGGCGGTATGCTGGCACTGGAAATAGGGTATGACCAGGGAAACGAGGTAAAAGAGCTTTTAAAGGACTTCTCAAGCGTTAGTCTGTATAAGGATTACGGAAATAATGACAGAGTAATAATCGCAATAAAATAAAGGAATTTGCCAATTCGTTGGCAAATTCCTTTATTTTATTTACGAAGCTCTTTTTCTGCCTCATTAAAAACCTGCGGAACGGTGTATATATCGCTGTAGCTTTCTGCCTCGGCTTCATTCTGAGGAGGTCTGTACATAAGCCCCGTACACTCTGATGCGGAGGCTACCGCATCCGTATCAATCAGCTTGTCATACAAAGAATCCTTATCAGGAGAGTCGTTTCTTTCAAGTATCGGCCTTTCTTCCATATCAATCACCCAAGGTTAGTATGGGCATTAGTGTGCCGATTATTCAAGAATTTTTTCGTCTTTCTCATCCAACAGTATATTAAGATCAATGACTGACAGATTTTCTTTTAATGCAAAGATTATAATGCTGTCCCTTCTGTTCTGTGCATATAGGGGGGCAAACCCATTATATTTCAGAAGTTTCTGCACTTCATCAAAATCAAGCTGCATGCCAAATGCAAGCTGTATTAATTTATCACGAGATGGGGTTTTGGTTCCGTTAAATATTTGGTAGCCGTAAACTCTATCTATTCCCGACCTCTTAATTACGTCCGTCTTGGCAAGACACCTCTTATTGATTACTTCATTAAGGTATTGAGAAATATTTATTTCAATAAATTCTTGTCCGCCTAAGAAGCCATCTATATCATGGCTGCTTTTAATAATCTTCAAGAGGTCATCGGTTTTTTTCATATTGACATTCTCCTTGTTGTTTGTTATGATTTTATTATACTACTTTTTAAATTTATTTCAATAGGAGCAGCTTATGGAAATAAATAGCCATACATTTGTTAAAAGAAAATTCAATCCCTTAATTAAGGATTTCCTCATGTATATTTCCGATAATCCGCATAAAAATTTCCCTGTTATAGCTGAGGTGTGTGATGATTATTATACAATGGAATATATAGAGGGAGTCTCTCTTTCAGACTTAGTAAATGATTCTCCCCTTTCCCAATCTATTGCCAAGGAATATATGCTTCAGCTCCTGGATGCGACAGAACTAATGCACAAATTTAAAATAGTTCATCGGGACATCAAGCCTGAAAATATTATAGTTACAAATGACGGAATAATCAAGCTGATTGATTTTGATATTTCACGGAAAATTATTACTTCAAAAAATTGTGACACCCATCTTTTGGGAACGGCAGGGTACGCGGCACCGGAACAGTATGGATTCACGCAAACGGATGAACGTTCGGACATTTATGCAATAGGTATCGTCTATAATTTTATGCTTACAGGGAAAGCACCACTTGAAAAATCCATCTCGGGAGAAACAGGAAAAATAATTTCAAAATGCACAAGACTTGATAAAGAATACAGATACAAAAGCATTGAAAGACTGCGTAGAGATATAAAAAGAGAACGATTTACTTCATATAAGCTTTTTGACATAATACCCGGCTTTCGCACAGGAAATATTTACAAAATGATAATTGCCGTATTAGCGTACATAACATTTTTTACAGGTTATTTTATTCTCGCCTGCGAAGAAGCCCCACGGGTAAATATAGAAGACATCACTATGTTTTATATTGTGCTTGCAGTTATCATTCTTTATAATTTTCTTTTTTTCTCTGTTGCGGTAAACTTTTTGGGAATCATAGATAGGCTGAAATTACCGGTAGAAAGCAAAAATCTTAAAAGGATTTTATATCTTATATTAATTTTCGTATTGGGATGCCTTGTTTGCTATTCAATATTCGGCAATGTGCGGGATGCACTTATGTATAATCCCATAAGTGTAACGTTTCTCCTGTTCGGATACTTGTTTTATTCTATAACAGAACCTTTTTTAATTGGTATGCTGTAAGCATACCAATTTTATTTTAAAAAGTAAAAGTTTGAAAGCCACGAGATTTTCGTGGTTTCCAAACTTTTCTATTTTGCAGTATGCTGTCGGCATACCCATATTTTTCAAAATTTGATATACTTTGCGATGTAGCATTGAGGGGCGGTTTCTTAGTTTTGGGTTTGGCTTTCCAACATAGAATCAATCCGTTCCTCAATTCTTGCTTTATTATCACTGTCTAATCGTCTGTAACGAGCTATCAACTCGACTTCCCTGGCTTTGATTATACAACCTGTATTTAGGCCATTATCAGCAGGTGAAAAATCATCTGTACACCCCAGTATATAATCTGTAGTGGTATTGAGCGCTTTTGCCAGCCTTGCAATAATTTCGCCGCGCGGCTCGCATATATTCTTTTCATACTTATACAGTGTCATTTTCGTTATGCCAATTAAAGTAGCTAATTTTACCTGAGACAAATCCAAGTTTTCACGCAGAAATATTATTCTCTCCCCGATGCTATTCATAAAAAATCACCTCATAATACTTATTATAAAGTAATATGAGGAAATATTCGGAAAAGTAGCTTAATTTATACTTATTTATTGACAGTAGCTAAATATATATGTTATAATGGTATCCACCTAAAACAATACTTTTAGAAGGGAATGTAACAAATGCAAAAGATTCTATCAATTTTGTTATCCGCAGTAATGTTATTATCGTCAAATGGTTTAATAGTATTTGCAACAAACACACAAGAAAAAACAGAAATTGTACTTGTGTCCGCTAATGATGATTTTGCCGGTGGTGATGGAACCATGGAAAATCCTTATCAAATTGCAACAGCTAATCATTTGAACAATGTACGTAACTATTCAAATGCTTATTTTGTTCAAACAGATGATATTGATATGTCTGTCGCAACATCTAAAGGAGGTGATTATTGGAATGATGGCAATGGTTGGACTCCAATAAGCACTTTTAGCGGCGTTTATGATGGTAATGGTAAAGAAATTAGGGGTGTTAATTGTTTTGTTACAAGCACTAACAAGGGTCTCTTTGGGACTGTTAACGGCGGTACTATCAAAAACCTTGGTGTTGTCGACAGTAATTTTAACGACACACTGGGGAGTACTGCAAATAAAGGGAGTATAGCAGGATATGTTATTAACGGAGTAGTCCGGAATTGTTATACTAGTAATAATATTATTTCAGCGGACACTACTAATGTAGGAGGTATAGTTGGTTATTTAACGGAAGGAAGCTCGGTGTCATATTGTTATAATACTGGAAAGCTAATTGGCGGTAAATATGTAGGAGGAATTGTCGGTAATTCAGAAGGAAAACATATAAGTGGCACAAGTACCGTGATTTCAAATAACGTGCTTTACTGCAGTAACACTGCTAATATTCAGGGTAAAATATATGTGGGGGGAATATTGGGAATATCTAAGATAACAAATATAGGGTATAGTTATAATACCGGTAGAATTTCAATGGAGGAAAACTCATCAAGTGGAAACAGTATTGGAGGAATAGCGGGTTCGCAGCAGGCTGGTGGTGTTAGTAATTGTTTTAATTCCGGAGATGTAATATCTAATTCAAATGTAAATGCCGGAGGCATTCTCGGGAAAGCCCTAAACTATTACCTAAGTGCTCGTTCTACCGCAACAGGAGTGCGAATCAACAATTGTTATAATAAAGCTTCAATCTCATCTGATTCATCTAATTATTCAATAGGAGGAATCTTAGGTTTGTCGCAAGACACCTTGTCATCATCCAATTTTTCTCCAACTATAATAATTACAAATTGTTATAATAGCGGCAATATATATTATGCCGTAAGTTTAAAAGTGGGTAAAGGAATTGCTGGAAGGTATAATTATACTTGGGGAATAACAGAAACCAAAATAGAAAAGAACTATACATTGAGCGAAACTTCAACAAGCAGCACAGGTGTAGCAGAACTATCTGCCGATGATATGAAATTGAAATTAAAATATTCTAGCTTTGATTTTAGTGCAGTTTGGGATATATCACCTGAAGTGAATAATGGCTATCCATACTTAAGAGGAGTTGGAAACTTCACGCCTCTTACAAAAACAACTGCAAAAGCGGGTTCAGATTACACACAGTTTGATGTTAGTTTTGAAAAAGAAATGTTTAACGCGATTATATTAATTGTAGTTTCAAATAATGAAGGTCATCCGGAAAAATTGATTTCTGCCGAGTGTAATGGTGATACAAGTTATACAATTACTATGCCGTTCTTGACCGCATCGAAAACAGCCAAAGTGTATATTTGGAAAAGCCTGAAAACTTTGTTGCCGTTAGGTGTTCCTGAAAGCGTTGAAATTGAACAGACAGTGCTGGTTTAGAATAGCTTAGAGACTTATCTAATACGTCTTTTCAAGTGGAACAGCATTAAATTAATATTCAAAAGATTAATTAAGAAAGGAAAACAAATATGAAAAAGATTAAAACAATTATTTTGGCTATGGTATTACTTTTAGCAGAAACTTCTAATGTTTTTGCCGCAATCGGTGATATTGTAAATTATGCAAGATATACAGACATAAAGGCATACATAAACCATTATATTATTGAATCATATAATATTGATGGATATACCGCTATCCCAGCAGAAGATTTGGCTTATTTTGGATTTAATGTTGTCTGGGATGAAGCTGCAAGAACATTAAGTATAACCAGAAATTCAAATGTCAACACAATATCAAATTATTCTGTATTACCATATGAAACTGCTCCCAACAAAATAGGAAAGATTTCATATCCGGTTCTCTCGACTGATATTAAAACTTATGTTAACGGTAATAAAGTTACCAGCTATAATATAAACGGCAGAACTCTGATACAATTTGAAAGTTTGAACGCTTTTGGAGGAATAAGCTGGAGTGAAGAATATAGAGTTATTAAGCTCTGGATACAAGACGGATTAGGTATGATGAGTTATGAACAGCAGCCTAAATCTTTGCCGAAAACAACTCTTTATAGTTCGGATGGCAGAAGCATTTCGGTACATGAATATGAAGTTGATAACTATTTAAAAGTTGGATGGTATAAAACGAAGGAAGAGGCAAATAGATTAAAAAATTTGGAAGCCAACAAAAGTGCCGTTCAGAAATTCCGCGTGGGGCAAAGTGTTATCAAAGGAAATCTTTTGATAACAAAATTTGGTGTCGTAAGGCAGATTGATGAAAGAAACGGAAAGATCAAGGTGTATTGGAATAAAGTAGTAGACAGTAGTGGCAATAATGTAAGTTCAATGACAGGACAACTGTTTTATGCTTTATATGCAGAAACATGGGAAGATGCAAGTGCAATAAGAGCTTCCTAATAAATTTAAATAATAAAGAAATCACTTAAAGTCAATAGAACAATCACAGGAACAAGGGCAATTATTACAACTTTATCACCATATAGAAAAGCCGCCACATTGCGAGAATATGGCGGCTTTCCTATATGATCTTTTGAGGGCTGTAGCAAAATGCTACAGCCCCTGTTCTTTTTTGTGCGATAATTTACTTGTTTTAAAGCTGGTTTCTGATGATTTTTCCGCTTGTTGTTTTTGGAAGTGAATCGCGGAATTCTACGATTCTGGGATATTTATAGGGTGCGGTATGTTCTTTTACATACATCTGAATTTCTTTTTTAAGCTCTTCGCTCGCCACAGTGTCTTTTGTAAGAACGATGCTTGCCTTAACTACCTGTCCGCGGATTTCATCGGGAGCGGCAGATACGCCGCATTCCACAACATAGGGAAGCTCCATAATAACGCTTTCAATTTCAAAGGGTCCTATTCTGTAGCCTGATGATTTGATAACGTCATCAACTCTGCCCACGTAGAAATAGAAGCCGTCCTCATCACGATACGCTACATCGCCTGTATGATAAAGACCGTCGTGCCAAACTTCCTTTGTCTTTTCCTCGTCCTTGTAATATCCCTTAAACAGACCGCATGGCACACGCTCGCTTGTACGGATAACGATTTCACCGTTTTCACCTACGTCAACACTGTTTCCGTCGGGGTCAACAATATCAACATCATAAAGGGGAACGGGCTTACCCATAGCACCAAGCTTGTACTCTCTGCCATAGAGATTACCGATAAGACAGGTGGTTTCCGTCTGTCCGAAGCCCTCCATAATTCTAAGTCCCGTAAGGTTTTTAATCTGCTTATAAACCTCGGGATTAAGAGCTTCGCCCGCTGTATTTGCATGCTGTACGGAGGACATATCATATTTGGAAATATCCTCTTTCATAAGCATTCTGTACATTGTGGGAGGTGCACAGAAGGTTGTGATACCATATTCGGAGAAAAGCGGAAGAATGTCTGCCGCATCAAATTTATCGAAGTCGTACACAAAGAGTGCCGCCTCGCAAAGCCACTGACCGTAAATCTTACCCCATGCGGCTTTTGCCCAGCCTGTATCGGAAATGGTAAGATGAAGACCCTCGGGGTCTACACAATGCCAGTAGTTTGCAGTGTGGAAATGGCCAAGCGGATATGTGTATGCGTGAAGTGCCATTTTGGGATTTCCTGTTGTACCTGAAGTGAAGTACATAAGCATATCGTCATTTCCGCAGGGAGAATCTTCTTTTCTTTCATAGGTATCGGGGAAAGCCTTGTATTCCTCGTCAAAATCTCTCCAGCCGTCCTTTTTGCCGCCTACTATAATCTTTTCACGCAGAGTTTTTGCATTCTTTGCTCCGCTTTCGGCACGGTCTGCAATATCGTCATCCGCAGTACAAAGGATTGCATCAACGCCTGCGGCATTATAGCGATACTCATAGTCGTGCTCCTGCAGAAGATATGTGGCAGGGATTGCAACTGCACCAATTTTATGAAGTGCAAGCATCGCAATCCAGAACTGGTAATGGCGTTTTAATACAAGCATTACCTTGCTTCCCTTTTTAATGCCGATTGATTCAAAATAATTTGCACATCTTGCAGACTCACGCTTGAAATCCGCAAATGTGAAGCGGCGTTCCTCTTTATTCTTTGAAAGATGAAGCATTGCAAGCTTTTCGGGCTTTTTATCTGCAATAGCATCAATTACATCAAATGCAAAGTTGAATTTTTCCTCATTCTTAAAGGAAATCTTTTCAAGACAGCCGTTTTCGTCCTCAACGGTCTCGATAAAGTTATGATAAACTCTCTTATATTCACGGTGAGGCTTGTAATTTGTTTTAACAATGGACTTTTCTTCTTTTACTTCCTGCTTTTGTCCATTAAGAACGATAGCGTAAAACTCACAGTCCTGACCACCTACCGCAACCATTCCGTGAGGTGCGGAGCTGTCGTAGTAAATGCTATCGCCTGCGTGGAGAATTTCGCTGTGACCGCCCACCTGAACCTTAAGCGAGCCGCTGATAACGATATCAACCTCCTGCCCGTCATGGCTGGTAAGCTCCATATCACCGCGTTCTGCACTTTCATCATATATGGCATGAACATAAAGCGGTTCTGCTACCCTGCCCTTAAAAGCTGATGCAAGGTTATAATAAATCATTCCGTGTGCCTGGTCGATTTTCTGTCCTTCGCCACATCTTGTCACCGTGAAGGATTTAAGATTGGAGCTGACACCCTCGATAATATCCGTGACACCTACTTTAAATGCAAGTGCACATCTGTAAATAAACGCAAAGCTAAGGTCGTGCTTTCCTTCCTCACACGCTACATATTCATCACGGGAAACACCCGTCAGCTTCGCCATTGTTTCAACGCTTATTCCGTCGATCTGGCGAAGTTCTTTGATTCTTGCGGCAACTTCACTGATTTTAAAGTCAAGACCGGTCATCATTGTTTCTTCCATTTTTTATACCTCCTGCTTTGGAACATAAAAAAACGTCCCAAAGAAATTTCCTTGAGACGAGCATATTACCCGCGGTACCACTCAAATTGCACCGGGCGTTACCCCGCTGCCTCTTCAGACTCCAACAAGCCCTATGCACTGACGCAGCATTCTCGGAAAGGGTCTAATCACTTCTCAAGCTTTCTTCCTTTCAACTCAGGAGCTACAATAGTCCGCTTCACTTTAGTGCCTCGCACCCTCCGGCACCTCTCTTTAAAGATTCACAGCTACACTCTCCATCATCGTTTTTAGATATTAAACTATTTGTAATGATAACACACAATTACTTCTTTGTCAACTATTTTATTTTCAATAGTTTTTGAAAATTCGATTTTGATTGACAACATTCGCCTTTTATGTTATAAATAAGGTAGATACTATTTTGTGGGCAGAAAGGTGGTGTCCGCCACTATGAAAAAACTTTGCGTCTTATTAATATCCGCATTGCTTATCGTAGCGAATGTACCTGTGCATGCATATGAGGATACGTTTGTAAAATTCCTCGTCAACGGGAATAAGGTTGATTTTCCTTATTCCCCCTTTGTGCGTGACGGCATAACATATGTTGATGCAAAAACACTCTCAAAGGCACTTGGTCTTGAATATAAAACCTTTGACGACCATCACAGCATCACAATCAGCAACAAACGCACATCGGTCTGCTTTGTTCCCGATGAACAGTTTGCAACCGTTTCCGACATCACCGGGCAAAGCGATAAGGAGTTTTATTTCAAGCTTCTGACTGCTCCCTGTCTTTATGCAAACGGAAGCTATATTGTATCGGCACGTGATATTTCAAATATTTTTGGTTATTCTTTGGGATTTGATGTCAATACACAGACCGTATATTTCGGCTTTGCACCCCAGATGATTTCACAGGCAACGCGTGATGCCGTGGCGGCGAAATCCTATTATTTCCAGAATCAAGCAGAGTTTAATCTTCCCTCAAGCGGAAGCGGCTATTGCTGGGTATGCTCATATGCCATGGTGATTTCCAACCTGACAGGCACACGGATAACCCCCAATGATATTGCGGCAATTAACCTTACCAAGACCTCAAGCGGTGCTTATTGCTATCACAATGAAATCGCCTCGGCGTATAACATAAAGTTTGTCCCGGCACTTTCCCCCGCAAGTCCTTATTATGCAGGACGGGACAGTGTTTCAGGCGGTACATATATTCAAAATCCCGAAAAGTCCGACGCCGTTGTCAGGGAAGCATTAAAGGAAGCCCTCGCACTTCATCCCGAAGGTGTAATGGTACGGTATGCGGGATACCCTCATACAATGGTTGCCGTGGCGGCAGAAAACGGAATCATTCTTTTTAATGACCCTGCCCCCACCGCATCTAATTACTCCGACACGGGAAGCTATCAGGGAGTTCCCTTTATAGAAACATGCGTGGCAAAAAAAGGCTTCGTACTTTCGGATATAACTTTTATACAGGCTATTGATTAATTGCTTCGCAAATGCATAATGCACATTTTAACGGGGATAGGAGAAAATGTTCAGAACGGACGAACTGAGCCACGGCTTGCCGTGGGTTACCCGAAGGCGTACGTGGGTACGTCGAGAGGCGAAGTTCGTTCGTAGCAAAAGGGCTTAAAAACAGAGAAAAACCGTATTTTGGGGTAATACCCAAAATACGGTTTTTAACAATAATACGGTTTTTAAAGGTTTTTCACCATATTTGGTTTGTATCTTGTTTGCCTTTTTGCGGTCTGGACTTTTTAAACATCCCCGCCTTTAGCGGTTATTGATAATCTTTGTAAGCTCAACAGGGTCAACAATCTTTCCATCCTTATATACACGCATATTGCCTGATGCAATTTCGTCGATAAGAATAACCTCGTTATTGTTGTAACCGAACTCAAACTTGATATCCCAAAGGTCAAGGCCAAGAGTCTTAAGGTCATCTGCTACAATCTTTGTGATGGCAAGTGTCTGCTTCTTCATGCTTTCAAACATTTCAGCATTCATTACGCCAAGTGCTGCAAGACCTTCACCTGTTACAAGCGGGCCACCCTTTTCGTCATTCTTGAAGGTGCATTCAACATAGCCGCCCTCAAGAGGTGTGCCGTCTTCAATATATTCTCCGTATCTGCGGATAAAGCTTCCTGTTGCAACAAGGCGGCAGATAACTTCAAGACCGTGTCCGAATACTGTTGCAGGAAGAACCTCCATAGTTGCTTCGTCGATATTTGCACTTACATAGTGAGTCTTGATTCCTGCCTTTTTGAGCAGTTCAAAATAATAAACAGAGGTCTGGAGATTTGCCTTACCGATACCTTCAATTGTAAGACCTACAGAGTTTTCACCGGGGTCGAATACGCCGTCCTTACCGGTACAGTCATCCTTGAACTTGAGCATTACATTACCATTGTCAAGCTTATAAACATCTTTTGTTTTTCCCTGATACAATTTTTCCATACTAAAAACTCCTTCGTTTAACATATGTGAATATTTTAACACATATTTTTTTCCATGTACATATTTTTTTTGAAAAAAATGAATTTTTTTCATTGCAGAGGCTATTTTCTTTCTGCATCAGTGAAGCCCTCGCCTATAATATGCTCCGCTTCGGTGGCTATTACAAAGGCATGTGGGTCTTCGCTGTAGACAATTTCCTTGATATGGTGATATTCCCATACCCTGACCACGCACATCAGTATTTTTGAAGGCTTTTTGCTATAAGCACCGCTTCCGTTTATAAAGGTGACTCCCCTTTCCCTTTCCTCTAAAATACGCTGTGCTATCTTTTCGCTGTGCTTTGAAATAATAAAGAGATTTCTCCCCTTTTCCGCTCCGTATACAAGATGATTTATAACACTGCTCTGGGCAAAAAGCGTCACCACGGCAAAAAGGGCTGATTCAACGTTTTTAAATACAAATATCGATACAACGATTATAACCGTGTCAACTAACATCAACGCTTTTCCTATAGGTATATGGGGATATTTCTTCTCCACCAGATAGCCTACTATATCTGTACCTCCCGTGGAGGAGCCACGCTGAAAAACAATTCCCAAGCCTCCGCCCGTGCATATTCCACAGAATATGGCACCGAGCATTCTGTCCCCTGCAAACTGAGGAAAAAACGGTGTTACCACATCATCAATAAGGAGAGTATATATAACCACTGTGCTCAGTGTCCTCAGGGCAAAGCTCTTTCCTATAAATTTATATGCTACGATAAGAAGCGGAACATTTATAAAAAGGGATATAAGACCCACGGGAAGCCCGGAAAGGTACTTTACCATAATTGCAATTCCGCTGACCCCGCCCGGTGCAATATTGAGTTTTTCAGCAAAGGAGTATATCCCCACGGCAATAAGCAAACAGCCGAGCGTATCTGTAAGTATGTCTTTAAATAGTTTTTTATTCATTTCAAACTAAAAAGGATAGCATACGCTATCCTTTTTCTCCACCTTTATTTAAGGTTAGTTTATCCTGAAAATTATGGATTATTCAGTCGCAAACAGAGCTTATATTTACATTTTCTTTTTTCTCATTGCTGTGGGTGATATCTGATATGATTCTTTAAACACACGCAAAAAGTTCGTAAGGGAATTAAACCCCGAAGCAAAGCATATTTCCGTAACGGGAATATTGCTTGTAAGCACGAGCTTCTTTGCATGCTCAAGTTTCAGAAAATTAAGATATTCCTTATAGGTCTTCCCCGTGGTTTCATGGAAAAGTCCGCTGAAATAGTTCTTGTTTAAGCCTGCCACCGAAGCCACCTGCTCAAGGGTTGGATTTTCCCTGAATCTGCTGTGAAGGTATAGAACGGATTTTCTTATGGCATCGTTTTCTCCGATACTACTGTCATTTTCTGAAAGGTCACACTTTCTCAGAATCATGATGAAAAGACATTCCATTAGATTCTTTATAACAGAGTCTGAATAGCTTGCGGTATTTTCAAATTCATAAAGCATCTGCGAAATCATAAATTCCGTAGTATGAAGTTCACGCGGAGTGAGCCTGAATATAATATTTTTATCAATGCTTAATATCTTCTGCAAAACATCCTCGTCAAGCATCTCTTCACTGAACATAATATTATAAACTACCGCACCATCGGTTTCTATACTGTGAAAATCCGTAGGATTGAGAAGATAAATGTCCCCCGGCTGCATTTCATATCGCTGACCGTTAAGAATCTGCACGGCACTGCCCCGAAGCATCAATTCTATTTCAAAACAGTCATGCCAATGAAGGTCGTAATTTTTAAGCTGTTTTCTGCGGATAAGCAGTTTTTCACGGCTGTTGGCAATATTCTCTACCAAAATACGCTTACATTCAAATGCGTTTTTCATAACATTCACCCGAAAATCTTATTTGCAATCAATTATATATCTTTTTTTCAGTATAGTCAATTATAAACTGAAATAAATGCCAAAAAATGGGTCTATAGCAAAAAAGAATGCACGACAACACTATCTGATATGTCGTACCTCCTTTGTTATCACTGTATTGTTTTTTCGCTTTTCTCTATGTCGGCAATGACTTCTTTTTTAGTCTTATTGTTAATAAATCCGCTATGCTTTTTTATTGCATTTACCACTGCTTCGGAAAGTAATTCAACCCCGTCTTCGTTAGGATGAATCATATCGTCTGACAAATACTCCTCTCTTTTCGGGTAGAAAAGCGTGTGTAAATCATTTATGTCGATGTTTTCATCCTTAAAAGCTTCTAAAACGGCAGCGTTGTATTCGATAATATCTTCATTTTGGTGACGTGGGGGCATGGGTCCGGGCAAAAATTTCTTTTCATCCTTTACAGGCGTGGTTGTTGCGAAAATCACTTTTGCCCCTGTCTTTTTAAGCTCACGCAGGATTTTTTTCATATTTTCCACATACTCATTTTTCGATACAAAGCAACCATCCTCAGGATAAAGAATTGCGCTGTCCCACAAGCCTATGTTCCAGTGAATAATATCGGGGGTTTCAAACTTCGGAAGCCAGAAACGCAGGCTATTGAGTGCATAATATGAAAACCTGCAATTTTCCTCCGGTGACATAACCTTGTAATCACTTCCAAGCTTCTCTTTTACTTTATCCTGATAAAAAAGCCTGATTGAGTCACCCAATAATAATACATTCTGCATCATTTTCACCCTTTGTTTACAATCTTAATAAATTCCCTCATAAAATATGGTAAATCCTCAGGTCTGCGTGATGTTACAATCTTATTGTCACTTACAACAACGGGCTTATCAATATAATCTGCCCCTGCATTCTTTACATCATCGGCTATTCCCGGGTAGCAAGTCATTTTTTCGCCTTTTATCACATCTGCTGAAATTAATATCTGCGGGCCGTGACAGATAGCGGCAATGGGCTTTTTTGCAGAATAAAAAGATTTTGTAAGATTAATTACATATTCATTTTGTCTGAGCTTTTCGGGAGCGGTGCCTCCCGGCAAAAGAAGTGCATCGTAGTCCTTTTCACTAACCTCCGCCACAGCCGCATCAGCCTCAATTTCAAAAAAATGCTTTGCCTTTACAACACCTTTGTTAAAGGAAACAACATCAACTTGATAATCTTCCTCTTTTAATCTGTAGTAAGGGTAAAAAAGCTCTGAGTCATCGCATTTATCGCCTGTAATTATAAGAATTTTTTTCATAGTATCATTCCTCGCTTATAGTATAATACTTTTCTTTTCCGTTTTTTGCACAGTCCAAAAGCCCGTAAAGAGCACAACTTTCAGGATTGTCAATAATGCTGTACTGCAATTTACATTCACTTTCAAAGCCGTTTTTCATTAAATCCCAGGAACGGGAAATCTGTCCACCGATGACAATTTTGGAAAAGTCATCTGCCAGAGATGCCATTTCCATACACATTCCAAGATGCTTTCCGTAGTTATAAAAAACATCTTGAAGCGGCTTATCTCCCCCGCGGGCGGTTTCGGCAAGCTCTTTTATGCTTAATCCGCTAAATCCCAATTCTTCGCACTGCTTCAGAACTGCTCGCGTGGAAACATAATCCTCCGCTGTTCCATCAAGGAAGCTTCTGTTCCATAAGGGATGCAAAGGAGTTTGTCTTTTGTTTAAAAGCACTTTTCCGCTTTGTACATAAGTATAACCTAAACCTGTTCCCAGCATTACTGCAACGAACTTTTTTTCTTTAAGATAAGGTATTTTATTAAGTACACCTATTGCAAATGCAGTTGAATCGTGAACAAACAGAATTTCTGCCTTGGGAAGTTCGTTTTTCAATAACTCTTTCAAACTTACATTATACATTGATATAAGCTTATGAGTCATAAGTGATGTTCCTGTTTCAAAATCAAAGGGACCCGGGGTGGAAATTGCAATCATATCCGGCATATGCTCCTTTGAAAAGGAGCATATGCTTTCGGGGATGTTTTCATTTCCGAGGGAATCCTTTACGGGAAATTGACCGAATTCTTTATTATTTTCCTGAAACAATCCGTATTTAACGGCTGTTCCTCCAATATCTAATGCGAGTATTTTCATGGTTTCAAATGTGTCTTGTGAATTGTTACTACACCTACACCTTTGTTTACAATTCTGTACTTTCCAAATGTGGCAGGAACAACGATTATATCAAGAGAATTCATATCATAGTATAACTCGGGGTTATCGATTGATTCAACTCTTACCTTTTCGCCGTCAACGAGTGCAAGAACGTGGAAAAGTCCGTTTGTTTCGTCTGTAATTTCTTTTTCAAAGATAAGGTTACGAAGTGAGAAGTACAGAAGGTCGTGTTCGCCTACAACGATTTCCTTGAAACCCTCTCCCTCTCTTACAACACCGCCATGGTTAACAAGGTTTTCTTCAATCCACTTCTTGTCACGTTCGCCACGAATAACTTCCTTACCCATCTTAAGATGTATGGGGCGAGGAACTCCTGTCTGCGGATCAAGACGCTGATAGTCATAGAGTTTATATGTATATGAACCAACTGTAAGTGAACCGATTTCAAGAATTACCTGATTTCTGCCTGATGCGTGGATTGTACCTGCAGGAATCATTACCTGTGTACCGGGAATAGATTCAACTGCATTTACATATTTTTCATAGTCAATAATCTCGTGTGTCTTTTCTGCACGCTCTGCCTCAACAAAGAACTTTTCACAGCTATCCTTTTCGTTAAATCCAAGATAAGTCTTTGCACCCTGACCAGCTATAACTACATAATAGCTTTCGTCCTGACGACCGAACTCACCGTGGTTATTTACCACATATTCCTCGTGAGGGTGACACTGAATAGACATGTTACCTGAAGAATGGTATGTATCGTCATAGTTGAATCTGATGGGGAAATATCCGCCGAACTCTGTAAATGCTCTGTGACCGAGAAGCTCCTCTCCCATTGCCTGAACGAAGGTAAAGAAGGGTGCTTCAAATTCAAGTCCGTCCAGCTGTGCAACGATAGAAACCTCAAGAGGAATCATATCGAATACCCATGCACAGTTACGCATTTCCTTGGGAAGATTTCTGAGGCGATGAACATAGTATCCACCCCAAACGCCTTCAAGGTACACAGGTCTGCAACGGAAGGGACGACTGCACAGTTCTCTGAAAAGGTCAAGAACTGCATCAAAGGGAAGCATACTCATTTTTACGGGATCGTCTGCTGTAATATAAAAATCTATCTTACGGCTTCTCATCATTTTCCAGCGCTGTTCCATTGCTGTTTCAAAGTCAACGTAATAGTTTCTTCTCATCATAAGAGCATAGGGAAGCTCTTCTGTAAGACCGATATTTCTGTTCTTACCGTTCTTGCAGTTAAGTACGGCTGTTCTGGGGGTTACATCCATCCAGATTCTTACGTCATAAGCGTCCTGAAGTTCTTCGGAAAGCGCACCCTTACCAAAGACGATAAGACCATTTGCATTCTTGATTTTTTCATTAAGTGCCGCTACTTTTTCTGCATCCTGAAGTCCCTTGTAGCCTTCGGTATATCTTCTTCCGTAAAGAAGAACAGGGTCATAATCTCTGTCTTCGGGAAGATAGGGCTTAATTTTTGCAGTAATTACTTCTGAGGGAAGCATCACGCTGTCTGCATCAATAAATTCAATACCCTTTGTCGCAAGCTGCTGACGAAGCACATTTATAAGTGTTTCGTATTCACTGCCGGGGTAAGCATCGATACCGATTGTTTTTACTCCTTCTTCAAACAAAGAAGCAATTTTCTTTCCTACATTTAAAATTCCGTGAACAAGATTTTCCTTAACTGACTGAGGAATGTTAATTTTATTAACTGCATTGGGGTCAGCATAAGGATAGGGATGAAACATAAAACTCACAACAATTCACCTTTCTAAATTATTTTTTGTAATACAATTATATCAACTTCTAACCTCGTCAACAATAAAGTTTTATGGTTTATTTATTAAGTATATTGACTTTTATTCATTTTGTTATATAATTATCATTATAAGGAAGTGAGATGAATGAGTTTTAAGATTTTAAGCTGTTTTCATTTTTCCGCCGAACAAGAGAACACCTCTTTGAGGCTGACAAGAACAGTAAAAGATTACGAAATAGATTTGGAGTTGTCCGACGGAAGATGGTGTTATAATAAGAAGCACGGGGAAGCATACCTGAAAAAAGGTGATATATTATTCAGAACCCCCGGAGAAACCTATGAATTCTCAAAGATAAGCACGAATTCTTATATGCTGACATTGGATTTTTCCGGCGAAACGTCGAGCTTTGACTACCACCGAAATGCTCCCGGTCCCATTCAACCAATCTCAAAAAATCCTCTGCTTGAAAATCTGGATTATATAATCCACTTCTCCGACTACGGAAGTATAGCTTCAATATACGAAAAGCTTTTTAGCTTATCCGACCATAATTCTCCCGCTGCGATATGCTTGGTATCGGAGCTTTTACATAGGCTTAACGCACAGATTTATCACCGTAAATTCAAGGAATTAAAACCCGAAGAATCCGCCTGCGATATTGTGATGGCTCACATACGGCAAAACCCATCGGACAAGATAACACTTTCAAGCCTTTCGGAGCTTGTTCACCTTGATAAAAGCTATCTTACAAGAATTTTTAAAAAGAAATTCGGAAAATCTCCGATTGATACACTTATAGACATAAGGATGAGCAAGGCTCTCGAATTGGTTGCCAATACCGATGCCGGTGTTTTTGAAATGGCACAGCTATGCGGTTACAACACACCGTCCTTTTTCAGCTCCGAGTATAAGAAAAAGTACGGAATGTCTCCCCTTGCACACAGGAAGACATTCCGCACCTGATAATCCCATATTTGTTACCCGAAAAGAGCTTCGGCAAAAGCCTCAGGGTCAAACTCCTGCAAATCGTCTATTCCCTCGCCTACGCCGACAAATTTTACGGGAACACCGAGCTTCTTGCAGATATTTACCACAATGCCGCCTTTGGCAGTGCCGTCAAGCTTTGTAAGGACAATACCTGTAATCTTTGCCACCTTATCAAATTCTTCCGCCTGATTCACTGCATTCTGCCCCGTAGTAGCATCAAGCACAAGGAGAATTTCCTTTTGTGCATCGGGAAGCTCGCGGTCAATTACACGGTAAATTTTACCAAGCTCGTCCATAAGATTCTTTTTATTATGAAGTCTGCCGGCAGTATCGCAAATGCATACGTCGGCACCTTTGCTTTTTGCACTTGAGCAAGCATCAAATACAACTGCCGCGGGGTCTGCCCCCTCAGTCAGCCTTACTATGGGAACATCATTTCTCTGTGCCCAGATTTCAAGTTGGTCTGCCGCAGCTGCTCGAAATGTATCTGCCGCACCCAAAACAACCTTTTTACCTTCATTTTTAAGCTTTGATGTAAGCTTACCTATAGTTGTGGTCTTGCCCACGCCGTTTACACCTATTACAAGGATAACGGTAGGCTTTGTATCAAGGTGAAGCTCACAGTCATTTTTACTAAGAATTTCCGTAATTATAGATTTAAGCTCTGCCTTTGCTTCCTCTGCATCCTTAATATGCTTTTCCTTTACATTTTCACGAAGCTGTTCTACGATTTCACAGCTTGTCTGTCCGCCGATATCTGCCATAATGAGAGCTTCTTCAAGTTCGTCATAAAGGTCATCATCAAGCTTTTTAAACACGGAGAACACTCCGTCAAGCTTTTCGTTAAATGAATTACGGGTTTTTCCGAGACCTTCCTTAAGTCTTGCGAAAAGCCCCTTTTTTTCTGTATTTTGTTCCATGTTATAATTGTCCTTTCCTTTGCCGACGGGCAGCTAAGCCCCACACGGCTTTATTCCTCTATCGCTACGTCCTCCAATTTCATTGAAAGCAGACTGCTTACGCCACGTTCCTGCATAGTGACGCCGTAGAGAATATCTGCCGCTTCCATTGTTCCACGGCGGTGGGTAATAACGACGAACTGTGTATTATCACCGCGGTTACGGATATAATCGGCAAAACGATACACGTTCTCATCATCAAGTGCCGCCTCAATTTCGTCAAGCACAAGGAACGGTGCAGGCGAAACCTGAAGCAATGCAAAAAGTAGTGCAATTGCCGTAAGAGCATGCTCACCGCCCGAAAGAAGCGTAATACTCTGAAGCTTCTTTCCCGGAGGCTGAACTTCAATTTCAATGGGACTTTCAAGAGTGTCAAGCGGGTCGAGAAGTTTTACCTCTGCCTTGCCGCCGCCGAAAAGTTCTACGAAGCTTTTTCCGAAAAGTTCATTTATTATCTGGAATTTTTTCGCAAACTGCTCACGCATTACCGACATCATTTCCCCGATAAGCTTTTCAAGGTCTGCCTTTGCTTTTTCCATGTCCGCAACCTGCGTGCTGAGAAATTCATATCTGCCCTTTACTTCTTTGTATTCCTCAATAGCATCAACATTGATATTTCCCAAAGCACGGATAGAATTTTTAAGCTGTGAAATGATTTTCTGTGCTTCGGATAAAGAGCCTATGTCCTTTTTAAATTCAAGCGCACTGTTATAGGTCAGCTCATAATTATCCCAAAGTCTGTTTGCGGCATTTTCCAAATCTTCTTCAATCTTGTTTTTCTTGGTTTCAATACGTACGACTTCTCCCTGAAGCACTAAAATTCTCTCGTTAAGCTGCTTGATTTCTTCTCTGAGTGCCTCAAGTTCGATGTCATTTCCGCTTCTGCCCGAAAGGTGAGCCTTTATTTCTTCTTTCTTAGATTCTATTGCAATATCGCACTGTTTCTTACGCATTTCATTTTCTTCAATCTGTTTTTCAAATGAAGAAATCATATTTTGCTGATGAGCTTTTTCGTCAAGCTTCGCCTTATAGTCAGACTGTGAATTTATTATACTGCGTTTCGCATCTTCAATTCTGCTTTGTGCTATTTCCACATCCTTCTGAGCACTGTTAATTTCCATTTTCTTGTCAATAACCTTGCCCGAATGTGCCTCCCTTTTAAGGGTTTCTTCACGCACGGCTTCCTGCTTCACTTTAACGATTGCTTCTGCCTTTTCTATAAGCTCATCGGAGCCGTCTAAAATTTCACGAAGCTTCTTCTTCGTTTCCACAGTATCTGTTTGCTGTGTGGAAATCTGTGTTTTTTCATTACTCAGCTTTTCAAAGCGTTCATGAGCCATCTGAAGAAGGCTTGTCTTCATATCGGACTCTGCTTTAACTTTCATAAGCTTATTTTCGCTTTCGGAAAGCTTTTCACGAAGCAGGGCTTCCTTCTTGCGGTTTTTCTCCGCATTATCAATACATTCATCAATTTCATCTTCAAGCTTTTCCGTTTCGTTCGCCAGTGCGTCACACTCTTTGTTAAGAAGCTCTATCTCGTCTTTTCTGCCTAAGAGTGCCTGTGCACGGTTAACGCTACCTCCAGTAATACTACCACCGGGTTGGAGAAGCTCCCCTGCCAAAGTTACAATTTTGAATTTATAATGTGTGGCTTTGGCAAGCTTTACAGCACTGTCCATATCCTCCATGATAACAGTTCTGCCCAAAAGTGCACCGATAACAGCGCGGATTGAACTATCGCACTCCACCACATCGCACGCGATAGCTACTGCTCCGTCGTTTTGCATTACCCGGTCTTCATTATCAAGACGTCTTTCCTCTTGTGATAAAATCGGGAGAAATGTTACTCTGCCCATATGATTTTTCTTTAAGAACTCGATTGCTTCCTTAGCATCATTTTCGTTTTGCACTACAATGTTCTGCATTGCATTTCCAAGTGCAGTTTCAACGGCTGTGGTATATTTCTTCTCTACGTTAATAAGCTTACTGAGAACGCCAAGGAAGCTTCCGCGGTATTTTCCGTCTTCCTTTGCTTTAAGAAGGTCGCGGACACTTCTTGCATAGCCCTCCAGACCTCTTTCCATTTCCTCAAGCATTTTTCGTCTTCCCTGCTTTTCTCCCAGCTTGGTAGACAATTCGTTATACTTAGTTTTAAGTTCTCCGCTTCTTCTATTGAAATCATGGTAACTTTTATTTGCACCAAAAACTTCATCGGAAAGCTTATCAAATTCCTCCTGTGCTTTCTGCTCCTTTTCTTTCAGCTCTGCACATTTTGATGTAAGACGGTTAATATCATCCGACGCCGCCGCAATATCAACCTCGATTGAAAAGCGGCGTGTTTCTATGTTCTGCGTAATAAGGTCAATGCTGTCAAGCCTCGATTGTGCTTCACTCTTTTTAGAACGCAGGTTTAAAACTTCTTCCCTTGCACTGTCAAGTGCTTTAACTCGCCTTGAAACCTCCTCTCCTATTACTCTATCCTCGTCTTCGAGAATTTCAAGCTCGCCTGATAGTCTTAAAAACTTTTCGTTTTCAGCATTTTTCTGTCTCTCAAGCTCCAAGATTTGTGATTTTATATCTTCTTCCCTCTTAGACCAGCCCGAAAGCTCCGTTTCAATACGTACAATATTAACCTTGTGGTTTTCTATGTTATTTTTAATAATCGCTTTTTCGTTCTCTATTGATGCCGCATCAGCCTCAAGCTTTGCAAGATTTTCACGCATGCCCTCAATTTCGCTGTCGGTTTCCCTGAGTGAATTGTAAAGCTTATCACTTTTTTCGTTTGAGAGGTCAAGCTTTTCTTTAGCCTCCTCAAACTCATGGACTGCATCCTCATATAGTTTAGTGGTTTTCTCACTTTCTACGCGTTTTAAGTCCGTAATTTCCAAAAGTGCACTGACCTCGATGCCCTTGAGTTCCTCTCTGAGGTCAAGATATTTAATAGCCTTTTCACTCTGCTTTTTAAGAGGCTCTACGCGCTCTGTAAGCTCGCCTAAAATATCACGGACACGAACAAGGTTGTCCTCGGTGTGATTAAGCTTTCTTTCTGCTTCATTCTTACGGTAGCGGTATTTTGATATTCCTGCCGCTTCCTCAAATATCTGTCTGCGGTCCTCACCCTTGGAAGAAACAATTTCCGCTATTTTACCCTGACCGACAATTGAATATCCGTCACGTCCCAGACCTGTGTCCATCAAAAGCTCGTTTATATCCTTCAGTCTGCAGGCGGTGCGGTTAATCATATATTCACTTTCGCCGCTCCTAAATACCCTTCTTGTAATTTCAACTTCCTCGTAATCACAGGGCAAAAAATGAGTAGAATTATCCAGCACAAGCGACACCTCGGCATAGCCCAGAGGCTTACGCTTCTGCGTTCCTGCAAAAATAACATCTTCCATTTTTCCGCCGCGGAGCGTCTTTGCACTCTGCTCGCCCATTACCCATCTTACGGCATCGGAAATATTACTCTTTCCGCTTCCGTTGGGGCCGACAATGGCGGTTACTCCCTGATGAACTTCTATTACGGTCTTGTCCGCAAAGGACTTAAAGCCCTGAAGTTCTATTCGTTTAAGGTACATTACATCACCTTTTTCCACACAATATATCTATTGTATTATATCACGACCGATATTAATAATCAAGCAGAAAAAACTGAAGCTGCCAAAACTTTTCCATTTACTTTTTGTAGACAAATCCCAAATTATATTATATAATAAGCTTTAGAGATTATTTAAAGGAGGTCGGCAATGAAAAAATACATATTTGTTTTTACATTTTTATTTTTGTGCCTTATGTCATTGTCGGCATCGGGACAGGAGGGCTTTCTCTATTCTTTCGAGAATCCGCAGGATGCACAGATGTGGGACGGTGGAGAAATCGACGATGGAAATGAGTTTGAATTCGGATATTCGATTTTTGTATCTAACCCTTTTGGCGAAATAAGGAATGAAAAGATAACCCACGTTCTGGACTATTCCCCTACAATAAAGCTTGAGGGAGGCAAAGTTTATACCCTAAGCGGTATGGTTTTTAACCCGCTTGCTTCCTCTGACACTTCCATACGCACAAGTGCTTCCCGATATCCCCGTTCAAACACTGTTATTATCAATGTGAGCGGAATCGGCGATAGCTGGGCAGAGTTTTCCACTACGTTTTTTGTGGATGAAAGCGGAGAATATAACCTCTCGATTCATTTCGGGGGTGGATTTGCAGATTTCGGCATTTTTGCAGATGAAATCAGTTTAGATGAGACGCCATGTATACTTTCAAGTCTTAATATTTCAGGTGTTGATGAAATAACTATCCCTGCCGCCGGAAGTATAAAAAATTATTACAGACCATATATCATTACCTCCGATAATAAAACCGTGGATATACTGACAAGCAGTAACCTCCACTTTTCATTAAGTAATGCTGTCGGAATTTCTTTTGACTTTGAAAATTTTGCTTTAACGACTACATCCGAGGCTCTCCCCGACACTCAAGTCGTGCTTAACTGCACTTTGAAAAATTATGAGTTTCTTACACCGGCATCATTTAAAATAAACCTTAAAAGCAATATGCTAAAAAATGATTTTAAAGACCTGTCCGATTTGCCGTGGCACAGTTCTTCGGACATGAAAGTGCTTTTTGAAGATAACCGTCCCATAATATCAGTTCCCATGAACGATTACGGTGATTTTGGCTATTTTTCAAAAATAATTTACGACGAGCAGCTTGTTTTGATAGAGGATATTATGTATGTTATCCGTGCGAGGGTGAAGACCGATAACCCGAGCGTTCTCCCTGCTATTTTTGCAACAAATTCTTCTGAACTGAAAAACAGTATGGTTAATTTCTCTGTTAAAGATATATCGGGAAGCGATTGGAGTGATGTTTTTATTGCTTTTATCCCCGAGGCAAGCGGTATATACACCATTTCTCTTGACCTTTGCTCAACCTATGACTGCACTGTTTTTATTGAAGATATTTCACTGACTGCTGAAACTTCAAAGCCTGAATATATCACGCTCCATGCACCGGGAAACATTGCACTTCCCAATGAATTTGTTTCTTACCCTGTTACGGCACTTCTGCGTGACCAGGCGGGAAATATTCTTCCGTCCGAAGATATAAAGGTTACTCTTTCAGAGGAAAATGAGCACCTTGAATTTGACAGCGAAAAGAATTTAATCAAAGTTCATCCCGATTCTCCCGCGGGCGTATATACTCTTTATGCCCAGTATTTGCATGACCCCTCCGTAAGCGGAGAGCTTGATTTTACGGTGAGTTATGACTACATCGGCGACGGCTCCTTTGAAAAGACGGTTCCCAATCAATGGTGGATGACCTCATCGCCATATGAATGTGACCTCTACATGCGTTATGACGGACAATCACGCAGAGCACTGATAAACTGCAGAGGCAGTTACTTCATGCTTTTGAACAACTCTTATGTTCATTTATCCGAGGGCACGCCATATGTATTTAATTCTGCTTTTTCTTCTCCCGTAGACGCCCATGCAACATTATTCTTAGAAAAGCTTGATTCCTCGGTTATGCCGCTATGCCAGGTATTTATTCCTGCAGGAGCTACTCTTGAGGATGCAAGTCCTCCCGAGCTTTTCCTTACCGAAGAGAATATGGTGGGAAGACTGTTTCTTTATATTGAATCGGCAGAGGGTGAGTCCTTCTCAATATATGCCGATAACCTTTCCCTTAAAAAAGCATCTATTATAGCAGTCAGCCCCCGTGTTACGGGAATTCCCTATATAAATGGAGCGGTTGAGGCCCAGTTCACGCTTTATAACAACATTGCAGAAAATTCCGATAAAAGTGCGTGTGCAGTAAGCTGGTTTGTTTCCGATTCTCAAAACGGGGTATACACAGATGTTTCCACAAGCGGAAACAGCATATATTTCGATACAACATTCCTTAACAAATATGTGTATTTTGAAGTTACACCCATTTGTCCGATAACGGGCTTTTCGGGAAGTACAATACGCTCACTCCCCTTTATGGTAACATATGACCCTGCGGAAAACTCCTCTGATTTACCAATGTATACGCCTGCTCTTAAATATAATGTTTCCTCGGAATCATATTTTGCAGACACAGAGAATCACTGGAGCCGTGAATATGCGGATATTTTAGCATACTGCGGAGTGGTGGAAGGGAAAATTCCCGGTATATTTGCCCCCGATACCACGGTAACACGGGGAGAATTTTCAAAAATGCTCGCCGAAGCTTTCTCCATAAATACAATTTCCCATATATTTACCTTTGCCGATGTTCCACAAAGCTCTTGGTATTACCCATATATTAATTCATTGTACCTAGCGGGCATAGTCAGCGGTGTTAATGACAATATGTTCCTGCCCGACAATCCCATTTCAAGGGAGGAAGCTGCGGTAATGATTATAAGGCTCTTTGACAAGGCTTCAAACAGCAAGGTAAGAAATACAGATGTAGCTTTCGGTGATACCCAAAGCATTTCGCCATGGGCGTTGGAGTCTGTAAAAAAAGCGGTTTCCTTAGGGATTATAAAAGGCACTTCACAGAATTGCTTTCATCCCCAAAATCTCCTCACCCGCGGTGAAGCGGCGGCACTTATATGCAGATTGGCTAAAAAGATTATTTAACATTTTTATAAAAGGAGCGATTTATAGTGATTACATTGAAAAACGAAACACTGACTGTTCAGATAAATGAAATCGGAGCAGAAATCAAAAGCGTTACAAAGAAAGGCGGTATGAACCTGATGTGGCCCGGCTGTCCCGAGGTCTGGAACAACACTGCCCCTTTTATGTTCCCCATTTGCGGCGGTCTTAAAGAGGATAAATATATTCTGGACGGAAAAGAATACACACTCCAGAAGCACGGCTTTACGAGAAATGCTCTTTTCACCGTTGAGGAAGCTACCGATACAAAGGCAGTATTTCTTTTAAAAGAAAGCGAAGAAACGCTTAAAGGATTTCCGTTCAAATTTGAGCTTCGTGTTATTTATACAATCGATGATGCTTCAATAAAGGTTGAATACAAGGTTGACAATAAGGATAATAAGACCATGTATTTTTCCATAGGCTCACACGAAGCATATTATACTCCTGAAGGCATTGAGGATTACGATGTAATTTTCCCGCAGAAAGAAACGCTTGATGCGGCAAATCTTTACGGAAACATTGTCGCTAAATCGGGTAAGAGAATTATCACAGATTCCGATACAATTGCACTTTACGATAAGTATTTTACCGTTGATGCACTTGTATTTACCACGCTGAAATCACGCAGTGCAACGCTCCGCAACCGCAAGACGGGACGAAGCGTAAGAGTGGATTTCCCCTTTGCAAATTATTTCCTTCTCTGGCACAAGCACGGAGCACCCTATATCTGTCTTGAGCCTTGGTCTGGAATCCCCGATATTGAGGGAAGTGATTATGACATCACACATAAGGAAGGTATTACAGCACTTGATGCAGGTAAGACATACCTTGGTGAACATACTATCACGTCCATCGACTGATATCAGTCGATGAACGGCGATATAAATTCCTTACGGAATCTGTGATATATCCTTCGGACGCGATATATTACTTTGTAATGCGATATGTCCTGCGGGACGTTAAGGAATTTATATCATATCGCATTCGAACACGGGGAGAATATATCGCATTGTGCACCGGCAAAATATATCGCACTCGCGAAGCGAGTATATCGCAGGGGGTCATAAGCATGAACAATATGACAATTAAGGAATTAGCAATTGAACTAACTGTTGAAGCAACGACAGTTTGCGATAATATTAGGGGGCGTTCTGTTTTTACAAACCAATTATTGCGTTCTGTTTCCTCTATTGGTGCAAACTCTTGCGAGGCAAAATACGCACAGAGTAAAGCAGATTTTATAAATAAACTTGAAATTTCCTTGAAAGAAAGTTACGAAACGGAGTATTGGTTGGAAATTTTATTTAAAACAAATAGCTTAGACGAAGCTACGTATAATGCCCTTACTAAAAAATGCGGCATTATACGCCGTAAATTAATTTCTTCAATAACTACTGTGAAAAACAAGCAGAAAACATCGACTGACAAAAAGTGAAAGTGTAAAAAGAGGTGTAAAAAGTCTGAAACTTTTTACACCTCTTTTTTGTTATATAAGGGTCTCTACCGTTATTTCTTTATAATATTTTTCCACAAGTTCGCACGAAACAAAGCCTGTTTCTTCAAACTGCGTGTTTGCCGTACCCGATGCCATTCCGAGGCGGATTGCATCTATCACATCCATTCCTCGACTCAGCCCCACCGCAATGCCCGCAACAGAGCTGTCCCCCGAGCCTACTGCATTTTTCACAATTACGCGTGGAGAATTAAATTTGTAAAACTTTTCACCGATATATGCCATTGCCCCATCCTTGCCAAGAGTAATCAGCGGAAGCTCAATCCCTTTACCTTTCATAAAAAGAAGTGCGTCCTTCACATCATCCTGAGAACTGATTTCCTTGCCCATAAGAACAGAAAGCTCATACCTGTTGGGTTTTATCATAAATGGCTTTTCACTGATTATCTTTCCCAAAACTTTCTCGCTTGCATCGGCAATAACCTTCTTTTTATTTCCTTTGCACAGGCGGATAACCTTTGCATAAAAGCTTTCATCAAGTCCGGGCGGTAAGCTTCCCGAAATACAAATTATATCGTACTGTGAAATCCGTTTTGTAAACTCATTGAAAAATGTTTCTTCTTCCCCATTGTTAATTTCTGGACCCTTTTCCAGAAGCTCACCCGATTTCCCATGTGAATCCGAGATATTGACACAGATTCGTGTTTCACCGCTTATTGGTGTAAATGCTGTCGTGATTCCGAGCTTCTCAATTTCAGCTTTTATATATTCCCCGTTAAATCCGCCTGCAAAGCCCATTGCAAGAACTTCCTCTTTAAGGATATGAGAGACACGTGCGACGTTAAGACCCTTACCTCCTGCAGAGCAGACAACTTTTCGAGGACGGTGAATTTCGCCCATTTTAAATTCACCTACAAAATACACCCTGTCTATGGTAGGGTTAGGAGTAATTGTCAGTATCATAATTCATCACCATCTTAATCTTCTCTTATTTTTGGGAAAATGTCAAGTCTTTTTCTTTTCCTTCATCAGTTAAAAGAAGGTACCTTCACGTCCGTTTTTGCAAAGGGGTTATCCGCAGGTGATGGCTCGGACATACTGAAATACATTTTTGCTGCCTTTGTAGTGCCGTAGTCGCGGTTACTTCCGCTGTTTTGCACCTTGTTAAAGGCTTCTCGGAACATAGCATTATGAGCTTCCTCACGCTCTAAGAGGAAATTAATTGTTTCACGGACTTTTTTGTCATTAATCTGTCTGTACAAATACTCATAAACCACTTTTGCACGCTGCTCAGAGGCAATATTTGAAAGAAGGTCGGCACACAAATCCCCCGTGACTGTTACATAGTCAGCAGTCCATGAATAACCGGAAGCATTGATAAGGCCGGGATTTAACCCAAGCTGCACATGTGTTTGAACCTCCCCTGCCGGTACGCCTTCATAATTAAGGTCGTGACCGTTCAGGAGATTAATAGTCTGTGAAATCATTTCAAGGTGGCTAAGCTCTTCTGCCGCTATATCCAAAAATAAATCCTTGATTTCGGGGTCTTTGATTCGGAAGCTTTGGGACATATACTGCATTGCTGCCTTCAGTTCGCCGTTTCCTCCGCCGAGCTGTTCATGAAGCAGTGCCGCATACTGTGGATTGGGTTTTTCAATTTCCACGGGATGAAACAACATTTTTTCGTGTTTGAACATAAAATTTACCTCACTTTCTACTGATATTATTTTCCATGAGATAAAATTTATGCACATAAAAAGAGGATGTGAAAAAGTCAGAAACTTTTTCACATCCTCAAATTTTACTTTTGTCTTTGTTTTGCTTCCGCAAGCTTAATATGACGGCGCATTTTAACTTCGTCGCTCATAGGCTTGATATCGCCTGCCGCCTGAAGAGCCATGCGTGTAAGCACCGGTCCGAACAGTTCATAGATAAGCACTGCAAAAAGCGTGATATTACGGATAAGCACGCCGGCTTCACCAAATTCTGCTGACGCAATTGTACACATTCCCAATGCAACACCTGCCTGAGGCAAAAGGGTAATACCTAAATACTTACAAATTTCGGGAGAACACTTAGTCATTTTAGCACTGATAAATGTTCCTATATATTTACCCAGGGAGCGGAAAAGAATATAAACCACACCGATAACTACTATTGCTCCCTGAGCAAATACGCCAAGCTCCAGCTCAGCACCGCTGATTACAAAGAAAAGTGCAAAAAGCGGTGATGTCCATCTGTCTGCTTTTTCCATGAGGTCATGAGAAAGCGGACATGTGTTACAAAATACCGTTCCCAGCATCATACATACAAGAAGTGAGGAAAAACCCACATGAACAGAGCCTATTTCAAACTTTATCATAGAAAGAGCCACTGTAAGAAGCACGAAGGTAATCGTCATATTAAGACGGTTGGTATTGGAGTTAAACATTTTTTCAAGCTGAGTAAGAATCCATCCCATAACCGCACCCAGTATAAGCGAACATACAATTTCAGCCAAAGGATTTACAATAATTGAAATCATATCTACACTACCGGTGGTGAGAGTTTTGGCAATACCGAAAGACACTGCAAATACTATAAGTCCGACAGCATCATCAAGTGCAACAATGGGAAGAAGCAAATCTGTAAGCTTTCCCTTTGCCTTGTACTGGCGTACAACCATAAGCGTTGCCGCAGGGGCAGTAGCCGTTGCTATAGCACCCAGTGTAATCGCCTGTGAAACAGAAAGCACGTCGGGCATCATTTTATGTACTGCAAAAAGTGCCAGATCTACGAAAAGGGTAGCCACAAGTGCCTGAAAAATTCCTATAACAAAAGCCTGCTTGCCAATATGCTTGATATCCTCCATACGGAATTCATTTCCTATTGAAAAAGCAATGAATCCAAGCGCTACCTGCGAAATCAGCGAAAGTGCATGAACGGACTCCATAGTATTAAATCCGAGGCCCTCAACGCCAAGCATACCCATGCAGTAAGGACCTATCAGCACACCTGCGATAAGATACGCCGTAACAGACGGAAGCTTAAGGGGCTTGAATGCCCTTGTCATCATAAGACCTGCTAAAAGTGCAATTGAAACTGACAATAATGTACTCATAAAAATTACTTCTTTCTTTAAATAATTTATTAACCCATATTATAATAGTTAATAGGAAATGTTTTGTCAAGAATAATTTTTAATCATTATTTAATTTTATCAAGCTTAGAGGTATCGGCAATAACGATAAGTGTCATTGACCTGTCAAGAGGCTTCGTGGGATCTATGGACACGTTCACATCATCCCCCTGCTTTATTGCCACAACGTTAATCGAATATTTTCTGCGGAGATTAAGCTCAATAAGGCTCTTTCCCTCCCAAGCGGGTAAAACCTCAAGCTCTACCATGGAAACATTTTTCGACAGTTCAATAACATCTACAAAGCCGCTGCTTAAGAGATTTTTTGCAAGCCTTGTTCCCGATTCGCTTTCAGGAAGCACAACCTTATCCGCACCCACACGCAAAAGCACCTTTCGATGCATTTCCGAGGAGCATTTTGCAATAACGATTTCCACGCCTGCCTCTTTACAAAGAGTGGTAGCCATAACACTTGCTTCAAGGCAGCTCGCCATTGCTATAATTACTACATCAAAGTTGGAAATGCCAAGCTGCTTTATAACGCTTGCATCGGTGACATCTGCACATTTGCAAATCGGAATATCTTCTATGGCGTTATTTACCACACTTTCACGGCTGTCAACGGCAAGTACCTCTGCACCGTTTCGCACAAGCTCAGAAGCAACAGCTCTGCCGTATCTTCCAAGACCAAATACTGCATATGATTTATTAATACTCATAAATAATTCTCCTATCCTACACTTACATCTTCAGTGGGATTTTTAATGATGTTCTCATTTTTTCTTTTTAGCCCGAATAAAACCGCAAAGGATATGGGGCCCACTCTTCCGAAATACATGGTAACAATAATAATAATTTTACCCCAAAAATCAAGCATGGGAGTTAAGTTTCTGGAAAGTCCTACGGTAGCTGTTGCACTTACAGATTCATACATAACGTCGGGCAGTGCAAAATCCGACACAGCCGAAAGCAAAAGTGTTGAAACAAATACCGTTACAAAGGACATACACACCACTCCCACAGACTTTCCCACAACCTGTTTTGAAAGAGTTCTTCCGAAAATATTTATCTCGTTTTTATTTTTTACTGCACTGCGTGCAGTTGCCAGAAGCACAGCAATGGTTACTGTTTTAATTCCGCCGGCAGTACCTACTGGACTCCCGCCGATAAACATCAGCAGAAGTGATACAAGCGATGATGCATCAGTAAGATTTTGTTGGGGAATAGTGGCAAAGCCTGCCGTTCTTGTAGTCACAGATTGAAAGGCGGAGAGCTGAATTTTGTCAAAGATTGAATAACTGCCCATTGTAAGAGGGTTGTTGTATTCCAAAACAAAGAAGAATACAGCACCCGATACAAGCAGAAATGCCGTCATAAAAAGCGCTATTTTGCTGTGGAGAGTAAGCATTTTCAGGCATTTAAATTTTTGTTTTTTAAATTTTTTTAAACAGTCCAGCACATCCCACCACACAATAAACCCAATACCGCCCAAAATAATAAGCGTACAGGTTACAAAATTAACCACAGGATGCGTGGCATAATCACACAGGCTGTTTTCCGAAATTATGTCTATACCGGCGTTACAAAATGCGGATACGCTGTTAAATACGGATATCCATATCCCTTTAAGTCCGAAATCCGGTACAAAAACAATCATATAAAGAAGTGCACCGATGCCCTCTACGATAAATGTACCTTTTATGACCTTTTTCACAAACTTTACTACACCTGATATGGAATTAAGATTAAATGCATCCTGCAAGAGAATTCTGTCCGAAAGTCCCATTTTCTTTTGCAGAAGAATCATCAGCATGGACATAATGGTGATAATTCCCAGACCGCCAATCTGAATTAAGCCCAGAATTACAGTCTGCCCGAAAGCACTCCATGTTGTAACTGTGGGGAGTGTAACAAGCCCCGTTACACAGACCGATGTTGTTGATGTAAAAAGAGCGTCTGTATAACTTACTGCCTGCCCGTTTGCAGAGCTTATGGGAAGGGCAAGAAGCACGCTACCTATGAGAATTGCCAAAAGAAAGCTAAGTAATATAAGCTGTGTTGTAGTCAGTTTTAAAAAGCGTTTTTTCGCCACGCTCTCACCTCTGTTTCATGCTGATTTTCTTTTATTAAAATATACTCTTTTTATATGGTTTTGTCAAGTACTGTAAAAGGCGGCACACCGCAATCGGTTGAGCCGCCTTTTACGTAGCTTTTAGTTATTCTTCCGAAAATGATTCCTTACCTACGCCGCAAAGGGGACATACAAAATCATCGGGAAGATCCTCAAACTTTGTTCCGGGAGCGATTCCCTGCTCGGGAACTCCTGCTTCCTCGTCATAAACCCATTCGCAAACTTCACATACATACTTTTTCATAATAATTTACCTCCAAAAAAATTTTTATTCACACAGCTCTTTGGCAAGTGCCTTAAGCTCAGATGTGCTTTCCTCATTGAGGGCTGATATAATCTTTACCGTGGTATCGGTGAATTTGAGATTCTTGCCCTTTTCAAGCATTGCTTTCATTACCTTCGCCGCAGTGGGCGCCCAGCTTCCGTTTTCGATGAATGCCACCGTTCTGTTTTGGAAATTACGCTCAGTAAGATGATTTATAAACTCACGCATAAAGGGGAAAATTTCCGCATTATACGTTGTTGTCGCAAGAACAATTTTTCCGTATCGGAAAGCGTCCTCCACAGCCTCTGCCATGTCACAGCGTGCAAGGTCGTTTACAACTACCTTGGGGCAGCCGTTTTTCTTAAGCTCCTCCTCCAGCATAAGAACTGCCTTTTTAGTATTCCCGTATACTGAAGTATATGCAATCACCACGCCTTCTGATTCAACGCCGTAGCTTGACCAGATATCATAAAGATTAATATAGTATTCAAGATTTTCGCTTAAAACGGGACCGTGAAGCGGGCAGATTATTTTTATATCCAGATTTGCCGCCTTTTTAAGAAGTGCCTGTACCTGCGCTCCGTACTTTCCTACGATTCCGATGTAGTATCTGCGTGCCTCACATGCCCAATCCTGTTCTACGTCCAGAGCACCGAATTTTCCGAATCCGTCGGCAGAAAAAAGTATTTTGTCATAGGAATCATAGGTCACTATTACCTCGGGCCAGTGAACCATGGGGGCTGTAACAAATGTAAGGGTATGCTTACCAAGTGAAAGGGTGTCCCCCTCACCCACAACTACCTGCTTTTCCTTAAAGTCTGTTCCGAAAAAGCCACGCATCATATTAAAGCCCTTTGCTGATGATACAATTTTCGCTTCGGGAAATTCCTTTGCGAAGCTTTCAATATTTGCACTGTGGTCAGGCTCCATATGCTGAACTATAAGATAGTCGGGCTGTCTGCCCGAAAGTGTATTTTTTATATTTTCAATCCATTCATCGGTAAATCTTGCATCTACCGAATCCATTATTGCAATTTTTTCATCTATAATCGCATATGAATTATAGCTCATTCCGTCGGGAACGATATATTGCCCTTCAAAAAGATCTATATCGTGGTCGTTTACGCCCACATATTTTACGTCGTTTGTTATGTTCATATCTGTATTCCACCTCCTATGGAATTGTAACACATATTCGGAAAAAAGTAAATATATTTTATTATGAAAAAAGGATTTCCAATTTATAAATAAAAATACAAAAACGGCTCAAAAAGCCGTTTTTGTAT
Source organism: Clostridia bacterium (assembly GCA_045638945.1). Classification (GTDB taxonomy): domain Bacteria; phylum Bacillota; class Clostridia; order UMGS1883; family UMGS1883; genus UMGS1883. Next base: position 30,321 of record JAZUCF010000002.1, on the reverse strand, counting down.
TTTTCCATTATCTTAATTTAAGTGAGTAAACCGTGGTTACGGGAACAAGCTTTTCGTTACTATCCCAGAAGAAGAATCTGATGTTATAATCCTTGTCTGAATCAAGCTTGCAGGTAAGGGGTATATCATATGATTTAGTCGTTGCATTAACGCTTGCAAAGGAGCAGGTAATGAAATTATTGTCTCCATCATATATTGCTGCTAAAAGCTTTCCTGTTGTGCTGCCGAGCATTTCTACGTTGGTATTAACGCCTGTCGTGTTTTCCGTAGCCGAAGCAGAGGTGATTCCGTCGTATGTAATGGTTGTTACGCCATCTTTTGCAAGCTGAATTTTCTGTCCGTCAAAATATCTCTTTTCTCCCGACCAAGCACTCTTTCCCTGAGGAAGCGAAACAGTTACACTGCCTGCCGCATCGGGCACTACACTGCCGCCTGCTGCGGAGTTTACCATGTAGTCATGGAAACTTTTGAACTTATCACTGTGTATAATTCCCGTGTCTTTTATTTTAGAATTGAAGGATGAGTAACACCCGTCCATAAAGAAAATTGTATCAATCTCATCTGTAGATGAACCCTTGCTTATTTGTCTTCTGCTTCCTCCGAAAATTCCCATATTCGCTCTATCTTCAAGAGAAAGTCCGCTCCCTGTCACAAGCTTTGCTTCGGGATAAAGGAAAATATTTGTAGTACCTATTACATGGTTGTCTGTATCTTTCCATGTCAGAGAAAAAGTTCCTGAGGTTCCATTATAGCATCCGCCGTAAATACGCCTTGTTACCTCGCCGCCTTTTACGCTGATGTATGTATTTCCCGTCATTGTCTTAGACTCGCACCCTCCAAAAAGTGCTTCCACCTTACCGCCTGTCATATTAATATGCGTGTTGCAGTTTGTGAGGGCAACACTTCTTGACCCTGCATACACGTTCATTACTTCACCACCGGCAATGTTTATGTTGGTTTCGGTTACGGTGCCTGCCGTACCTGTTCCTGCACCTACAAGATAATCCACCTTAGCATTTCCCTCTAAAGTAACATTTGTCTTCCCTGTAACTGTGCCGCCATTGCCGCCACCATACACACACTGATATGAATCATCCTCAGTAGAACGCAATGCAGTTGCATTGCCACCTACTATAACGTTAGTATTTCCATTCACCACATCTTTATAGCATCCGCCGTAGATGTTTTTATAACTTCCCCCGTAGAGTTTAAGGGAGGTATCACCCGTAAGGTCACTGCCGTTATTACCGCCGTAGACGGTAAGATTGCTTGTTGATGTAACCTTATCTGTTATCACAAGCTCATGTCCAGAGGCATAAATAGTACTGCTTCCTGAAAGAGTGAGATTATCAACAGTAAGTTTTCCGTTAAGAGTTACAGCCTCAGGAAGTGTAAGAATTTCCGTACCATTTTGCCCTTTAATAGTAAGCTTTTCGCTGTATGCCTTGGGAGCATCAGAATATGTAACATCTCCGGTAAGGATTATGGTAACAGATTCCAATGAACCAAGCATAGCATATACCTTTTGAAGGTTTGAAGGATTTTGTGCATCAAAGCCGTGTCCTGTGCCTGCTTCGGAGACGTACATAGTTAAACTGTCGGAAATTTCGTCGGTAAATTCCAGTGCATTGGAATGAACTGTATACCCCTCCTGGGTAAACAGCGGTACTGAAATTACAAAGCTTCCGTCTGCATTTACGCTCTGCTGGTCAACCCACACAATGTTATCCGAGGTAATTTCAGAAGTTTTGGTAATTAATATAGATACTCCATTTGCGGAAGAATCCGTGTAACCTCTCATGATGACAGTCTCTGCCGATACAGGCAGGGCAAACGCCATGCAAATAACTATCATAATTGCAATAATATTTACATACTTTTTCATTTTTTCATTTCCTTTCCTTTTACGTACACCTAGTATATCAAAATAGGTACGCTTTGTCAATTAAAATACCGCTTGTAAAAAATTCGAAACTGTGTTATACTCACTTTTGAAAGGAATGACTTATTGTGATAAAAGTATTATTCGTTTGCCATGGCAATATATGCAGAAGCCCTATGGCTGAATTTGCAATGAAAGATATGGTGAAAAAGCTCGGTATTTCCGATAAATTTGAAATCGCATCTGCCGCTGTAAGTACCGAAGAAATAGGAAACGAGGTATATCCCCCTGCAAAGAGGAAGCTCGCCGAGCACGGCATTTCCTGCAATGGAAAAACTGCACGGCAAATGGCAAAAGAAGATTATTCTCACTATGATTTTATTATTGCTATGGACAGAAGCAATCTTCGTAATATGACACGCATCACAGGCGGGGACCCCGATGGGAAAGTTTCTTTATTAATGGATTTTACCGATTCCCCCCGTGACGTTGCAGACCCATGGTATACGGGGGATTTTGAGCAAACATGGCAGGATGTAAATGAGGGCATCAGAGGTTTTTTAGACAAAACTCAAAAAAACTGAATTTTTTTCAAAAAAATGAAAAAAATAATTGACAAAGGAAAAATTAAGTTGTATAATATGCAAGTACTCTTTGAGGGACAACTTAATATTGCCGAATTGTGTAAGGGTAGCACAGCAGACTCTGACTCTGTTTGTCTGGGTTCGAATCCTAGTTCGGCAACCAAAAAACCATCAATGGCTTTAGCCGTTGGTGGTTTTTTTTGCAAGAGCAGGATTCGAACCCTGAGAGGAACCGAGCCTGAGTGCTGCCGGTGGCAGAGCAAACGAAGGCGCAGGGTTGTGCAGAAACAAGGCAAGATGCAAGCGGCAGCGAAGCAGATGCCTTAGTTTCAAACGGAAGAGCGTTAAAAAAACGATTCCCCCAAAATGATAAAATCCGAAAATTTTTGTTTTTTTTCTTGTATCGTGTCGTTTTTTGTGGTATACTTATTTCATGAATAATAATTCGGGGGGATATATATGGAACTTAACAATTACAGAAGTGCTAATACACCTAAGAAAAAGAAGAAAAAAATCACAGCCTCCGCTGCGGTGGTTTTTTGTATACTCAGCTTAATTGTGGGTATTGTATGCGGTAAATCATCCTCATCAGGACTTGACCCCAGAATCACTGAAATGACCAAGAATCTTGACAATTATCAGGAAGCAGTAGATACATACGAAGCAGAAATCAAGGCAAGAAAAGATGAGCTTACAAAGATTTATCACGAGCTTGCCGAGGCGAAGAAAGAGCAGAAAGCACTTGCTCAAAGCGTACAGGAACCTGCTCTCAATGACGATGATGCAACTGAAGGCAAAAATGAAAATGCACCCAAAGCAAAAGAATCCTCAGGCAGCGGCATTTTAGGAAAGCTTATTATCGGGGCACTCGTAATCGTGATTATCGTATGTATACTCTTTGCAGTATCCATATTCCTTAAAAAGAATGAATCTGACGAAGATGATGAGTACGAAGACGACGAAGATGAATACGACGAGTATTATGAAGAAGATGACGATTCCGAGGAAGACTATGAAGATGATGATGACGAAGAATACGACGATTCGGACGATGAAGAAGAATAATATTCACTGAAACTCCAAAGGCTATGACATATGTCATGGCCTTTTTGTTTTTTCTGAAAAAATGCTTTAACACGGCAAATATGGCTAATTTTTTCCATTAAAGTCTTGACATAACTACCTATAAAATAGTAGAATAAGATGATATTATATGTAAAATTGGAGATATTGTGTTTATCTATTCAGAAAGGACTGATTTTCGTGGCAATTACTGCACCAAGAGGTACGGCAGATATTCTGTCACCCGATATTTTAAAATGGAAATATATTGAAAATAAAATAGCCGATATAAGCTCGCGTTTCGGCTACAGTGAAATCCGCACTCCCGTGTTTGAGCATACGGAGCTTTTTGAACGCGGAGTTGGCGACACAACCGACGTTGTGCAAAAGGAAATGTACACCTTCAATGATAAAGGCGGAAGAAGTATCACGCTTCGTCCCGAGGGGACGGCTTCTGTTGCAAGAGCGTTTCTTGAGCATAATATATATGCACAGCCCCTCCCTGCCAAGCTTTGCTATAATATTACCTGCTACCGCTATGAGAAGCCACAGGCAGGCAGACTCAGAGAGTTTCACCAGTTCGGAGCAGAGTGCTATGGTACAAGCGAGCCTTGTGTAGACGCCGAGGTAATCTCACTTGCAAAGACTATTTTAACCGAGCTTGGTATTAAAAAGCTTAGCCTTAACATTAACTCTATCGGTTGCCCCACTTGCCGCAAAAAATATAACGAGGCTTTAAAGGATTATTTCCGTCCTTATATTGAGGATGGTACACTTTGCCAGACCTGCCGTGACAGATTTGACAAGAATCCCCTCCGTATACTGGACTGCAAAAGCCCTGTTTGCGGAGAAATTGCCGATAAAGCTCCTGTGCTTCTTGACTATATATGCGAGGAATGTTACAACCATTTTGAAGAAGTGAAAAAGCACCTTGAAGCAATGGGAATAAGCTACAATGTAGACGGTACAATCGTACGCGGACTTGATTACTATACAAAGACTGTATTTGAGTTTAAAACAGCGCTTTCGGGTACTGCCGGAACGGTTTGCGGCGGAGGAAGATATGACGGGCTTATAGAACAGCTTGGCGGTGCTTCCACCCCCGGTATAGGCTTTGCAATGGGTATTGAAAGGCTTATCCTTGCTCTTGAGGAGGCTGACGCACTTCCTGTGCTTGAGAATGTACCCGACATCTTCGTTGCAAATATCGGTGATGAAACAAAGCTTTTTGTAACTGCTCTTACCGATAAGCTTCGCAAGGAAGGAATTAAGTGCGAAAGAGATTTGTGCAGTAGAAGCCTTAAGGCACAGATGAAATATGCCGATAAATGCGGTGCACGTTTCAGTATGGTAATCGGAACCGATGAGGCTGAAAAGAAAACCGCAATGCTTAAGAACATGAAAGAAAAAGAGCAGACAGAGGTTAGCCTTGAAAACCTTGACGATATTTTAAGTATAGTAAAGGAGAAATAAAGATGGATACAATCAAAGGATTAAAAAGAACATATATGTGCGGTGAGTTGAGGGAAGCACACATTGGCGAAACTGTAACTCTTATGGGTTGGGTTGCCAAGGCAAGAGATATGGGCGGTCTTGTTTTTGTTGATATCCGTGACAGGAGCGGTATTTCCCAGATAGTTTTCGAGCCGGGTAATGAGGAGCTTCAGAAAAAAGCCTCCGAGCTTCACATGGAATATGTAATTGCAGTAACAGGTACTGTAAGAATGAGAAGCAACATTAACGACAATATCCCCACAGGCAAGGTTGAGATTGAAGCAAGCGAGCTTCGTATTTTAAACACCTGCGATGTTACCCCCTTTGTTATCACTGATGATGTTAAGGCAGGCGAAGACCTTCGTCTTAAATACCGTTACCTTGACCTTCGCAGACCCACACTTGTTAATACGCTTAAGCTTCGCCACCGCGTTACACAGGTTGCGAGAAGATACTTTGATGAAAATGGTTTCCTTGAAATCGAAACCCCTATTCTTACAAAGAGCACACCTGAGGGAGCACGTGACTATCTTGTTCCCAGCCGTGTATACCCCGGTAATTTCTTTGCACTTCCCCAGTCACCTCAGCAGTACAAGCAGCTTTTGATGCTTGGCGGTATGGACAGATATATTCAGATTGCAAAATGCTTCCGTGACGAGGATTTACGTGCTGACCGTCAGCCCGAATTCACACAGATTGACCTTGAAATGAGCTTCGTTGACGAGGATGATGTAATGAATATGAACGAGGGCTTCCTTAAGAGAGTATTTAAGGAAGTGCTTGATTATGATGTAACGCTTCCCCTCCCCCGTCTTACATGGCAGGAGGCAATGGACCGCTTCGGCAGCGATAAGCCAGACACAAGATTCGGTCTTGAGCTTTGCGATATGAGTGAGCTTTTCGACGGTTGCGGTTTCAGTGCCTTTGCAGACACGGTTAAAAATGGTGGAACAGTCCGTGCAATCAATGCAAAGGGACTTTCCGATAAGCTTACAAGAAAGACACTTGATAACCTTGTTGAATTTGTAAAAACATACAAGGCTAAGGGTATGGCTTGGCTTATCGTTGACGAAAATGAAATCCGCGGCAGCATTGCAAAATTCTTCTCTCCCGAAGAGCTTAAAGCAATTGCTGACAAAGCAGATGCAAAGGCGGGAGATGTAATCCTTTTTGTGGCAGACCTTAAGGCAAGCGTTGTTTATGCATCACTTGGTGCACTCCGCTGCGAAATCGCAAAAAGATTTGACCTTATCCCCGAGGGAATGTTCAATCTCCTTTGGGTAACTGATTTCCCGCTTCTTGAGTATGATGAGGAGGAAAACCGCTACGTTGCAATGCACCATCCCTTTACCTCTCCCAAGGACGAGGATATTGCACTTCTTGACACTGACCCCGGTAAGGTTCGTGCTAAGGCATATGATATTGTTCTTAACGGTTACGAGCTTGGCGGCGGAAGCATCCGTATTTACGACCATGCTATGCAGCAGAAAATGTTTGAATGTCTCGGCTTTACTGCTGAGCAGGCACAGGAGAGATTCGGTTATCTTCTCAATGCGTTCCGCTACGGTACACCCCCTCATGGCGGACTTGCTTACGGACTTGACAGAATTGTTATGCTTATGGCTGGCTGTGACTCAATCCGTGACACAATTGCATTCCCCAAGGTTAAGGACAGCGGTGAGCTTATGATTCAGTCACCCGACGTGGTTGACCAGAAACAGCTTGACGAGTTAGGCTTAGCGATTGTGAACGGAGTAGACAGACACGCAACTGAAGAATAATTGAAAAACTATTTTAACAAAAAAGGAGGTGCGGTATGTCTGCAATAATTAAATACGTTGAGCCGGATTCAATTGCCGAAGAACTCGGTCTTGAGGCAGGCGATACAATTGAAAAAATAAACGGCGTTGAGATTAAGGACGTGCTTGACTACCGCTTCCTCATAAATGATGAAGAAATTACTCTGACAGTTTTGACGAAGCAGGGCGAAGAAGTTGAGGTAGAATTTGAAAAGGACGCCTATGAGCCGCTTGGAGTGGAATTTGAAAACTCCCTTATGGACAAGCCGCTTCACTGCACGAATAAGTGTGTATTCTGCTTTATAGACCAGCTTCCTAAAGGTATGAGGGAAAGCCTTTATTTCAAGGATGATGATACACGGCTTTCATTTTTTCAGGGAAATTATGTGACCTTTACAAATCTTGATGATGATGAAATTGACAGAATAATAAGGCTTCGTATAAGTCCCATAAATATTTCCGTGCATACAATGAATCCCGACCTTAGGGTGAAGATGCTGAAAAACCCAAAAGCGGCACGGCTTCCCGAAATTATGAAAAGGCTCTCGGATAACGGCATAATAATGAACTGCCAGATAGTTTTATGCCCCACCTATAATGATGGAAAAGAGCTTTCCTATACGATAGAAAAGCTCTATGAAATGCGTGAATGTGTAAAAAGCGTTTCCGTTGTTCCTATCGGTTTAACAAAGCACCGCGAAGGGCTTTGCCCCATGACGGCAGTAGACGGCGATAAAGCAAGGGAGCTTATAGCCGAAATTGAAAAGTGGCAGAAAAAAGCAAAAGAAGAAACAGGCACAGGCTTTGTATACGCATCAGATGAAATTTATCTTAAAGCGGGGTATGAAATTCCCGAAAGCAATGCGTACTGCGGTTTTCCGCAGATTGAAAACGGAGTGGGTATGATTGCGTCACTTCGGGAGGAGCTTACCGATGCAATAAAATCCTCCCCTGCTACGGAAAATTGTCGCACTGTAACCCTCGTAACGGGGGCGGCGGTACATAGCACAATGTGCGATTTTGCAGAAGAAATAACAAAAAAATATCCCCACATTAAAATAAATGTAGAAAAAATCATCAATAACTTTTTTGGTGAGCAAATTACAGTTTCGGGACTTTTGTGCGGCTGCGACATTATAAAGCAGCTTAAAGGAAAAGATTTGGGCGATAATCTTATTATCACAAAAAATATGCTCCGTGACGGTGAAAATGTCTTATTAGACGATGTTACCACACAGGATATCGAAAGAGAGCTTAATACAAAAATCATTGCCGTGGGTGATGACGGGTATGAGCTTTTAGAGGCAATATTGGGGTAGAAAGGCAGGTTCTCTCTATGAAAAAAGTTGCAGTTTTATTTTCAATCATCATTCTCTCACTTGCATCAAATGTTTATGCAAAAGAAACCGCAGTTTTGCCTGCCTTTGACGTGCATTTTAACGGCAACAAGGTAGACAGCACATACAGGGAATATCCCCTGCTTGTGTACAAGGACATCACGTACTTTCCTATGACTTATTTTGACAGCAGACACTTAGGACTTGTAACCGAGTGGGACGAAAAAACAAATACACTTACTATATCAAAAAAGAATATAAATTCTGTTCTTACCGCTTACAAAAGCGAGAATAAGAATGTTAAAAATAACAATGTTAATATCTGTAACTTTAATATTATTGTAAACGGAAAGGCGATTGACAACAAAAGTGAGCCTTATCCCCTCTTAACCTTCCGTGATGTGACATATTTTCCCTTGACGTGGCGTTTTGCGGCGGATGAATTTTTATGGGAATATTCTTTTGATGGTGAAAACGGACTTAATATAAATTCAGCTAACCACAAAGTTAAAATGCTTGATTTATCCGCATTGGAAATGAACTCCTATTATGATGGCTTTACTTGTGACGGAGAGTATTATTACCATCATAATTCATCTAACGGCAATATATACAGAACACCTGTCAATGACCTTGATAATCAGGAGGTTATTCACCATATTGGAAGCGGACAGCCGGCAGGGCTTAGCTTTTCAGACGGAAAGGTATACCTTTCCTACTATTCGGGCGGTGCCACTATGGGCACAAGTCACCGATACATTATTAACAAGGATAAAACCCTTACCAAGCTTGAAAGTCCGAAAGTGGGGATAGTAACCTACTATCGTGCCTATGGCGATGGTGTAACGGCTGAATTATCCTTCTTTACCGGAACTTGGGAATTTTGCTACTATATCAGCGAAGCTAAAACCGAGGTTAAAATCCCCGGTATTTCCTTTGGCACACCGGGACGCCATTCATCGGACGAGGTAATCCCTCCGCAGATTGTGGGAGATAATATTTATGTAATCGGCTATAAGGGCGAGGAAGAAATAAAAACACTTATTTGTATAAACGCTAAAAGCGGTGAAGCATCGGAAATTGCTTCAAATGTTGACAATTTCGAGGCTTATGACAGTGTTACTAACGGGCAGATTGTCATATACACACGTAACGGAAGCCTTACTCAGTACAAGGCTGATACAAAAGAATATTTTGAGCTTAAAGAAAATTCAGCACCGCTTCATGAAGTGATACAGCTTTCCTGCGTTGACGATGCCTTAACGGGCGAAAATCCGTATTGGGGAATGCTTGTTATAACAAAGGATGAATATGGCACGTATGCGGAATTATACGCAAATCCCTGGGGCGATGTTCCTCCGCCGTATCAGGGAAGATTTGCCTTGATGGATTTTTCACCCAATACAAGCTTCAGCTACAGCGGAAACTACTTGATAGCAAAGGATAATTCCGAAAATCCGGCGGCACGGCTTTATGTTTTTGATGCAAGCAGTGAAAGAAATATAAAAGCACCGTTATTTGTAAGTGCAGACAAAGTGACCTCATTAACTTTACTTGAAAACACCCTTATTTACAGAAATATAGAAACAGGAGAATTTTGCGAGGTTAAGTTAAAAATGTAATCAAGGAGGTGCGGTTTATGAAGAAAATTTTAGGTTTGGTTTTAAGCTTTGTTTTGATTTTTCAAACCCTTGCCTTCGCAGAGGAAAATGACTTATGCTATGTGCTTCACGATTTGGGCGAATATAAGATAGTCACACGTAGAGTCCGTGTTGCACCGCCTCGTGACTATGGTACAGGTCCTGTATACAGCTATACAGACTACGGTGTAATTGATAAAGACGGCAACGTTATCGTTGAGCAAAAATATCAGGAAATTCTTCCCCCGTCCGAGGGCAGAGCAGCTTTTACCACAAATGAATCTAATATAGGCTTTTTCGATGAAAACTGGAATATTGTTATTGAGCCAAAATATAAGAACAACCGATACCCGTCACAGCTTTATTTTTCCGAAGGACTTGTTCAGGTTGGAAAAAGCCATCCCGAAAAATATATCGTGTGGGGCTATATAGACCGTGACGGAAACGAGGTTATAGACTTTATTTACGACAGTGCCTCCCCATTCAAAAACGGCATTGCAGAGGTTGGAATAAACGAGCCTGTTTATAACTATAACACAATGACAAAATCCGGAAAAATTGATAAGAACGGTAATATTGTAGAGCCTTTCAAATTCGGCTATGCCACAGGCAAGCCTTACGATTCATGGTGGCACTATCCCATAGAGGTTCTTCTGAGCGAAAATCTTGTAGAATTAAACGGAAGAAGATACAAAAATTCCGACATAGAATATCCCTTTATAAATTATCTTGGCTACAGCTACATTCCCCTCACCTATTACGGTTGCAGAATGCTCGGCATTAACTGCGACTGGACAGAGGAAACGGGTGTTGTTCTTTCAGGCGGCGGAGAAATATCGGAGGATATTGTCGGTGACAATGGTATGACGGAGAGAGTGTATGAAAAAGCAGACATTTATAAGGGAAAGCTTACAATCAACGGTACTACCTATGAATACGGAGACACAGCATATCCGCTGATTCATTACAAAAATGTAGTATATATGCCCGTTCTTTGGCAGACGGGAATGGAGGCTCTCGGCATCAAATACAGCTTTATCGGTGCAGAAAAAATTGAAAATTCTGACAGAGGCTGTATGGTATTTAAGACAAACTAAAAAAGTAAGGGAGGCTATGGATATGAAGCGAGTATTGTTTATCATAAGACTGTTACTTTTTGGTTTTTCTGTTACTGCTGCGGCTTCCGAAAAAGATGTAGTTGCCTATACATCGCCTTTTAGGGTACAGATAAATGAAAGCAGCTATACTGAAAACAGTGCTTATCCTGCCTTGTTTTATAATAATGTTGTTTATATACCAATGACATATGGCATCGGTGAATGTACAGGAAAAGCTATTGAATGGGTAAATGGTTATGAGCAGAATGTGCTTTTGCTTACAGAAAAAGAAAATAGTCAAAGTATTACAGGTGATAACACAAGCGAGTACAAAACAGAAAGCCATGCTGTACAAGCAACCGTTGACGATTGTACTGTTGCCATTTGCAATGGAAAATATCTGGATTTCATCAAAGGAACAGAAAAATATCCTCTTCTAAGATACAATGATATAGTATATATTCCTCTTACCTGGGAAAATATTGTTGAAAATTTCGGCTGGCAATATACTTTTGATAAAGCAAACGGAGTACATATCGATACTTCCGAAAAGAATACAGAGATAAGAGCAGAAAAAGATATATATATCAGTGAGGACGGCAGCACAACCTGCTACATTTTAGAAAGAAAAAAATACATTGACAGCGATGGCTATGATGCGACAGACTGGATTGGTCTAATTCGCTATAACCACGAAATGGCAGGAAAAGCTTTGTTGGGCTTAAATATGGGGGAATTTATTATAGAAAAGGAGCTTGCTCACCCCATAAAGCAAGGTGATGTTCGATTTTTTAAGACTTATAAAATAAATAAGTTTACCGCTCCTGTAACACGGGATTTCTGGACATTTCTTCATGCAGCAACCACAATGATGCTTGATACAAGAACAGGCTGCATAAATAAAGGGAACACTCTTCCCTCTTGGCGGAGAACTGTAACAGAGGATGATGAATTGGGAATTACCTCTATAAGTATGTCAGGAACAGATTATGTGTCAGATAGTGTAACCATAATAAACATCGAAGATTGTGATATAGAGCTTAAATCTATTCCTATGCAATATATTATTAAGCGTATTGACGGAGGCAGGAATGAAATTATATTAACCTATGATGTTCCGCAGTTTCCGGGGGGAAGCCTCATTGTCCCTGTACCCACAAGCACAATAACAAAGCTGCATTTTAGCTTACCAAAATGGGACTTCAGAGATGCAAACGGAAACTACGTACCGGAGGGGGAATATGAAATTTCTCTGATTATTCCCGACACGGTGGAGTATGTTGCAGACGGAAAGACGGTAGTTCTTAAAGACCCGAAAGGTGTTTTTATAAATTCAAAAATCAAATTAGTTAAATAATAGCTAAACAAGGAGGTACTCTTTATGAAAAAGACAACAAGAATTTTTGCGGCATTTATGTGTATGCTTATGCTTTTAAGCATTAGTGCATTTGCAGATACATCCTATGAAGAAAAAATCATAGAGATGTACCAATTAAGCGACAAAGCAGTAGAGTTTATGCGCAAGCATAATGTGGATTTTTCAATATTTGAGGGGGCGGAAGTTCTTCCCGAGGGTTACCCCTTCCCCTATAGTTCACGAATAGAAAGCAGCATTCAAGTGGTGCAGGCTTACGGCTGGACTGATGAGCAGATTTCCGACTATATCAGCGGACAGATAAAAAGTAATCCCACAATCATCGGCGGCCCTTGGGATAATACTGGCAGGAAAAAGGTTTTGGTGCCTGACTATCCCTTTGTAATTAACGGAACAAACATAGACTTCAAAAATTCACTCTATCCTGTGATTTCGTATAATGATATAACGTACTTTCCTATGACGTGGCACTATTGCAGAATGCTTGGTGTTACCACAGACTGGAATGACGAAACGGGACTTCGGGTAGAAAAGGCAAACGCCACTGCCGAGCCTATCGAATATGAAAAGGCTGATAACACAAACGAGCACAGCTTGTATGCCGTTCTTCCAAAGTACGATATATTTGTAAACGGCAAAAAAATTGAAAATGACAGTGAGGAATATCCCCTTTTAAATTTCAGAAACGTGACATATTTCCCCCTTACGTGGGATTTCATAATAAATGAATTTGGCTGGAACTATACATTTGACAGCGAAAATGGTCTTGTAATAAATTCTGCGCAGGAAAACGATAAAAAGGAAAACCTTGATAATTTCCGCACTGTTGGTTATTATTCATACGATTTATTTGATGAGCCGCTTGAAAAATTGCAGACGGACAAGCTGACACATATTATGTATGCGTTTTTGATTCCGCAGAAGGACGGAAGTGTTCTCCCCCTCGCAGAAGAAGAAAATGCACGTCAGCTTATAGAAAAGGCACATAACGATAACTGCAAGGTTTATATTGCAGTGGGCGGTTGGTCATATAACGATGTACCGCTGCAGAGTACCTTTGAAGAAGCGGCAAAAACGCCCGAAACACGCAAAAAGCTTGTCGAAAGCATAATAAGCGTAGTAGAGGATTACAACTTTGACGGAGTGGAGCTTGACTGGGAATACCCAAACAGTGGATCTGCAAAAAATTATGAGGCACTTATTCTTGAGCTTTCAGCAGAATTAGAAAAGCTTGATAAGCACCTTACTGCGGCATTAAACGGGGCTTGGTCACAGACCGAGGGGCCTGAGGTTTCAAAGTATGTATGCGATGCGTGCCTTGATGCATTTGAATTTATAAGCGTGATGAGCTACGATATGAATAACGAGCAGCACAGTCCGTTCTGGTTTGCAAATACGTCTATAGATTACTGGCTTCATAGAGGAGTCAGTGCAGATAAAATTGTTTTAGGTATGCCGCTTTACGCCAGACCGACATTTATGCAGTACAGACACCTTGTAGAAAAGGATAAAGCCTTTGCCTATACCGATTTTGCAGAAGTTGACGGTAAGGCATCGCACTACAACGGACTTCCCACACTTTGCAAGAAAACAATTCTCGCTGCAAAAAAAGCAGGTGGCGTTATGCTTTTTGATGTAAATGAGGACACAAACGACGAAACAAGCATTGTTTCTATGATAGATGAAACATTGTCGCATATTGAAAATAACGGCTTTGATATAGTTTCTCTTGAATTTTTAGAAAAAGCAGACAATACGGACGAGCTTATCGGCATCATTAAGTAAGGGGGCATAAATATGAAAAAGCTTGCAGTTTTATTTTCAATTTTTATTCTTTCTATAGCATCAAATGCCTATGCAAAAGAGGTTGCAGCTCTCCCCGCGTGCAACGTTATGCTTAACGGGCATTGGGTGGTTAACTCTTGCAGACAATATCCTCTGCTTCAATACAAGGATATAGTATACTTCCCGATGACGTATTACGATTGCCGTTTTTTAGGTATTTCAACTAAATGGGACAGCAATACAAACACTCTTGAAATTACGAAAGAGAATATTTCAGGTGCATACCGCAACTATATATGGGAGTGGGAAAATGGCAGATTAAATGAAATTTCCATTTGTAATTTCAATATTCTTGTAAACGGTAAAGAAATTAATAACAAAAAAGAGGAATATCCGCTTATTACATTCCGTGATGTGACATATTTTCCGCTGACATGGCGTTTTGCCGTTGATGAATTCGGTTGGGAATACAATTATAATGACAAAAACGAGCTTATAATAAATGCCGATAATTATATCTGCAAGGAGCTTCTTCTTCCCGATTTAAGAACTCAGATTAAACCTAATGCGGCAACAGACGGCACGTATTACTACTACACGGGAAATGACAGAAAACTTTATCGCACACCTGTAGACAATCCTTTGGCAAATGAGCTTATCCATACTACCGCACCTAACGGATATACCTTAGGCGGAAACAATACTGTGACATTTTCCATGCAGGACAGCGGTATGTATTGCTCTTTCCGTACGGGAGCTACAATGGGTACGAATTACCGCTACAAAATAAATCCTGACGGTACTATAGAAAACTCGCTTGAAGGTGACTATTCTCACGGATTTGTTGGTGGCACCGAAAAGGTTTATGACCTTGACGGCTACACGGTAAAGGTTTTCCGTGGCGGCGGTCCCGGTGCTTCAAGAGTTATTTATTATAAAGACGGCGGTGAGGAATATTCAGAAATCCTTGCTGAAAACACGGTTTTCGCTGAAAAGAAGCATCCTTCTTTTGACAGTTGGCAAGGCAGAGAAGGTCACGAGTATAACGATATTCAAATAATCGGAAATAACATTTATCTGACGGGATATAATACGACTGACAAAAAAAACAGTTCTTTATACTGCTACAATCTTGACACAGAAACACTCACTCCGATGATTGAAAATGTATTAAGTTTCCTTGCTTTCACAGGCTGGGACAACGACACAAAATCAAACAGCGAAATGATAGTGTATTCGCAGGACGGCAAGATGTACCGCTACTCAGGTGCAAGCGGTAAAACAATCGTGATTAACGAAAGTTCACTCCCTCTCGAGCGCGGTGTATGCTATCAGGGTGCACTCTACCTTCACACAAAGGACAATGAAAAAACGGTTGTCGAAATGTATCTCAATTACGGCATCGGAAGCAATGCCGGAGCGCATATTTTCGAAACACCTCTTTCAACAACGTCACAAATACTTGACGGGATGCTTGTAACAAGCTCCTATGGTGATACAGACGGTAAAAGTGATATCCGCACTTGTGTATTTAATAACCCTGCGTACTTTTTCCGTTCAAGCGACCATATGTTTGACCTGTTTATTCATGACGGAATAATGCTTTACACACTGTTTGACGGAAATACACTTGTGGAAGTAGACTTGAATAAAACTTTTTGAAGCATGCCGCTTCACGTGATAAAAACACTCAATTTTCTATACTGTAAAAAGAAAGGGGCATAAAGAAATGTCAAAGCCCATTATTGCCATAGTTGGCAGACCGAATGTGGGAAAATCCACATTGTTTAATAAAATAGCAGGTAAACGCATATCTATTGTTGAGGATACGCCCGGTGTTACCCGTGACCGCATATTTGCAGACGGCGAATGGTGCGGAAAGGCCTTTACAATGATTGACACAGGCGGTATTGAGCCATATTCCAAGGATATTATCTTAGAGCAGATGCGAATGCAGGCGGAGCTTGCAATTGATATGGCACACGTTATAATTTTTATGACGGATATCCGCGACGGAATGACAGCTGCAGATCAGGAGGTTTGCACAATGCTGCAAAAATCGGGAAAGCCGATTGTGCTTGTTGTAAACAAGGTCGATACCCCCGGTGAGCCTCCGCTTGATTTCTATGAATTTTACAATCTGGGACTTGGTGACCCCATTGCAATTTCTTCACTTCACAAAATGGGCGTTGGTGATGTTCTTGACGAATGTATGAAGCACTTCCCCACCGCAGAAGAAGAGGAAGAGGACGATACTATCAAGATTGCAATTGTGGGTAAGCCCAACGCAGGTAAAAGCTCGCTTGTAAATAAGCTCCTTGGTGAAAACCGTGTGATTGTGTCTAACATTGCAGGAACAACCCGTGACAGTATTGACACGCTCTATGAGCATAATGGGGAAAAATACACACTTATTGACACGGCAGGAATCCGCCGTAAGGCAAAGGTTACAGACAGCCTTGAACGCTACAGTGTTATCCGTTCCTACAGTGCCGTTGAACGTTGTGATGTATGCCTTATCATGATTGATGCGACAGAGGGCATTTCCGAGCAGGACGCCAAAATTGCAGGCTATGCCCATGACGAGGGTAAGGCTTCTATTATCTGCGTAAATAAATGGGATTTGGTGGAAAAGGATAACAGCAGTGTAAATGAGTTTACAAAGGAAATCCATGAAAAATTAAGCTTTATGACCTATGCTCCCATTCTCTTTATTTCGGCACAGACGGGACAGAGGCTTAACAACATTTTTGAAATGGTGACATATGTGACAAATCAGAACTCCATGCGTCTTCAGACAGGTGTACTTAACGACTGCCTTGCAGAAGCTACAATGCGTGTTCAGCCCCCCAGTGATAAAGGGAAGCGTTTAAAGCTTTATTATATGACGCAGGTAAGTGTAAAGCCACCCACGTTTGTTATCTTTGTAAACGACCACGAGCTGGCACATTTCAGCTATATCCGCTATATTGAAAACTGCATCCGTGATGCGTTCAATCTAAAGGCTACTCCGCTGAAATTTATAGTTCGCGAGAGAAGCAAAGAAACAAATTAAGTTCGAAAGGATTTGATTAACTTTGGCACTTAAAATTATACTATGCTTAATATTCGGTTATCTTTTCGGGTCGCTGAATTTTGCAATCATATATTCAAAATTAAAGGGTGATGATATCCGAAACCACGGAAGCGGAAATGCAGGGGCTACCAATGTACTGCGTACCTATGGAAAGGGTGCGGCGGCAATTGTATTTCTGCTTGACATTTTAAAGGGCGTTATTGCCGTGATGATTACACGCATATTCTTTGATGATATGCTTTATGACTGTGCTTCCGCTCTCGGTGCGGTACTCGGGCATAATTTTCCGTTTTATTACGGATTTAAGGGCGGTAAAGGCGTTGCGACAAGCCTTGCGGTGCTTCTCGTTTTGCACTACCCTACCGCACTTATCGCCATGGCAACGTTTATAATTGTTGTACTTACTACAAAATATGTTTCTCTTTCATCCATTCTCGCGGCGTTAGCGGCAATGGCTGGGGCATTTATATTATTTAAGGTAGACGTATTTTCGATTTTCTGCTTAATTATAGGCTCTTTATGTATATATAGGCATCGCTCAAACATAAAAAGACTGATAAAAGGTACAGAAAGCAAACTCGGTCAGAAAAGAAAGGACTAATCATATGAAAATTTCAGTTATAGGAAGCGGCGGCTGGGGAACGGCAATTGCACTTCTCCTGTGTTCAAACGGACACGATGTTTGCCTGTGGTCTTACAAAAAAGAAGAAAGCGAAAGACTTCTTAAGGATCGTGAAAACAAAGAATTCCTCCCGGGCGTAAGCTTTGGGGATTATAACATTACATTTACAAGCGATATTGAGGAAGCGGCATCTTTTGGTGAAATTATCGTTTCAGCCGTTCCTTCAAAGGCTGTCCCTGCTACGGCACGTTCATTAGGAAAGGTAGCCGACGGAAAAACCCTTGTAAACATTTCAAAGGGTATTGACGAGGAAAGGCTTTGCCGCCTAAGTGAAACCTTTGAACATGAGATGCCCTCCTCTATGATTGCTGTCCTCAGCGGTCCTTCTCACGCAGAAGAAGTTGCTCGCGGTATTCCTACAACAAATGTTATTGCCTGCAAGGATAAGGAGATGGCACAAAAGCTTCAGGATGTATTCATGTCCCCCACCTTCCGCGTTTACACAAACGATGATGTTGCAGGTGTGGAATTTGGCGGTGCACTGAAGAATATTATTGCCCTTTGTGCAGGTATTACGGACGGGCTCGGCTACGGAGACAACACGAAAGCCGCACTTATGACACGCGGTATTCACGAAATAACACGTCTGGGTGTAGCTTTGGGTGCAAAAAAGGAAACCTTTGCAGGGCTGGCAGGTATAGGTGACCTTATTGTAACATGCACCTCCATGCACAGCCGTAACCGCCGTGCAGGTATCCTTATCGGTCAGGGCAAGACACTTTCGGAAGCACTCAATGAGGTTCATATGACTGTTGAGGGCGTATGCGCTACGGAGGCTGCCTACAAGCTTGCTAAAAAGCACGACATCGAAATGCCCATTATAAGTGCGGCATACAAAGTACTTTTTGAAAATGCCGACCCGCGCAAGGCTGTGGCAGAGCTTATGACAAGGGACAAAAAAAGCGAGGCTGATATACTTTGAAAATTGCAGTAATCGGCGGCGGTGCAAGCGGTATTGCCGCTGCAATTTACGCAAAACGAAATAATGCAAAAAATTCTGTCACCGTGTTTGAACGCGGTGACAGAATTTTAAAAAAGCTTTTGGCTACGGGAAACGGAAGATGCAATCTGTCAAATGAAAGCATATCTTCTCAAAACTATTTTTCCCATACCCCCGATGCCGTAGAGCAAATTCTTTCTGCCTTCCCCGAAAACGAAGAAAGGCAGTTTTTTGCAAGCCTCGGAATACTTTTATGCTCTGAAAGCGGCAGAATATATCCTTATTCACGCAGAGCAAATGCGGTTAGCGACGCCCTCAGGTTTGAATGTGAAAGGCTTGGCATAAAAATACGCACAAATGCTTTTATTGATACCATTTCAAAAAAAGATGACTTTTTTAACATTAAGGGAGAGCAGTTTAATAGCGTTATTATTTCCTGTGGCGGAATGTCTTCCCCCTCCTTTGGAACTGATGGAAATTCCTTTAAGCTTTTAAGGACTTTGGGGCACTCTGTTTCCCCCACCTGCTATGCTCTTTCCCCTGTTAAAGTTAAGGAAAATGTAAAGTCACTCAAGGGAATACGTGTACATTGCACCGTTACACTTTATGACGGAAATACTGCCGTAAAGCAGGAACACGGCGAGCTTCAGTTAACCGACTACGGACTTTCGGGAATTGCAATAATGCAGCTTTCAAGGCTTTGCACCAAAGAAAGCTCAATCAAGGTTGATTTGATGCCCGATTTTTTAAAAGAGGAGCTTTCGGAATTTTTGATTGAAAGAACAAATAATCTTTCTCATCTTAAAGCCGAGGATTTTCTGACGGGATTTTTGCACAAGGCTTTGGGGCAGTACGTTTTAGGAAGATGCGGTATTTCTGCTTCGCTTCCTGCTTCAAAGCTTGGTAAAAAGGAAATACTCCTCCTTGCAAAAGAGCTTAAGGAGCTTTCCTTTACCGTAGATTATGTAATCGGAAAAGAACAATCCCAGGCGACAAGCGGCGGTGCAGTTTTAACTGAATTCAACCCCAAAACCCTGGAATCGAAAAAACACCGCGGTCTTTATTGTATCGGAGAAGCACTTGACTGTGTGGGAGACTGCGGAGGATACAATTTACATTGGGCATGGGCAACTGCTTATATAGCGGGAAAGGCAGTTTCAAAATGATTAAAATAACAAATCTTTTACTTCCAATTAAATATACCGGGGAAGATGTCAAATCCGCCATTAAAAAGAAGCTTAAGATAGGCGATTATGACATTTTGTCATTTGAAATTATAAAGGATTCAGTCGATGCACATAAAAGAGGTGAAATCCACCGCTGTGTAAGCGTGGGAGTCCGTCTTCGCGGTGAAAAGCGGTTTCTTGAAATAAAAGGTGTCGAGCAGTGGGAAAAATTTGAATATGAGTACCCTCCCGTTTCAAATCTTTCAAAACGCCCCGTTGTTGTAGGAAGCGGCCCCGCAGGTCTTTTTGCGGCACATATCCTTGCCGTATGCGGTGCTTGTCCCATTCTTATTGAACGGGGTATGGACGTAGACAGCAGAAGAAAAGCCGTTTCCTCCTTTTTCTTAGGAGGAAAATTAGACACGGAGAGCAATATCCAATTTGGCGAGGGCGGTGCAGGAACATTTTCCGACGGCAAATTAACCACGGGAACAAAAGACCCACGTCAAAGAAAAGTTCTCGATGAATTTATAAAGCACGGCGCTCCCGAAGAAATTGCCTATGCAGGGAAGCCGCATATCGGCACGGATTTACTTTCGGGAATTATTAAAAATATGCGTAATGAAATCATATCCCTTGGCGGCGAGGTAAGATTCGGCACACGGCTTGACGATATTTATATTAAGGACAACTGTGTTACAGGAATTAAAACCAACAAGGGAGATATAGAAACCGACTGCGTAATTCTTGCAATCGGGCACAGTGCACGTGACACTGTGAAAATGCTTTTGTCACACAATATTCCCATGGAGCGTAAGAGCTTTTCTGTGGGAGTAAGAATTGAGCATCCTCAAAAAATGATAAATGAAGCACTTTATCATAAATTTGCTTCCCGCCTTCCTGCCGCAGACTATAAGCTTGCGGCGCATCTTAAAGACGGCAGGGGCGTCTACACCTTCTGTATGTGTCCCGGCGGAAGCGTTGTTGCCGCCGCAAGTGAGGAAAACACTGTAGTAACCAATGGAATGAGTAATTTCGCCCGTGACGGAGAAAATGCCAACAGTGCACTGTTGGTGTCTGTACTTCCCACGGATTTTGAGGGTGACGATGTTTTAGCCGGAATGGAATTTCAAAAAAAGCTTGAAAAAAGTGCCTTTTATATGGGTGGCGGCAATTACTTTGCTCCCGTCCAGACCTCGGCTGATTTTCTTCGTGGGCAGAAAAGTGTTTCTCTGGGAAATGTAAACCCCACCTACCCTGTAGGTGTTACATGCTCCAACTTAGGACAGCTTTTCCCAAAGTTTATTACAAGTTCTCTCAGGGAAGCAATTCCCCTTATGGACAGAAAGCTCCATGGTTTTGCACTTCCCGATGCTGTTCTGACAGGAGTTGAAAGCCGTTCCTCCTCCCCTGTCCGCATTATCCGTGATGACACGTGCCAATCCTTTATAAAAGGACTGTATCCATGCGGAGAGGGTGCAGGCTATGCAGGCGGAATTATGAGTGCCGCTGTTGACGGAATCCGTGTTGCCGAGCATATTTTGAAACAAAATTCTTAATCAGCATTAATGCGAGAATTCCTGTAGAAGCAAAGAAAATAAGGCTTAAATCATTAAAGCAGATTTTTGTGATAACAAAGGCTATCAAAGAAACTGCAAGCTTTACGATGTAATAATTTTTCATGGAGAAGCTGCCCTCAGTCAGTGCATCTGCCTGAAAATGCACACTCAGTCCTCCCCATGCAACAAACGCACTTATAAGAGGCAGGGCATCATAGCCGAAGCGGGACAGCTCGCTACACCCCCGTGTAACCTCTGCTATTCCGCACAAAAAGCTGTACCTTCCTAAAGGGAATATTTCCATCACAGCACTGAAAGTAATAACAAATACACACGCGGTAATAATTGCACTTCCGCTTTGAACTGCCGCACTTGTAACAAGCTTTCCCAAAGAAGGCTTGTTTTTTTTGTATTCATCAAGACCTTTTGAAAAGGTTTCTTCCCTGTTTGAAAAGCTACCCCCGAAAAGGCAGGCACATATAAGAATACTCAACACCTGCACTAAAAAAAGATTTACACCAACAGCTCTATCCCCAAAAAAGCTGATTCCGATTGTTCCTATAACAAAAAGCGGTCCCGCATTGTTACAAATCGGAAGTAGTTTTTCTGCCTCCTCCTTGGTGATTTGCCCCTCCCTAAAGCATTCCAATACGGCTTTTGCACCTGCTCCGTAGCCTCCTAAAATCCCAGTAATAAAGCATACACAGCCTATGGGGCTTATTCCCGTAAGTGTTGTAAGGACTTTGGAAAATATTATTCCCAATGGCTTTGAAAATCCGCTTTTTATAATGCAGGAGCTTACAAACATAAAAGGAAGAAGCGACGGTATAACCGCATTCAGACATAGTGCCAATCCACTTTGCGCCCCCCATAAAACCTGGGCGGGAAAAAGAGCAAAGCACGCACAAACAATAAAGAACAACATATTTATACCCCCTTATATAAACTCCACACGCAGTATTCTGCCCTGTATAAATACCCCTTCATCACTGATACTTTCTATTAAAAGCCCGTCTCCGTCGATTTTTATAATGCCTGTATTCGAATTGATTTTTATAGAGTTCTCTCCGTAATCTAAAATCCCTCTGAAATTTTCTACATTTATCCGACTGCATCCGAAGATTTCAATTCTCGGTATATCACGCAGAACATCAAGAGGCAAATCAAGAGCATCGGCTATTTTATCCGCTGTATTTCTCTCTTTATTTTTCATTTTTAAAGACACCTCATTAAATAGTTATGCAAGGAGAAAACAAATCATACACTTTATTGGTGAAGGAGTTGTTGGAAATGCTGCTTAACTGCATTAAAGGCTGTTATACCCTTAAGGCTGAGGGGAAATTCCCTGAGAGGATATTAAATTTTGCCTCAACATCGGGAATATATATACAGAATGTAAGGCGTGAGGATTTACAAACGCTGACGTTTACAGTCAGCAGAAAAGGTGCAAAAAAGCTTCTGGAATGTGATATTGAGGGACTTAATGTGAGCATCTGTGCAAGATTCGGAATTCCGTTTTTTCTACAAAAGCATAAAAAACGCGGACTTTTATTTACGCTTCCGATTATCGTGGCAATAGCAGTTGTCATCTTTTCTCAGTTCATATGGAGAGTGGAGATTACAGGCGGAGATAAGGTTCTTCGCGCTCAGGTGCAAAAGGTCATTGAAAAAAATGGAATACATTTCGGTACTCTTAAGTACAAAATTGACCAGTATAACATTAAACGCAAAGCAATTCTGGAGCTTGACGACCTTTCATGGATGTGGGTAGATATACGCGGGACTACGGCAAAGGTAAAGGTGAAAAAAAGAAATCTAAGGCCGCAGGTAAACGAAATCCATGAGCCTGCAGACGTGGTAGCCATGCACAGCGGTATAATTGAAAAAATGCAGACCTTCTGCGGTCAGCCCCTTTTTAAAGAGGGAATGACGGTAGAAAAAGGACAGGTGCTTATTACGGGGGTTTTTAAAAGCGAGAATGAAAACATTCCGACTTATTATCACCATGCTTCAGGCAATGTTATTTTAAAAGTTTATGAAAAGAAAACCGTTGTAATTCCTAAAAAAACACTTATAAAAACCCCCACAGGCAGAAAAAAAAGAGTTTTTTCCTTAAATTTCAAAAAAAATAATATAAAATTTTCATTAAATAGTGGAATTTCCTATAGCAATTATGATAAAATAGAAAAAAAGTATGGGCTGTGGAAAATCCCCCTTTCTTTTTCAAAGACAGAGTATCGTGAGGTTAAGGTTACTTCTTCCGATACCGATATCAAAGCACAGCTTGAAAAACGCAGAGAGGATTTTGAAAAAGAGCTGACAAAGAAAAAAATGGAGGTCTCAGGAATTTCCGTATACACCGAGGAAAAGGAAGACAATGTTTCGGTTACATTTACCGCCGAGTGCCTTGTCCGTACAGATAAAGAAGTGCCCATAGAAAAAGTTCCTGACTGAAAAGGAGAAAAGAATGGAAAAAATCATTGAAGCAAAAAGCACAGATACGGTGATGTCCCTGTTCGGAAGCTTTGACAGCAATGTTAAGCTTATCGAACGCGAGATGAATGTTAAAATAGTAAACCGTGATACACAAATAAAAATAATAGGAGAAAATGCGGATAAAACCGCTGCAGTCCTTGAAAGGCTGATTGACGAAATAGAAGCAGGCGAAGCACTCACGGAGCAAAATATACGCTACGCGATTTTTTCGGTAAATGAGGATATCGGCTATGTACCCCCTGCAAAGGGTTACTACATCTGCATAACCTCCAAAGGCAAAGCCGTAAAGTGCAAAACCCATGGTCAGAAAAACTATATTCAGAAAATCCGTGACAACACCGTTGTTATCGCCATAGGGCCTGCGGGCACGGGAAAGACGTATCTTGCCGTTGCAATGGCTGTCGATGCGTTCAGAAGAAAAGAAGTAAGCCGTATTATTCTGACAAGACCTGCCGTAGAAGCCGGCGAAAAGCTCGGGTTTCTCCCCGGTGATTTGCAGATGAAGGTTGACCCCTATCTTCGCCCCCTTTATGATGCCCTGGGCGATATGCTCGGCATGGAAAATTATCAGAAATATCTTGAACGGGGCGTTATTGAAATCGCTCCTCTCGCCTACATGCGCGGAAGAACTCTTGACGATGCTTTCATCATTCTTGACGAGGCACAAAATACTACCCCCGAGCAGATGAAAATGTTCCTTACACGCATAGGCTTTGGTTCAAAAGCCGTTATCACCGGCGATGTTACGCAGATAGACCTTCCCGACGGCAAACGAAGCGGACTTAAGGACGCAGCCAAGGTCTTAAAAAACATTGAAGGACTTGATTTTTCATATCTTTCAGACAAGGACGTTGTCCGTCATCCCCTTGTACAAAAGATAATAGCCGCATATGAAAGGTTCGAAAGAAAATCTTAAAGCGAGGATTGATTACATTATGATAAAAAAGCTTTTTGGTGGCACTAAAAATGCCCTTACCACATTTATTTCCGTACTACTGATAATTTTAGTCGTTTTCTTTTCCAAGCAGGTAGGTCAGGTGGAGCTTGCCGTGGGTGACGTTTCATCGGAGGATGTTTACGCACCGCGTGTAATTATTGACACAGTAACCACCGAGGAAAAGCGGGAGCAGGCACGTCTTGAAGTTCCCGATATTTATGTGCAGGACAACGAAAAAACCGCAAACTGCGTAAAGAACGTTGAGTCATTTTTTGATATGGCACACTCCATACGTTCTCAGGCGTTTGAAAATTCTGCGGCGGCGGCACTTCAGCTTAAGAACACGGCAACCGTAAATATTTCGGAAGAAACGGCAAAAGCCATTATTTCTGCATCACCGTCACAATTTGCACAGCTTCGCACACTGAGCAGTATATTAAAATCCGTTATGAACGACGGCGTTATTGACAAAAATGACGGTATACAGCTTTGTGTAGAAGAAATTTCCACTCTTTCCGTAAGCGATAAGCTTATAGAAGCAGCGGAAGAAATAATTTCTCTCACGATTATTGAAAACAAGGTTTTGGATGAGGAATCTACCCTGGCAAAGCGTGAACAGGCTGCAGCAGCGGTTGAAAACGTTGAATATAAAAAAGGACAGGTTATCGTAACGCAAGGCTCTGTTGTAACCAAAGCACAGTATACTATGCTTAGCGATTTGGGGCTTCTTAAGGGAAGCAGCCCCATCACCTCCACATATGCTTTCGGAGTGGCGATTTTCATCATTATCTCACTTCTCATATTGCTGTTTTCGGCAAGTACTTATAAAAGCAAAAGCAGCAGTGCCGCATCTGTAACGGCAGTTACTGCATTAATAATAATTCTGATGACGTTTTATGGCTCAAAATACATTCCTGAAAGGCTCAGCCCCCTGCTTCCCGTAGGGATTTTCCCCGGAATTGTAACCATATTCGCTTCCCCTCAGCTTGCGATTATTTCAAACCTCATTATTTCTGTGTTTAACGCATTGGCATTTGATGCAAACTGGGGATATACAATATCACTTATCTTAGCAGGAACAATGTCTGTTTTCTGCTTCTCAACTGTAAAAAGGCGTGCACATCTTCTTCCCTCTGCTATCGTTGCGGCTCTGTTTTACGGACTTTCTTTCACGGGAATGTCACTGATAGAGTCAAACAGTGCAGTGACAGCTATAAGTGCATTTTTTAAAGGCTTCGGCGGCGGTATGCTTTCGGGACTTATAACTATAGGCTCGCTTCCCTTCTTCGAGTGGCTTTTTAATGCCACAACTCCCATGAAGCTCAGCGAGCTTGCAAACCCCGAAAATAAGCTTCTGAAAAAACTGCTTGTTGAAGCACCCGGAACATATCACCATTCGCTCACGGTTGCAAACATTGCCGAGATTGCGGCACGCAGTATTAAGGCTGACTCGCTCCTTGCCCGTGTGGGTGCATATTACCATGACGTGGGAAAGCTTCGCCACCCCTTATATTTTAAAGAAAACCAATATGATAAAAATGCTCATGACAATCTTGCACCTGAGGACAGCTCGGCAATAATCATAAGCCACGTTACCGACGGAAGTGAGATTGCGGCAAAAAATCATCTTCCAAAAAGCATCTGCGATATTATAGCACAGCATCACGGCAAAACCACTACAGGTTATTTTCTTATCCGTGCAAAGGAGCTTGACCCGGATGTAGATGAATCTAAATTCACATACCCCGGTCCCGTTCCCCAGACTAAGGAAGCCGCTATTGTGATGCTTGCCGATTCATGCGAAGCGGCAGTACGCAGTATTGACGAAAAGAGTGAGTCAAAAATAGAGGCAATGGTAAGAAAAATTGCTACGGACAGAGTAAACACGGGTCAGTTCTCTGAATGTAACATGACCTTTGCCGAGCTTGAAAAGGTGATTAAGGTTATTACAAAAACGCTCGGAGGATACTTCCATGAAAGAATTAAGTATGAGTGAGGAGAATTATTATGATACAGTTTATTATTGAAAATGAGCAGGACAAGCTTCAGTTTACACCCGAGCTTGAGGAAATCATGCAAAAGGCGGTTGCAACCACGCTCCAGACCGTCGGCGGTGATGAAGAAACGGATTTTGAGGTAAGTATTCTTATTACTGACAACGACGGAATCCATAGAATTAACAAGGAAACACGCGATATAGATGCTCCCACCGATGTGCTTAGTTTTCCGATTTTAGAATTTGACGAAGACGGCGTTATGATAGAGGAAAGCGGAGATTATGACGGAGATTTGCTTCTTTTGGGAGATATTGTTCTCTCACTCGAAAAAGCTAAGGAGCAGGCAGCAGAATACGGACATACCCTTGAGCGTGAAGTTGGATTTTTAACTGTGCACAGCACACTTCACCTTTTGGGATTTGACCATATGGAGGAGCCGTATACCTCCGTTATGCGAGGCCGTGAAAAAGAAATTATGGATATAATGGATTTACACAGATAATAGTCATTGACTAATTTGAAAGGAAATAACCGATGAGTAATTTTAAATCAGGCTTTGCCTCAATAGTGGGCAGACCCAACGTAGGCAAATCAACACTTACAAACGCATTTATAGGAGAAAAGGCGGCAATCGTTTCAAATAAACCCCAGACAACACGTACAAATTTAGCCGCAATAGATAACGGTGATAACTATCAGATAGTATTCGTAGATACTCCCGGTATGCATTCTCCCAGAACGAAGCTCGGTGAATATATGAACAGCGTTGCAGGCGGTTCTCTTTCCGACGTGGATGTAGCCATCTTAGTTGTGGAAGCGGGCAAAGAGGTTTACGACCTTGAAAAAAACATAATAAAGAAAGCGGCGGATAAAAACATCCCCTTGATTCTTGCTATCAATAAAGCCGACACGGTTGAAAAAGAGGTAATCCTTCCCCAGATTGAAGCTTTTATAAAAGAGGGCAGCTTTGCGGCAATCGTTCCCATAAGTGCTTTTAAGAAAGACGGCATTGATGAACTCAGAGCAGAAATTTTAAAGCACTTTGAGGAGGGCGAGCCTTTCTATGATACAGAAATTTATGCAGACAGCACTCTTCGCGAAATGTGTGCGGAAATTATCCGTGAAAAAATTCTCCGTCTCCTTGATCGCGAGGTTCCCCATGGTACTGCCGTTGAAATCGAATCAATGGACGAAAGCGGCGATGTGACAAAAATAAAAGCCGTAATCTATTGTGAAAAAGCAAGCCACAAGCCTATAATTATAGGAAAAAAAGGCGAAGCAATTAAGCGTATAGGCTCATATGCAAGACGCGATATTGAAAAGCTTCTCGACACGCAGGTTTATATAGAGCTTTGGGTTAAGGTAAGAGAAGATTGGAGAAATAAAGGAACAGCCCTGAAAGAACTCGGCTTTGTAAAGGAAAAATAAAAGAAAATTTTTCAAGCTATTAAAAATGTTCTTTTCCACATAATAACCATGAGGTGATTAATTTGGCAAGAACAAGCAGTATTATGTGGGATATGTTTACGGGAACAGGCAATATCGATATTTATTTAAAATACAAAAGGCACGAGGCGCTAAAGGCCGAGCGTGCTGAAAACACTGAAAAAAGAGGAAATTAAATGGCAGAAAACACACTTAAGATTAACGCAATTGTCGTACAGGCATCCCAAAGCGGTGAAAACGATAAAATGTTAACGCTTCTTTCCCCCGAAGCGGGGAAACTCTGCGTAATTGCAAAAGGGATTCGCTCTCTTAAGCATCAAAGCAGAAATGCCTGCGGTGTGCTTTGTTATTCTTCGTTTGTTTTAAAAAAAATTAAAGACGGGTTTTACTCCCTTGTAAGCGCCGAGCTTAGCGAGAGCTTCCGCACCCTCAGTGAGGATGTGGTGCTTCTCTCTTACGGCGCTTATTTTGCTGATTTAACAAGGATGTGCGTACAAAGCGGTGTTGAGGCATCTGAGGAAGTGCGTCTTCTTTTAAACACGCTTTATGTACTTTGCAAAAAGCCCCAAAGCGCACCGCTTATAAAAGCAGTGTTTGAATTTAAGATTATGGAGCTTTGCGGAATTGTTCCCGAATTTTCGCCAGAGTGTCCCTGCGGTAATGGTGGGACACACTTTTCTGTGTCGGAGGGAGAGGTCAGATGTAGCGGGCATAAGTCCACTGATGCAATTCCAATAAATGCTCCGCAGATAAAAATCTGTAAATATATTCTTGAAAGCAGTCTGAGGGATGCTCTTTTCTGCGAATATGATGAAAAAATTTCAGTGTCGCTTTCTTCTTTAACTGAGCCGTTTCTTGCTTATCATTTAGGCAATTTACCCAATTCGCTTAATTACTTACACCAAATACTAAAAAAAATATCCTAAAATTGTATTTTTTTTAAAAAAACACTGGAAATTATGACTAAAATGGTGTATGATAATATGTGCGTTAAAAATAATTTAATTTTTATATTTTTTAGGAGGTTATCTTAAGATGACAAAATTTGTTTATCTGTTCAGCGAAGGTAACGCTACCATGAGAAATCTTCTCGGTGGTAAGGGTGCTAACCTTGCTGAAATGACCGCTATCGGTCTCCCCGTTCCTCAGGGCTTCACAATCACAACAGAAGCTTGTACTCAGTACTATGAGGACGGTCGCAAAATCAACGATGAAATCCAGGCACAGATTATGGAATTCATCACTAAGATGGAGGAAGTTTGCGGAAAGAAGTTTGGCGATAAGGAAAATCCCCTTCTCGTATCTGTTCGTAGCGGTGCAAGAGCTTCTATGCCCGGTATGATGGATACTATCCTCAACCTCGGTCTTAATGAAGATGTTGTCCAGGCAATGGCTCAGAAGAGCGGCAATGCAAGATGGGCTTACGACTGCTACAGAAGATTCATCCAGATGTATTCTGATGTAGTTATGGAAGTTGGTAAGAAGTACTTTGAGCAGCTTATCGACGAAATGAAGGAAGCTAAGGGCGTTAAGAATGATATCGACCTTACAGCAGAAGACCTTAAGACTCTTGCAGAGCAGTTCAAGGCTGAATATAAATCAAAAATCGGTAAGGACTTCCCCACTGATCCTAAGGAACAGCTCATGGGTGCTATCGAAGCCGTATTCCGTTCATGGGATAACCCACGTGCAAACGTATATAGACGTGATAACGATATTCCTTATTCATGGGGAACTGCAGTTAACGTTCAGGCAATGGCATTCGGTAATATGGGTGACGATTGCGGAACAGGCGTTGCATTTACTCGTGACCCTGCAACAGGCGATAAAGGCCTTATGGGTGAGTTCCTTGTAAACGCTCAGGGTGAAGACGTTGTTGCCGGCGTTAGAACTCCAATGCCTATCGCTCAGATGGCTGAAAAATTCCCTGAAGCTTATGCAGAATTCGTAAAAGTTTGCGGTATTCT
>JAZUCF010000001.1:0-74145 GCA_045638945.1 Clostridia bacterium | reverse complement strand
GCGGAGGCACCTGTCCTCCTCGAGCATAGATTTTACTTAAGGGGATAGCATCCCCTTAAAAACCCCTATATATGATAAAAAACTTTTAAAATAGAACAGAGGATGTTCGCAAGACATCCTCTGTTTCCCTTTTTTATTTTGTTTTTTCAATAACCGCTCTATATCCTCCGTCACCGTAATTAAGGCAGCGGTTTACGCGTGAAATTGTTGTGGTAGATGCCCCTGTAGCACTTACAATTTCGTTAAAGGTTTTTCCCTCTAAAAGCATCTTTGCCACCTCAAGCCTTTGCGACATGGTTTCAAGCTCTTTCATTGTGCAGATATCCTCAAAAAATAATCTGCACTCTTTCTCGTTTCCAAGAGAAAGTATTGCGTTATATAATTCTTTAAAGTCATTGGATTTTGTCATATTCATCAATTCCTTTAATTTTCAATTAATTTGTTAAGGAAATGGCGTGTTTTTTCGTTTTTCGGTTTATCGAGAACTTCTTCGGGAGTTCCGTCCTCAAGCACAACGCCGTCAGCCATAAAAATAATTCGGTCTGAAACGCCTCTTGCAAATTCTATTTCGTGGGTTACGATAACCATGGTTACATCCTTTTGAGCAAGGTCACGGATAACCCGAAGAATTTCACCGGTAAGCTCGGGGTCAAGGGCACTTGTAGGCTCATCAAAGAACAAAACCTTGGGGTTAAGTGCCAATGCACGCGCTATGGAAACACGCTGCTGCTGTCCGCCCGAAAGCTGACAGGGGTAGTGGTTTGCTCTGTCGGAAAGACCCACGCGTTCTAAAAGTGCCTTTGCTTTTTCTTCTATTTCGGCGTGGATTTCCTTTTTCTTTTCCTTGTAGTCGGGGCGTTCCTTTGCCAATAGCTTTGGCGCAAGTGTTACATTTTCAAGAGCCGTATATTGGGGGAACAGATTGAACGACTGGAACACCAGTCCGAAATGAAGCTGATTTGCTCGTATCTCCTTTGCAGTCAGCTTTTTTTCTGCACTACCGTCAAAAATACATTCACCGTCCACAAAAATCTGACCGCCATCAGCATCTTCAAGGAAATTTATACAGCGCAGAAGTGTTGTCTTACCGCTGCCGCTGGAGCCTAAGATACTCATTACCTGCCCCTGTTCAAGGGAAAAGCTGACATCCTTTAGTACCTCAACCTTTCCGAAGCTTTTTGTTATATTTTTTACTTCAAGCATACTCATGTCTGTCACCTCACCATCTGTAATAGTCAAGCTTCTTTTCCAGATAAGCAAACAGAAGCGTGAGAATTCCTACAAACGCAAGGTAGAAAACAGCCGTGTAGAAAAGCGGCCACATCAGACCGTAGCCTGCAAAGTTCTGTGCTGCCTGAATAAGCTCCACTATCATAATTGTACGGGCAAGAGCCGTATCCTTAACGAGGGTAATAACCTCGTTTGACATAGGTGCAAGTATACGCTTTATTACCTGCATAAGTATTATTTTAAAGAATACCTGCGTCTTGGTCATACCGAGAACCTGACCCGCCTCATACTGTCCCTTGGGGATACTTTCGATGCCGCCTCTGTATATCTCGGAAAAGTAGCAGGCGTAGTTAATCACAAAAGCCGCTATAACGGAGGAGAAGCGTGTAAATATCGGTTGTCCCATAAAAAAGCCGGGGACATAGAACAGTATAATAATCTGAAGCATCAGCGGAACTCCGCGGATTATCCACACAAAAGTTCTGATAAGATAAGCCAGAGGCTTAAATTTTGCCATTGAGCCGAATGAAATTATCAAACCTAAAGGAAGCGCTAACACGAGTGTTAGCGCAAAGATTAAGCAGGTATTTTCAAGACCGGCAAGTAAACTTAAAGTAACGTTCCAAAAATCCATTATTACTTTTTCCTTTATCTATAAAATTAGTCGATGTTTTCTGTCACCTGGATTGAGTTTTCAAAGCCATACTTCTTTGCAATTTCCATAAGCTTTCCATTCTCGGAAAGGGTCTTAATAGCTTCGTTTACCTTAGAAGTAAGCTCGCTGCCCTTCTTGAAGCCTACAGCGTAGATTTCGCTGTCAAGCTCTATAGCTTCTGCAATGGCAAGGTCCTTATAGTCGCCCTGACCGCAGATGTTCTTTGCAAGGATAATATCAACAACTGCAAAATCTACTGCACCTGACTTAACTTCTGAGAAAGCATTGATCTGTGCTGTTGTAGAGAAAATCTTGTCAGCATCTGTAACTGTGGATGCATAAGATGCACCTGCACTGCCGCCCTCTACGCAAGCTGTCTTTCCCTTGAGGTCAGCTTCGGATGTGATTGCAGCGGCATTTTCTGCCTTTGTTACAACACACTGCTGGTTAAGCATGTAACCGTATGAGAAGTCAACAAGGTCTGAACGCTTTACGCTTGCACCGTTTACCTCATCGGAGGAATTAGCGGTAAAGCCGTTCCATACGCAGTCGATTGCGCCGGAATTAAGCTCGTTATACTTCTGTGACCAGTCGATAACCTGGAAATCAACATCCATTCCGATGATTTTTCCCACTTCCTGAGCAAATTCGGTTTCAAAACCTGTCCATGTGCCGTCAGCGTCCTGTTCATTCATTTTCTCGAAAATGGTAACACCGCAAACAAGTGTGTCCTTTTCGTTTGCTGTGTTGTTTGCCTCTTTTGTGCCGCAGCCTGCAAACATTGTAACTGCAAGCATAAGTGTAAGTACGATTGCAAGTAATTTTTTCATAGTAAAAATCTCCTTATGTATTTAGTGTATTATCATATTACCACTTTAGTGTGATAAAGTCAAGAGAAAAATTTACAATTTTCCTCTTTTATAAAGCCCGTTAAGATTTCTGTAAAACTCCCTGTCTATACCCGAAAGAGCTTCCTCGGTAATTCTGAAGCACCAGTTTCCCTCTGCCACACCGGGGTGATTCATACAGGTGTCCGAGCCGAATCCGCATAAATCCTGAATCGGCACTATTGTAAGTATAGCACCGCTTCTCCACAGTGTTCTTATTACGCTTCTGATAGCTCCGCTGTGAAAGCCCCCCTGCCCCCAGTCTCCGTGGAAATCACAGTATTCCATAGCGTAGGCACGGCTTCCCTCATTCGATTCCCACAGCCAGCCTAAAAGGGTATTGTTGTCATGGGTGCCCGTATAGCCCACTGTGTTTTTCGTGTAATTATGGGGAAGATGTACTGTGTCATCATCGGTAATAAAGGCAAACTGCATTACGCCCATTCCGGGAAAGCCTGTTTCTTTTACTAAGCTTCTCACATCGTCATCAATATCGCCCAAATCCTCGGCAATAATATTTGCATGGGGGTATTTTTCTTTAAGCTTGTTAAAAAATTCGATACCCGGTCCCTTCTCCCATCTGCCTTCTGTGGCTTTTTCATCAGCAGGGATTGACCAATAAGCGGAAAATGCACGGAAATGGTCTATTCTTACGGCGTCGTACATTTCAAGTGCACAGCCGAGGCGGTTTATCCATAAATCGTAGCCGGCATCCTTAAGATTATTCCAATTATAGAGGGGATTGCCCCATTTCTGCCCGTCCTCACAGAAGTAATCGGGGGGAACGCCCGCGCATCTTTTAAGATTCATATCCTCATCCAGTGAGAAAAATTTAGGATTTGCCCACACGTCGGCACTGTCATGGGAAAGGTAGAT
The DNA here is from genome assembly GCA_045638945.1 of Clostridia bacterium. Taxonomy (GTDB): domain Bacteria; phylum Bacillota; class Clostridia; order UMGS1883; family UMGS1883; genus UMGS1883. The sequence continues at coordinate 70,497 of JAZUCF010000001.1, read as the reverse complement.
GGGCATATCCCCGATAATGGAGACCCCCTTTTCGTTTGCATACTTTTTCATGCTTTCCCACTGGGAAAAGAATTCGCATTGCAAAAATTCATAGAAAAGAACATCCTCGGAAAGCTCTACCTTTGCCTTTTCCAAAGCATCTTTATCTCGGAGTTTAAGACCGTCCTCCCATTCATACCAAGGATGAAGGGCGTTCTTTTCCTTTAAAGCACAGAAAAGAGCATAATTTTCTACCCACGGATTTTTATTGCAAAAATCTGAAATTTCGTCTTTCATCTCATCAGAAAGTCGTAAGTAAGCCTTGCGGAAAATTTTCTCTCTGTTGTTTTTTAAAAACTCGTAGTCCGTTACATATATGTCGGGGGATTTACATTCCTCTACATCACTTTTTGTTAAAAGCTTTTTCTCCATAAGTATTTCAGGGTCGATAAAATAGATATTCCCTGCAAAGGCACTCTTTCCGCTGTAGGGGGAGTTATAGTCATCGCAGGGACCGCAGGGAAGAACCTGCCACGCACCGAAATTACACGAGGACAGTAAATCTATAAAATCCCTTGCCCCCTTTCCCAGTGTTCCTATTGCAAAAGGACCTGGGAGGGAGGAAATGTGCATTAATACACCACCGCATCTGTTCATATTAAAGTACCTCCGTAATTTGCCCGATCAGATAATAAACAAGGGGAATAAACATCGAGGGAAGCATATTGGCAAGCTTAAGCTTGGGCTTATACAGAAAGTTGAAGCCTATTCCCATAATAAGTATACTTCCCACAAAGGACATTTGTGCAATAACCGTTTCGGTAAGAAGCGGTGCAAGAAATGACGCACACAGAGTTATAAGCCCCTGATAAAGTGCAATTGTAATTATTGAGAACATTACCCCTATTCCCAAGGTTGAGGCAAAGACCATTGCCATAATCATATCCAGAAGGCTTTTTGTAACAAGAATTGTGGGGTCGTGAAGGATTCCGTCATTAAGAGAGCCTAATATTGCCATCGAGCCTACACAGAATACCAAAGAAGCCGTAATAAATCCCTCGGCAAAGGTGGAGGAGGTGTCCTGTGAAAATTTTTTCTGAAAAAAGCTTCCCATATCATCGAGCTTTTTTTCAATGTTTATAAGCTCACCAATCAGAGTGCCCACAGCCAATGATAATACCATAAGAATTATGTAATCGCTTTTTAGTGCTCCTTTTTCGCCTACAGAGCAACAGGCGGTGATTATCCCCGTCAGCCCGATTGTCATTGTGGCGAGAGCCAGAGCCTGTGTAAGGCTGATTTTAAGTCTTTCGGGAATTGCTTTTTTAAGAAGCAATCCAAAAAGAGAGCCAACCATTACCAAAATAATATTTACTATTGTACCTATACCCGGCATATAAACCATCCCTTAAATAAAATATAAACTTATTTTATCAAATCTACGAAAAATATACAATAACGTTTTTTGCTAATTTTCTAAAACTTTTTTCCAAGGGTAATTTTTGCTCGTTTACCGCCATATACTGCACTAACGAAAGGATGACGCTTATGAACGTAAACGCATTTACACAGCACTTTCCTGTAAACCTTACGGAAACACTGCTTATTATGGGGACAAAGGACATGCAGGAGATACGCCTTTGTGCGGGCAGAAATGCGGCGGTAATAAAAAGCGGAAGGCTTATGGACACGGGAGTTCATATCAGCAAAGAAGCCCTTGACAAAATTACAGGGTCCATGTGCCGGGGCAGTATGTATGCTATGCAGACAAGCCTTGTACAGGGGTTTCTCACCCTTTCGGGAGGTCATCGGGTAGGCGTGTGCGGAAGATGCGTGACAGAGAATGGAAAAGTCACTCACCTTACGGATATTTCCGCCGTGTGCATTCGTGTGGCAAAGGAAGTACAGGGTGCGGCAGATGAAGTTATGGAATACCTTGAATGTAACGGTCGGCTTTACAATACGCTCATAATATCCCCCCCGGGGTGCGGAAAGACCACATTGCTTCGGGATATTGCACGGCGGCTTGGAGAAAACCACAAGGTCTGCATTGCAGATGAAAGAAGCGAAATTGCCGCGTGTAAAAATGGCATTCCCTCCTATGACGTTGGAAAATACACCTGCGTTATGGACTGCGTACCAAAGGCAGAGGGAATTTTAATGATGCTAAGAACCATGGCTCCTGAAGTTATAATTACAGACGAAACGGGAAGCCGCAGCGAGGGGGACGCCATACGCAGCCTTGTAAACTGCGGAGCAAAAATAATAACCACAGCCCACGGCTACAGCGACAGAAGCACCCAGCAATATGAAGACCGCGACATTTTTGAAAGAATTATAATATTAAGCGGAAGAAAAGGCCCGGGGACGGTGGAAAAAATAATAACGGACGGCAGGGTGATAAGACGTGCTTAAATTAATCGGAAGTGCACTTATTTTTCTATGTGCAACATATATGGGAATGAGCAAATATCAGGAGATGTATAAGCGGAAAAGGGTGCTGTCGGCGGTAAGGGACGGAGCCATAAAAATCCGTGATAACTTAAGGTGTATGTGTATGCCCCTTTATGAATCCTTTCTTTCTTCGGGGGAGTTTTTTGAGCTTGCCGCATCAAATATCCGGAGCGGGATGCTTCCCATGGAGGCGGTAAAAGAGGCTTGTCGGGAGAGTCGCTATTTAAGTGAAAGGGACGTAGAGTGCATACACAGGTTTGCCGAGGGACTCGGGGCAGGGGACTGCAAGGGGCAGCTTTCCAACGTGGAAATGTTTATATCAGAAATGGACAGGTGTGTTGACCATGCTGAAAAGGAGCTTGGCACAAAAGGTGCTCTCTTTATAAAAGGAAGTATTCTTACTGCGGCAGCGGTAGTATTGCTGATGATATAATAGCTATGATATAAAGGGGAAAAGCGTATGGAAGTTCAGTTGATTTTTCAAATTGCGGGAATAGGCATTATAGTTGCCGTTATGAATATACTTCTTTCCAAAAGCGGCAGAGATGAACAGGCTCTCATGATAACCATAGCAGGGCTTGTAATAGTCCTGATGATGCTTGTAACAAAGATTGCACAGCTTTTTGAAACTGTAAAGACGGTGTTTGAGCTATGAACATAACCGAGATTACGGGTGCGGCAATATGCATGTCGCTACTGGCACTGATTGTCAAAGGGATAAAAAGCGAAACGGGGCATATGGTTTCAATCGCTGCGGCGCTTGTTATCATGGCGGCGGTTATCCCCTATGCAGTAAAGATTATAGACGCGGTAAAAGAGCTTGCCGCCTATAGCTCTATGGGAGAGAGATACATAAAACCTATACTTAAAATTACGGGAATTGCGTATATTACCCAGATGGGAAAAGAGCTTTGCGAGGAAAACGGGGAAAAGGCAATGGGTGCAAGGGTAGAGGGTGCAGGGAAAATCGCAATAGCCGCCGTTACCCTTCCGATAGCAAAGGAGGCATTTTTAAAGATTATGGAAATACTGACATGACAAAAAATATACCAACGCCAACCCTTACCCCCTCCGCGGCGGAAAATATTGAAAAGCTTTTCGGCGATTTAAGCTTTGAAGAACTTGTCAGCGACATAACAGAGGGAAAATTTTCCCTTAAATCGGGCGGACTCATAAATACCCTTACAGGACTTTTTTTCGGAGAACTTAAAACGGCTTTCAGCTTAGTGGGGGGTATTGCCGCCCTGATTCTTCTGTGCTCCTTTATCAATAATCTTCACCGTAGCTTCGGAAAAAATGCACTTAGTGAGGCGACGGGCTTTGCCATTTTTGTTTATATCGCAACCGTTGCCGCAACAATATTTGAAAATGCGGGAAGCTTTGTAATGGAAACGCTTAAAGATATTACCTTGCTTGTGCATAGTATTCTTCCGTCAATGTCACTTTTGTGTGTGTCGGGAGGAGAGCCTATGGCGGCAACGCTTTCCCACCCTGTTATATTTTTCATATGCAGTGCTGCGGGAAGCCTTATTAAAAATATAATTACGCCTCTTGTGCTTTTAAGGGCCGTTTGCACTCTCCTATGCTCTGTCACGGGGAATGACGCATTGGAGGAATTTGCAGGGCTGTTTTCCAAGGTGCATAAAACATTGCTTTCCTTTTCAATGTCATTATTTGCAGGAATTTTAGGGATAAGCTCTTTTGCCGCGGCAAGCTTTGACAATCTCGCCGCAAGAGGGGTGAAATTTGCCATAAGTGCCTCCGTTCCAGTTGTTGGAGGCTCTATTTCGGAGGCGATGAGCTCCGTGGCAGGCAGTGCAATGCTTCTTAAAAATGCAGTGGGGCTTGGTGGAGTAATTCTCCTTTTCGGCATCTTCGCCTTGCCGCTTCTTAAATTATGGGCACTTTCTCTTTCGCTCAGGCTGACGGCGGCATTTACTGCCCCCATAAGCGAAAAACGGATTACGGAAGTGCTGAAAAAACTGGGAGAGTGCATAGATATGCTGTTTTCCTCCATAGCTTGTATGGGAACAATTATGATAATAGCAATAGCTTCAATTCTGTAGGAGAGCAAAAATATGCGTGAGTATATGAAAAACTTAGGGACAATAATGATGATGATTGCCCTTTCAAACATGTTAATTCCCGAAGGAGGAATAAAAAAGTTTGCGTCTCTGGCAACGGGCTTTATGCTGATAACCGCGGCAGTAGCCGTCGTTCCGAAAAACGTATCGGAATTTTCCTTTTCCTCGCCTGCATACACGTTTGACGAAAAAAGGATGGAGGAGGCGGAGGAAAGGTACCGTCAGCAGGTTATGGAAAACCACAGGGAAAATATCGAAAAGCTGATTTCGGAAAATTTTGTGCATCCCTCAAAAGCACAGGTGGAAACCGACGGAGAGGGAAATATTACAAAAGTAACGCTGTATGTACGCGGAGATGAAAGCCGCGCAATCTCCTACATTGTAAACGAACTCAGCTTTCCAAGAGAAAGGATAAGTCTTATTTATGAAAAAAATTGACAAAATTTTCGGGGATAAAAAGGCAAGTGCAGTAATATATATAGTATTAGCAGTGGGAATACTAATGCTTGCAGGCGGAAACGGTTTTTTACACAGCGATACGGATAACAAAGCATTGCCTGTGGCGGTAAGCAAAAATACCGCCGAGGAAAACCTCAGGCAGATTCTCTCGGAAATTGACGGAGTGGGAGAAGTCAGCGTAATGCTTTGCCAAAGTGAAGTTGCTCAAAAAAATGAGCAAAGCGTTTTTTCCTCCTCTGACAAACAGTATAAATCCGTTATAGACGGAGTACTGGTAGTTGCCGAGGGAGGCAAAGATGCGGCAGTGCGTGAAAAAATTATCCGTGCGACGAAGGCCGCTTTGGGAGTGGATGCCCACAAAATTGAAGTGCTTGAAAGGATTGTGTAAAAAATGATGATGGTTGTTAAGAAAAAACAGCTTGTAGTTGCGGCATTGGCTATTGTGATAGGAACGGCAGGGTATCTCAATGCAGGGAAAAATCCCGTAAGTGAAACCTCGGGCGGATATATGGGCGAGGCACAGCTTGTGGATTCAGGCAGTGTCAGTGAAAGCAGCGAGGATTTTTTTGCCAGAGCGAGAATAGACCGTGAAGCAGGCAGAAGCCGAAGCATAGAAACCTTTAATTCAATAATAATGAATGAAAACGCAGACGAGGCGGCAAAGGCAAACGCCCAGCAGGGTGTTCTTCGGCTTGCACAGAACACCGAAACGGAAAGTGCCATAGAAAATATTCTGCGGGTGAAAGGCTTTGAAGATGCAGTCTGCTACATAAATAACGATATGGCAAATGTCGTGGTGAAAACACAGGTTCTGGACAGTACTGCCGCCGCAGTTATTTCCGAGGTTGTCACCGAGCAAAGCGGAATAGTTCAGGAAAAAATTAAAATCATGGAAATGAATTAGGAAAAGACTTGATTATTTTTAACAATGGTGATAAAATAAGTATATCAATTCATTGTGTGCGTTTATGCATATGAAAGGAAGGATTATTTATGGCTGAAAATATGGTAGTTACAGAAAATGGTAATATAAAAATTTCTCCTGAGGTTATAATGCGTATCAGTGCCATCGCCGCACGTGAGATTGAGGGTGTGGCAGGTCTTGGTCCTGCTATTGCAATCGGAGACCTTTTGGGAAAAAAAGCTCCTTCTAAGGGTGTTAAGGTAGAGGTTACTGAGGAAAGCACAGTTATTGATGTACACGTAACAGTGAAATTCGGTATAAAGATTAATGAAATCGCTCCCGAAATTCAGAAGGTAGTAAAAAATGCCGTTGAGGAATATGCAGGTATTGAAAACGTGATTGTAAATATTTACGTGGACGGCATTGAAAACGAAGTAGAGGAAATAAAGAAGAAGCGTGCCGCTTCACCCACTTCGCGTACTAACTGAATTTAAGCTTAGTGAGTGTTACTCGCGATTGAATTAAGCGATTTTTTATACTACAAGAAAGCGAAGAAATAATTATGATAAGCGAACACATAAACCGCGGGGTTTGTTCAAGGAAAACCGTTGTTGACCTTGCTCCCGACGGGACGATAAACAATATTAGAATTGTAGGGGGCTGCAGCGGCAATACGAGCGGTATAGCCATGCTCCTTAAAGGAATGAAAGCACAGGACGCAATTGAAAGGATGAAAGGTATCGACTGTAACGGCAGAGGGACCAGTTGTCCTGATCAGGTGGCAAAGGCACTTGAAGAAGCCCTTGCAAAATTAGCGTAAGAATATTTAAAGGTTGCAGATAAATCTGCAACCTTTCTTACTTATAACACTAATATACTATCCATTTTCACGTCATAATCATCGTGGGGAACGCTTGGGAGATAAAATTTCTTTGCACATACGCCTAATTTAAAGGGGTTGATGTCACTTAGAAAACGGTCATAATATCCTTTTCCGTAGCCGAGGCGATAGCCTTCGCAGTCAAAGGCAAGTGCGGGAACAATGGCAAAATCAATCCTGTCTTTTGGAAATTCCAAGGAGTTTTCAGGCTCCAATATGCCGAAAAAGCCTTCCTTCAGCTCTTCAAAGGAATTAATTTTCACGCCTATCATATTTCCTTCCTTGTCAATGCATTTGGGAACAATAACCTCTTTTTTACTCAAAAGAGTGCGGATTAAATCATGTGTACCGGCTTCCCCTTTTGAGGAAACGTAGCAGAAAATCGTTTTGGCACTTATAAATTCAGGATAATCCATTAAATCCTCAAGCTTTAAATTAACGAATCGAGCCGTTTTACGTATAGAGAGAAGCTCCTTGCGTAAAACGGCTTTATCTTTAGCCATTATATTTTCCCTCGGCATTTTTGCGGATAAGGGAAATTGTTTCATCATAAGGGGGCTTTGCAAATACTGCACTTCCTGCCACAAGGACATTTACACCTGCCTCTGCGGCAAGTGCGGCAGTTTCTGCATTTATTCCGCCGTCCATCTGAATATCAATATCCTTTCCATGCTCATGAGCACGGATATTTCTTACCTTATCAAGGACTTCGGGCATAAACTTCTGTCCGCCAAAGCCCGGTACAACGCTCATTACAAGAACCATGTCAAGCTTATGTAAAACGGGGAAAAGAACCTCCTCGCTTGTGGCAGGCTTGATTGCAACAGCCGCTTTTACGCCGAAGGAGTGGATATAGTCGATAAGGGAATCCATATCCTCTACACATTCAGCGTGGAAAGTAATAAGCTCTGCCCCTGCCTTTACAAACGGCTCTACAAACATTTTGGGGTCAGTTACCATCAAATGACAATCGAAGAAAAGTCCGCTGTCCCCCCTGATAGCCTTTACAATATCGGGTCCCATTGAAAGATTGGGAACAAAGTGTCCGTCCATAATGTCAATGTGTGCCCAGTCTGCACCTGCCTTTTCTATAGCGATAACGTCGTTTCTGAGTGCCCCGAAATCGGATGCAAGTATTGAGGGTGCAATTTTAATCATCAGTATCAATCCTTTCTCTGCCAGTCCTTTATATCCTTTAGTTTATTAAAAAGTGCTACATAATTTTCATATCTGCTTGGTGCAATGCTTCCACCGTCTACGGCTTCCTTTACCGAGCACCCTTTCTCTCCCACATGGTTACAGGTGCGGAACTTGCACTCACCGTGAAGAGGAGCAATTTCGGGAAAATACTGCCACAGGTCAGTGGCTCTCAGCTCATCGGCATCAAGTCTTGAAAATCCCGGAGTATCAAATACAAGAGCATCAGATGTTTCAATCAACTCCACATGGCGTGTGGTATGCTTTCCTCTCTGAATCTTGCTTACATCGCCTGTTTTAAGGTCTATCCCCGTAATTCTTTTAAGCAGGCTTGATTTTCCCACTCCGGAAAGCCCTGCGAAAGCAACGGTTTTCCCTTTTATTATCTCGCGGATTTCATCAACCCCCTCGCCTGTTTTGGCACTGGCACAAATACAGGGATAGTTTGCTCTTTGGTATACGGATATAAACTGCTCCGCCTCATCACTGCCTGCAAGGTCAGTTTTGTTAAGACATATTACGGACTTGATATTCTTGCTTTCCGCAATCACCAAAAGCTTGTCAAGAAGTGAAAAATCAGGCAATGGAGATTTCGCCGCGGAAACAAGCACCAATATATCCACATTGGCAACCCCCGGTCTTATAAGAAAATTCTTTCTGGGGAAAATTTTCACAATATGTCCCGTAGAATCGGGATTAAGGGAAATCTCAACCTTATCTCCCACGATGGGGGAAAGCTCATCTTTTCTGAATTTTCCCCGTGCGTGGCACTCGATTACTTCATTTTCTGTTTTGACGTAATAGAATCCGCCGATTCCTTTTATAATTGTTCCGCAAAGTTTTGTATCTGTCAATATTTTACCTCTTCCTGACGGATATAAACTCCGTCATAATATATGAGAAGCCCTGAGGTCTTTTCTATCTGGAAAGAAATAGTCTGTGTGCCTGTGGATGTTGTAATATCGCTTTCGTAAATAGGCACCCCGTCGCAAACCAGCTTCACCGTAACGGGTTTTCCCTTGGGAAGGCTTGTAAGCTTTAAGGAAACCGTCTTGGGCTTGGGAGTTTTATCGGGTTTTACGGCAGGCTTGTTGGTTTCGTCATCAGCTTCTGCCTTTTCTCCCGTTGAAATATAAAGGTCAATCTGTGTTCCGGCAGGAACGGTTTCATATGCGTCAATGCTTTGCCTGAAAACCTGTCCCTTGGGATATTTTTCGCTGGAGGCTTCCTTTACAGAGCCTACCTTAAGTCCCTTTTCTTCAATGGCAAGAAGTGCTTCGGCACGGGTTTTTCCCACTAAATCGGGAACAATTTTTTGCTCTGTGCCCTTGGACACATAGAGGATAACCTCCTCGCCCTCTGCCATAGTTTTTCCGTCGGAGGGAAACTGCTTGAAGATTATTCCTTCGTCATAATCTTCGTTATCCTCCTCCTCAATGGTCACCTTAAGACCTTTGTCCTCAAGCTTTTCCTTTACGCTCTTATAGTGCTTGTTTTTATAGCTCTGAAGAACAAGTGCTTCGGGTCCTTTGCTGACAACGACCTTGATTTCTCTGGATTTTTTTACATTGAAGTTTCCTTCGGGTTCCTGACTTATGATTGTGCCCTTAGGCTCCTCAGAGCATTTTTCACTGCTTTGTACCAACGTAAATTCCACGCTGTCCGTAGATGCATCGCTTACCGCAAGCAATGCATCGTCGTATTTCATTCCCACTACGTTAGGGATTTTGACCTCACGGCTCTGCGGGAAAAGCAGTTTTATTCCTAAAACCATAAGTGCTATTACAGCGGCAAGACCTATGATAATGGTTATCATAAGACCTCTATTTGCTCTCTTTTTCTGATTTTTTCTGCCCTGACCCAAGGCACGCTTTTTTCGTACGGGGGTTCGCTTGGGAATATCCTCCATTCCCTCACTGTCATATGCGTTTAATTGTGATATAGCGATTGAGGGATTCTGATATACCTTTACAAGGTCCTGAAGAATCTCCGTTGCATTATTATAGCGAAGACGCTGTTCCTTTTTCATACAGCGGACAATGATTGCCTCAATACCGGCAGGAAGCTCGGGGTTTACCTCACAGGGGAGCGTTGCTTCCTCCTGCAAATGCTGAAGAACCACGCTGATGCTTTCTTCTCCGTCAAAGGGGAGCGAGCCGGTGAACATTTCATACATAACCACGCCAAGGGAGTAAATGTCGCTTCTAAGGTCAGTATAACCGCCCCTTGCCTGTTCGGGAGAAAGGTAATGTGCGCTTCCTATTGCGTTTTTCCCTGCATTTACCATAGTGGAATTATTTGCGGCTCTTGCTATGCCGAAATCGGCAACCTTAAGCTTTCCGCTTTCCGTAATGATAATGTTCTGCGGCTTAATATCTCTGTGAACAACGTGCTTTGAATGGGCATGCTCCAATGCTCTGCATATCTGCATTGAGAAATTGGTAGCCTCTCTGACGGTAAGCTTTCCGCCCCTCAGAGTAATGTACTGCTTTAAAGTTTCGCCCTCCAAAAGCTCCATTACTATGTAATGAAGACCATCCTCCTCACCGACATCGTAAATCTGTACGATGTTCTGATGCGAGAGACTTGCCGCCGCCTGGGATTCTACATTAAATCTCCTTATAAATTCTTCGTTTTCCTTGAATTCTTCCCGAAGAACCTTTACTGCAACATATCTGTTAAGCATTTTATCCATAGCTTTATATACGATTGCCATACCGCCCATGCCAATTTGTTCAAGCAATTCGTATCTGGAACCAAGTACTTTAGCTTGCATAATATTTCCTCCGTAAATAAATGTCAGACTTGTGCCAAAATAACTGTAATGTTATCGCTTCCGCCTGCTTCATTTGCCAATTTTATCAGCGTTTTAACGCCGACCTCAAGGCTTTCACAGGAGGCAGTCTTTTCAATGGTTTCATCGCTGAGCATATTTGTAAGTCCGTCACTGCACATCAGAAAACGGCTTTTCTCCGAAGCTTTCACATGAAAAACATCGGCATTAACATCGGGAGAAATTCCCAACGCCCTTGTAATGACGTTTTTTTGCGGATGAATAGCCGCCTGCTCGCGGGTAATGGCCCCTGTTTCAATCATATATTCGACCAAGGAATGGTCTTTAGTCAGAAGACTAAGCTTTCCGTCTTTTCCAAGGGCGTAAATTCTTCCGTCCCCGACGTGGGCTATGTACGCCGAATCCTTCTTAAATACCAGAACGTCGGCAGTAGTACCCATACCTGCAAGACTCGCCTTCTTTTTGGAAAGCGAAAGAATATATTCGTTCGCTTTTTCGAGTGCTTCTTCCATCATCAGCATAATCTGCCCCGGAAGGAGTGCCTCTTTCAGCCTGTTACTAAGGAAATCAAAAATAATTTCTCCTGCAATTTTACTGGCGGTTTCACCGCCGTTGTGTCCTCCCATGCCATCGGTGAGAATCAGCACGGTATATTCGCCTGTCTTTTCCGATATGAAATAATCTTCGTTTATTTCACGAAGCATACCTCTGTCGCTAAGTGAATAAAACTGCATATTACCACCTCCCCAAAAGGGTTTTACAATTCATTGTTCCTAAGCTGTCCGCAGGAGGCATTTATGTCTGCACCTAATTCTCTGCGGATTGTTGCATTTATTCCAAGGCTTTCAAGTGCCTTTTTAAAATCCTGTGTTTCTTTCTCGCTTGTACGTATGTTGTCACGCTCCCTGACGGGATTTACGGGAATTAAATTCACGTGACAGTTTCTTCCCCGAAGAAGCTTTGCAAGGGTGCGCGCTTCCTCCATATGGGAGTTTTTATCTTTTACCAGTGCATATTCAAAGGTTATGCGTCTGTGGGTTTTATCAAAGTAATAGTCGCAGGCACTCATCAGATTTTCAAGGGAATATGCCTTTGCTACGGGCATCAGCACTTTTCGTACCTCGTCTGTGGGGGCATGGAGGGAAATTGCTAAGTTAATGGGAATTTCCTCGTCTGCAAGGGTGCGGATTTTATCCGCAAGACCGCAAGTGGAAAGGGTAATATGCCTGTAGCCCATTCCCACCCCGGATTCATCGTTGATGTTTTTCAAAAACGTGATTATATTGTCGTAATTATCAAGAGGCTCACCTATTCCCATAATTACCACATTGCTTATCTTTACGCCAAGGTCCTTTTGTGCCCTTAAAATCTGCCCCTCAATTTCAAATGGGGAAAGATTTCGCGTAAGCCCGTGGAGCGTGGAGGCACAAAAACTGCATCCCATTCTGCAACCGACCTGACTTGAAATACAAATACTTTTTCCGTGGTGATAGTCCATTACCACGGTTTCAATTATATTCCCGTCGGAAAGGCTAAGAAGATATTTTACCGTGCCGTCAAGCTTACTTTCAAGCTTTTTGTGTACTTTCGGAAGAAAAATTTCAAATTCCTCGCAAAGCCTTTGCCTGAGGGTGAGGGGAATGTTTGTCATTTCGTCAGGAGATTCGATTCCGCCGTGAATCCATTTGTAAATCTGGTCTGCACGAAAGGCACTTTGCCCGATGCTTTTGATATATTCTTTTAGCTGTGCTTTTGTCAAATCACCTAAATTCAAGGCTTTTACTTCCTTTCAAAAACGGCGTAGAAAAATCCGTCCGTAGCGTCTGTGTGGGGCATAAGCTGTTTTTGCTCTATAAGGGAAAAATCGGGAAAGCTTTCCAAAATCCACTTTGCGTTATCTTCGTTTTCGCTTTTATTTATTGTACAGGTGGAATACATCAGCTTTCCGCCCGATTTTACATATTTCACGGCATTAGAGAGTATATCACGCTGGATTTTTACAAGCTCGTCATTGCCAAGCTCAGATTTTGTCCATTTAATATCGCTCTTTCTGCGTATTACCCCCAAGCCCGAACAGGGAACGTCTGTCAGTACCGCATCAAACCCATCGGCAAAATCGGGGTTAAAAACGGTAGCGTCGTTTAACATAACACGGGCGCTTGTAACGCCAAGCCTATTAAGGTTGCTTTCAATGAGCGTCAGCTTATGGCTATGTATATCGCAGGAGATAATTTCACCTGTGTTATTCATAAGCTGTGCCATAAATGCACTCTTACCGCCGGGAGCACTGCATAAATCAAGCACCCTCATACCTTTTTCAAGCCCGAACGCCCCGATTGCCCTCTGAGAAGCACCGTCCTGAATTGCGATGGCTCCGCTTTTGAATTCCTCCGTGTTTTCTACGCTTCCGCTTCCTGTGTATCGGTAGGAAAATTCGCAGTCCTGCGTTTTTTCAAAATCCTCCCCAAGCCCGCTCGCTTTCAAGGTGTTAAGCCTTACCATTACAGGAGGAGTTTCATTCATTGCCTTAAAAAGCTCAATGGTGTGTCCCTGGCTTTTCCATAAATCCACAAGCCACATAGGCATGGAATATTTTATGCTTATATATTCACCGCTTTCGGTGTCATCGGGCAGAAAATCCCCCGATGAAGCCGCTTTCCGAAGCACTGCATTCACAAATCCGCCCGAAGCACTGTGCCCGTACCTTCTTGCAAGGCGGACAGATTCGTTTACAGTGGCACTTTCGGGAATTCTGTCGAGAAAACGAAGTTCGAAAATTCCCATTCTCAAAATATTGAGAATCCATACGGAAAGCTTTTTTAACTTTATTGAAGATATGTTTGCTATAATATTATCCAGAAAAAGACGGTTTTTCATCACTCCGAAAGCAATATTGGTAGCAAGGGCATTATCCCTCGGCTCCATATTGGAGGATGCCAGTATATCACGGAGTGCAATATTAAGATATGCACCGTCCTTTTCACAGCGGTATAACGCTTTAAGTGCCGCCTCACGGGGCTTTGAAAGTGAACTCATCAGTCATCATTCCTTCTGGAGCCAACCAGCATAAGAAGCCTTAAAAGCTGCATAATGGAAACAGCCGCCGCCGCAACGTATGTCATTGCCGCCGCTCCCAGCACCTTTTTCACTGCGGGGACTTCATCGCTTTCAAGATAGCCGCCGTTTGAAAGAGTAGCAATGGCTCTTCTTGATGCGTTAAACTCAACAGGGAGAGTGACAAGCTGAAAGAGAACTGCCAGTGAGAAAAAGGCAATTCCCGCATAAGCAAGAGCTCCGTATGACAGAAGAAGTCCTAAAATTACAAGGTAAGGACCTGCCATAGACCCGATATTTGCAACGGGAACAATAGCGTTGCGAAGCTGTATGGGTTTATAATTTGCGGCGTGCTGAACGGCATGACCTGCTTCGTGTGCCGCAACGCCCACTGCCGCAACGGAGGTGGAGCTGTGTACGCTGTCCGAAAGCCTTATTACATTTGCCTTGGGGTCGTAATGGTCGGTAAGCTCACCGCGTACTCTTTCTATGCGGACATCATAAAGCCCGTTGGAATCTAAGATTCTTCTCGCCGCCTGCTCGCCCGTAATATTTCTGCCTGTATGCATAGAAGAAAACTTTTTGAAAGTGGAATTAACTCTCATTGAGGCAATCATTGAAAATATACCTGCAATGAGCACCAGTACAAGACCGGCATCCATATAGTAGCCAAATCCGAATAACATATAAAATCACACTCCTAATTTTGTGCCTTTTTCGATTTTGTGACCGCGGAGATAATCCTCGGCAGACATCTTCTTTTTGCCTTCTACCTTAATTTCTTTTATAATAACACTGCCCGTTTTGCAGGCAACCTTGATTCCGTCAGAATCAGCACTAAGAACTTCGCCCGCATTTCCTTCATCATCGCATTTATATACAAAGTCAACCACAAACCTCTTTCCCCCGATAAAGCTGAAAGCTTTCGGCCAGGGGTTAAGTCCCCTTACTTTATTGTAGATTTGTTCGCTTGTATTATTCCAGTCAATTTCTCCCTCCGCTTTTGAAAGCTGAGAGGCATATGTGGAAAGAGCGTCGTCCTGTTTTTCGGGGGTAATTGTTCCCTCCTTTAGACCGTCAAGGGTTTTAAGAAGCACCTCTCCGCCCAGAACTGCCAGAGCATCGTGATACTCTCCTGCAGTGGTTTCTTCTCCTATGGGAAGCTCCGCCTTTATCAGCATATCGCCTGTGTCAAGCCCTTTTTCCATATACATACTTGTGACACCGCTGACCTTATTTCCGTCAATCACGGCTCTCTGTATGGGTGCGGCACCGCGGTACTCGGGAAGAAGCGAACCGTGAATATTGATACACCCGTATTTAGGGTAATTAAGTATATATTCGGGAAGTATTTTTCCGTATGCAACCACCACAATAATGTCGGGATTAAGCTCCTTTAAAAGAGGAAGAATAGCCTCATCCTTAAGGGCTTCGGGCTGATATACGGGAATGTTTTGCTCCAGAGCAAATATTTTGACTTCGGGCATTGCCATTTCATAGCCCCTGCCCTTGGGCTTATCAGGCTGAGTGATTACGCCGATGACATCCCGTTTATCATCAATAAGTGCTTTAAGCGAAATTTGTGCAAATTCGGGTGTTCCCATAAATAATATACGCATAGAATTACTCCTCATTCTGTTCCAATTCAAATACCTCGGAGGCTTTTTCAACGTAAAGCGTGCCGTCAAGGTGGTCGCACTCGTGGCAAATGCACCTTGCGTAAAGGTCCTCGCCCGTAAATTCAAATTCTTCTCCGAAGCGGTCAAATGCTTTCACTGTAGCTTTCTGCGGTCTTGTAACCGTCCCTGCCTTACCGGGAACGCTAAGGCAGCCTTCTGTATCGGTAACACTGCCTTCGGTGTGAGTGATGACTGGGTTTATAAGCTCAAGCATACCCTCATCCTCACCTAAATCTATTACAACTGCTCTGCGGAGAATTCCCACCTGCGGAGCGGCAAGTCCCACTCCGTTTGAAAGAATGAGCGTTTCCTGCATATCGTCGAGAAGCGTGTGAAGCTTTTCATCAAAATTTTCAACTTCACGGCATTTTTTCTTAAGGCACGGGTCGCCAATTTCTCTGATTTTTCTTATCGCCATGTTAATTTCTCCTTACATCATACTATATGGATTAATATCCGCAATTACCGATAAATCGGAATTTCGCTTTTTCGGACTTTCGTGAACAATATTGCGAAGCTCACGGATAAAATCCTCGTCGGCTCGGCATTTAAGCCACAGCCTCATTCTGTGCCTGCCCTGAATTTTGCTTACGGGGGCGGGCGAAGGCCCGTAGAATTTACAGTTATCATAACCACGGAGGGCAACTCTCAGCTTCATTGCGATGCTTTCTATTGCCTTTTCCGCCTCCTCACGGTCGGAGGAGGACACTGTTATATTTATAATATCACAAAACGGGGGATAAAGAAACTCCCGTCTGTAGGAAATTTCATCATCAAAGAATGCCTTGTAATCCTGTGATGCCGCTAAAAGAAGCGTGGGATTCTCAGGCTCATAGGTCTGAATGACGCATCTGCCCTTCTTTTCTCCTCTGCCTGCTCTGCCGCATACCTGCGTTATCAGATTAAAGGTACGCTCCTGTGCCCTGAAATCATCGATGTTAAGAGAGGCATCTGCCGCCAGAACTCCCACCAATGTCACATTTTCAAAATCAAGCCCTTTTGTAACCATTTGCGTACCAAGCAGAATATCGATCTTTTCACCGTCAAACTGCTCTAAAAGCTTTTCGTGACCTCGTTTTCCGCTTGTGGTGTCTGCGTCCATTCTAAGGGTTTTAGCAGAGGGGAAGATGCTTTCAATCTGCTCCTGTGCTTTTTGTGTGCCTTTGCCAAAGTCACGCACACGGCTGCCCTGACACCTGGGACAAATGCTTTTAACTCTTTCCCTGTAACCGCAGTAATGGCAGGTGAGGGAATCGGTGTTTTTGTGATATGTCAGCGAAACACTGCAATTGGGGCAGGAAAATACATACCCACATTCACGGCAGGAAACAAAGGTGGAATATCCACGCCTGTTAAGAAACAGAATCGTCTGCTCGCCGCATTTGATGTTTGAATCAATCTCTTTTGCAAGAAATCGGCTCAAGACAGTTTTGTTTCCCTCTTTAAGCTCCTGACGCATATCGGAAATAAAAACCTCAGGAAGCGGTCTTTTATTATACCTTTCCAAAAGCTCTATTAAATTATATTCACCGCATTTGGCTTTATAATAGCTTTCGACAGACGGCGTTGCACTGCCTAAAATAAGCGGACAATCATGCTCTTTTGCAAGATATGCCGCAATGTCACGGGCATGGTAACGGGGAGAAGACTCCGATTTGTAGGACTGCTCATGCTCCTCGTCAATTATTATTGCTCCCAGATTGTCACAGGGTGCAAAAATTGCACTTCTTGCACCGATAATAAGCCTTGCCTCGCCGCGGCGTATTCTCCGCCATTCGTCAAGCCTTTCGCCCAAAGAAAGAGCACTGTGAATAACCGCCACGTTTTCGCCGAAACGGCTGAAAAACCGGCTGGTCATCTGGGGGGTAAGGGCAATTTCAGGTACAAGAATTATTATTTGCTTGTTTTTTTCCAAAGCCTTGGAAACGATACTCATATACACTTCGGTTTTACCGCTTCCCGTAACTCCGTGTATAAGAAATGTTCCTCTTTTGCTTTCGGTTATAATTTTTGAGGCTTTCTCCTGAGCCTTGGACAACACGAGGGGGGCAGGCTCCGAAGCTGTCTTCCCCTCCAGGGGATTACGCAGAACCTCCGCCTCGCGGTAATCTATCAAGTGCTTTACATAAAGCGACTCCACGGCATTTCGTGTAGAGCCTGAAGCACGCAATATATCGGGAACGGAAAGCTCGCCAAGCTCACTTATAGCTCTTAGCACCGCCGCCTGACGGGGGGCTGCCTTTTCAAGCTTTTCAATATAGTATGAAATATCTTCCTCCCCGCAGTAGAAAGCCAACCTTATTGTCTTTTCGTTTGCACGGCGTTTATCGCGGAAGCTCTTTTCGCATATACCTTTATTTATAAGTGCGTTTACGGTGGCTCTGGCATTTTTGCCCAACAGACCTTTAATCTGCTGCATTTCCGCACTGCCGTCGGATTGCTCCAGAAGCTGAATTAGTTGCTCCTGCTTTATTCCTTTAACCGAGGAAAGCAAATCAAAATATTTGTGAGTAAGAGAAATCCATTCCTCGAATTTTGCATCAGTTCCGGGCGGAAGGCATAGCTGTGCCGCTTCGGAAAAGGTGCAAAAATATCTTTCCCTCATGTAAAAGCAAAGACCGATGCTGCTTTTTGTCAGCACGGGAAGATGGTCGGTCAAGGATTTAATTTCCTTAAGCGATTCAAAATTGCTGACATTCTTAAGCTCGGTAACATAAGCCTCCTTAGGCAAATTTCCTGTGCCGAAAGGGACTTTAACACGGCATCCCACCGCGATTTTATCCTCAATAGCCTCAGGCACAAGGTAGTCGAAGGGCTTATCAATATTCAGGTTTTTTGTATTTACATAAACCTGAGCAATCATAATTATTCTTCCTCAGTGTCCAAGGATGCTTCATATTCGGCAACTGCTTTTGAAAAACGCTGCTGCGCCGTTCCTTTTACGCATCTGATTTTACCATTTGCAATTTCATTTATTGCACGGGAAACGGTCTTGTCGTTGCCTGAGTCGGCAACAAGCTGGCGGGCACGCTTTGCAGTAACAATTACAAGCGAGTAACGGGAATCAAGTCCCTCCATGAGCTTTGAAATTTCGGGATACAACATATTTATCATTACCTTTCTATATTTAAAAATTCTTTTTCTATATATTTGTAGTTTCGGCAAAGGAGAGAGTGCTCCGCCTTAACAATCGCATCAAGGCGTGCCGTCGCATCTTCAACCGTATCGTTTATAAGTATATAATTGTATTTTTCAATATATTTAAATTCTGCCTTGGCTCTTTCAAGACGGCTTAAAATTACCTCCTCCGTCTCCGTGCCTCTGCCGCGAAGCCTTGCCTCCAAATCCCCAAGTGCGGGAGGCAGAACAAATATAAATACGGCTTCGGGGTAATGAGCGCGGACCTGAAGTGCGCCCTGAACCTCAATCTCCAATATTACATCTTTGCCGCTTTCTATCATTTTCATAACGGCATCTTTGGGAGTGCCATAATAATTTTCGCAGAAAACCGCATGCTCTAAAAATCCGTCTGCGTCTATTCTTTTTCTGAATTCCTCGTGACTCAGAAAAAAGTAGTTCACGCCGTCAATTTCGCCCTCACGGGGACTGCGTGTTGTAGCAGATACTGAAAGGGTGCAGTCATCGTGGGTGCGAAGATATTCCTTGCAAATGGTGCCCTTGCCTACGCCTGAGGGACCTGAAATAACAAGGAGCAAGCCTTTTTTCTTCATATGTAATCATTCCTTTCTGTCTTGGCTGAAAACTTATTCCCCATCATCGGGAAATTCCACATAGCTTCCGTGCCTCTGTGCAATCATGTCGGGAGTCAGTGCGGAAAGTATAACGTGCTCGCTGTCTGTTACGATAACGCTTTTTGTTTTTCTGCCGTAGGTGGCATCAATAAGCATCCCTTTTTCCCTTGCCTCCTGCGCAATTCGCTTTACGGGGGCGCTTTCGGGAAGGACAATGCTAACTATTCTTTCGTCGGAAACCAAATTTCCGAATCCGATATTAACTAATTTCATATCAAACAATCCTTTTTAAGAATGTCGGTGCTGTTTTTATACACTCTTTTATTCAACGTTTTGGATTTGTTCCCTTAGCTTCTCAATCTCCGCCTTTACATCAATCACAATTCGTGCCACGTCAAGGTCATTGGATTTTGAACCGATTGTATTGATTTCACGGTTCATTTCCTGAATCAGAAAGTCTATCTTTCGTCCTACACATCCGCCACCGCCAAGCATCTGGGTAAACTGGTCCACGTGGCTTCTCAGGCGAACTGTTTCCTCATTCACATTTACCTTATCGGCAAAAATTGCAACCTCGGTAAGAAGCCTTGTTTCATCATAGGAGGCCCCTGCCAGTATGTCTTTCATTCTTTCTTCGATTCTCTGGCGGTACTCGGAAACAATCTCGGGAGAACGCTCCTCAACCTTAGCCGTAGCATCTATTATAAAAGCAAGATGCTCTTTAAGGTCACTTTCAAGCTTCTCACCCTCGGCAATACGCATAGCATCAAATCCGCAAAGTGCTTCGGAAAGTGCTTTAAGCACGGTTTCCTTAATTAAGTTCTCGTCCTCGGGCGCTTTGTCCAAAGCAAAAATATCGGGGATACGAAGAAAGGTTTCCGCCGTGGCATTGCTTGTAATCTGAAGCTCCGAAGAAAGAGCGCGAAGACCCTGCAGGTATTCCTTTGCCAGTGCAGTGTTCACCTTTACCACGCTGTCGTCCTCTCCGCTTGACTCCACATTTACATATATGTCCACCTTGCCTCGGTTTATCTTCTCCTGTGCCGCCTTGCGGATAGGGTCCTCAAGAAAGGTATATACCCTTGGCATTTTAATGGAAAAATCGCTGTATCTTGAATTAACCGATTTAATTTCAACGGTAAAGGTTTTATTTCCCAACTGAGCCTTTCCGCTTCCGTAGCCTGTCATGCTCTTTATCATAAGAAAAATCTCCTTTTAGCTAATAGGGTATAACACCCCATAATTATTAAACATTATACCATACTTAAGTAGAGTTAGTCAACTCTTTTAATTATAGACGGGAAAATTGAAAATTTTTTACACTAAATTAAAAAGAAAGTAGGTTGTTTTTGCTTTTGATATATGATAAAATAAACAAACAACAATCCACTAAAAGGAGAAGAATACAATGATAAGACAACAGGCTTTTATCGGTAACAACAAAATGCTTAAGGGAGCGCTTCATTGCCATACCACACGCAGTGACGGAAATCAGACTCCTGAAGAGGCGATGCAAAAATATAAGGACGGCGGTTATGACTTTGTGGCACTTACAGACCACAAAAGATATAATTTTGTAAATTACGCTCCCGAAACGGGACTTTTGCTTATTCCGGGAATGGAATATGATTCGTTTATTCATAAAGATGACTACGGCAGAATATGCCACCACACCGTGTGCCTCGGACCTCTCAAGGAGGACGGAAACGGATTTGAACAGGACGATTTCGGCCCTCAAAGACCTGAAGTTGTAAGTAATGAAATGTATCAGGGCTATCTTGATGAAATTCACGCAAAGAACAATATCACAATTCACGCACATCCCGAGTGGAGTAATACCCCCCTCACCATGTTTAATTGCCTCAAGGGAAATTTTGCTATGGAAATTTACAACCACGGCGGCGTTCTCGGCTACGAAATGGATGCGGATAACGGTCTTTACTGGGATCAGCTTTTAGCTGAAGGAAAACGCATTTGGGGTGTTGCAACCGATGATGCTCACGGAGAGAAGCATTTTTGCGGAGGCTGGGTAATGGTGAATGCGGAGAAGAACGTAAACTCCGTACTGGAAGCCCTTAGTGAAGGCAGATTCTATGCCTCCACAGGTCCCGAAATCTATGATTTTTACGTGGATGATGACAACACAGCTCACATCAAGTGTTCGCCCGTTAAAAAGATTCTTCTTCAGGGCTGCAAGCATCCTCACAGAATTTTCCCGAAAGGCAAAGCCGCTTTAGAAGGCCCTGTGACGGAGGCTGAGTTCAAACTTGAAACTAAAACAGGGCTTTACGAATATTGCCGCTTTACAATAATCGACGAAAACGGCAAAAAAGCCTGGACAAATCCCATATTCTTAAAATAATAATACGAAGAGCACAAAAAGAACAGACACCCGTTAAAGTGGATGCCTGTTCTTTTTTTGGCGTGCTTGGAGGGATACAGATGCTACGCATCTTGCCTGCTTGTCCACCCAAATGCTACGCATTTCGGTACCGGACTACGCATCAGCTTCGCTAAAAACGATTATCAATCGTTTTCTTGACGCTCGCTGCCCTCTCAGGGTTCGAATCCCATTCATTTCAAGCAAAAAACAAAGGATACCCACTTCGTAGGTACCCTTCGCTTTTTGGCGTGCTTGGAGGGATTCGAACCCCCGACCCTTTGGTTCGTAGCCAAATACTCTATCCAACTGAGCTACAAGCACATATTATTAAACAAATCTTTTCAAACGCATTGACTATGATAACACATAAATCCGAAAAAAGCAAGACTTATTTTGCAAAATTTTCAAATTTTATTACACTTTGCTCTATTTCAATTGACAAAAGGTTTCTTCTAATGATATACTAACTTATTATAATGGAAAGAATTTTTTCTCAGAAAGAGGTAATGACAATGAAGGACTACAAAATCGGGACCAAATGTATTCAGGCAGGCTACACTCCAAAAAACGGTGAGCCTCGTCAGATTCCCATTTATCAGAGTACTACTTTTAAATATGATACAAGTGAAGAAATGGGAAAGCTTTTTGACCTTGAAGCTTCGGGATATTTCTACAGCCGGCTTCAGAATCCGACCAACGACTGCGTTGCGGCACGCATTGCGGCTCTTGAGGGCGGCAGTGCGGCTATGCTTACATCAAGCGGTCAGGCAGCATCATTTTACAGCGTATTCAATATCGCTTCCTGCGGTGACCATGTAGTTTCTTCTTCTGCAATTTACGGAGGTACGTTTAACCTCTTTGCCGTTACAATGAAGCGTATGGGCATCGAATTTACTTTTGTAGCTCCTGATTGCACAGATGAGGAGCTTGAGGCGGCTTTCCGTCCTAATACAAAAGCAGTGTTCGGCGAAACTATTGCAAACCCTGCCCTTGATGTGCTTGATATCGAGCGTTTTGCCAATGCGGCTCACGCACACGGCGTTCCGCTTATTATAGACAATACCTTTGCTACTCCAATAAACTGCCGTCCCATCGAGTGGGGTGCGGATATTGTAACCCATTCCACAACCAAGTATATGGACGGCCATGCAAGCGGTGTGGGCGGATGTATTGTAGACAGCGGAAAGTTCGACTGGACAAAATACCCCGATAAATTCCCCGGACTCTGCACTCCCGACGACAGCTATCACGGCGTAACATATACCGAGAGATTCGGACTTGAAGGAGCATATATAACAAAAGCTACTGCACAGCTCATGCGTGACCTCGGCTCTATCCAGGCTCCGCAGAATGCATATCTTATCAATCTCGGTCTTGAGAGCTTGCAGGTAAGAATGGCTCGCCACTGCGAAAATGCACAGGCAGTTGCCGAATATGTGAAAAACCATGAAAAAATTGCTTGGGTGCGTTACTGCGGACTTGAAGGCGACAAGAACTACGAACTTGGACAAAAATATCTTCCGGGTGGCTCCTGCGGTGTAATCTCCTTTGGTGTTAAGGGCGGAAGACTGGCGGCAGAAAAATTCATGAAGAATCTTAAGCTTGCTTCTATCGAAACACATGTAGCAGATTCTAAAACCTGCTGTCTGCACCCTGCAAATGCAACTCACCGTCAGATGAATGATGACGAGCTTCGTGCGGCAGGTGTAGCTCCCGACCTTATCCGTTTCTCCTGCGGTCTTGAGGAAAAGGAAGATATCATCGCAGATATTGCACAGGCACTTGAAACTATATAAACCCAAGGAGGGATAGAATATGCCCATTAAAATTCCCGACAAACTTCCTGCGGCAAAAACCCTTGCCGATGAGAATATATTTGTAATGCCGCAAAAGCGTGCGGCAACACAGGATATCAGACCGCTGAGAATAGGTATACTGAATCTGATGCCCACCAAAATTGAAACGGAAACCCAGCTTGCACGGCTTTTGGGAAATACGCCCCTTCAGGTGGAGGTTGAGCTTGTTCAGGTCAGCACCCATAAAGCGAAAAACGTTTCGGCAGAGCATATGCTGGCTTTCTATAAAACCTTTGACGAGATCAAGGAACAAAAGTTTGACGGCTTCGTAATCACGGGTGCTCCCGTTGAAAAATTAGAATTTGAAGAAGTGGATTACTGGGAGGAGCTTTGCACCATTATGGAGTGGACGAAAACCAATGTTCATTCTACCTTCCATATTTGTTGGGGTGCACAGGCGGCACTGTACTACCATTTCGGAATAAAAAAATACCCCCTGGAGGAAAAGCTTTCGGGAGTATATAAGCATCGTGTGGTTTATAAAAATCCAATGCTTATGCGTGGGTTTGACGATGAATTTATGGTGCCTCATTCAAGGCATACCACCGTTCGTATTGAGGATATAGAGAAGTGCAAAGCCATCAAAATCCTTTCTGTTTCTGATGAGGCAGGGCTTTATGCTGCGGCAACAGCCAAGGGAAAGCAGATTTTCATCACAGGCCATAGTGAGTATGATCGTGATACTTTAAAAAAAGAATATCTGCGTGACGAGGCGGCAGGTATGAACCCCAAAGTTCCCGAAAATTATTTCCCCGACGATGATCCTACGAAGGACCCCATCGTAACATGGAGAGGCCATGCAAACCTTATTTATTCCAACTGGCTTAACTATTTTGTATATCAGAGTACACCCTTTGATATATCCGAAATCAAATAAATGAAACACTGCTGCACTTGACAAAAAGGAAATATGTGCTATAATGTATGCGTAAGATTATGTCTTGCGCATACATTTATTTTTTAAAGGAGTGATTGTCCTAATGGACGGGAGTAGTATACCGATATTTGTACTGCTACTAATCGTGCTGATTATGTTATCGGCATATTTCAGCGCATCGGAGACGGCGTTTTCGTCGTACAATCGTGTGAGGATGAAGAGCGAGGCAGAGGATAAAAAAGGAAAGAAAGCCCGCCGTGTTCTTTTTCTCAGCGAAAATTATGAGAAGCTTATCTCAACCATACTTATCGGCAATAACATTGTAAACATAGTTGCAACCTCTATTGCAACATTGCTTTTCACGCATCTTTTGCCGAATAATGAGGCTGTGGCAGCCACTGTTTCAACCGTTGTAATGACCCTTGCGGTGCTTATCTTCGGCGAAATCACGCCTAAGACCATTGCAAAGCGTACCGCGGACGGTTTTAGTAAAAAGGTTGTAGGAAGCCTCAGCTTTCTTACAATGCTGTTTACCCCTCTTACTGCGATTTTCAACCTGTGGCAAAAGTTTGTTATGAGCTTTGTCAAGGGGACTGATGATGATAATGTTACGGAAGATGAAATCATCACGGTTGTTGAGGAAGCCGCGGAAGACGGCGAGATTGATGAGCAGGAAAGCGAATTGATAAAGAACGTAATCAAGTTCAGCGACCTTGATGTTAATGATATTCTTACGCCTCGTGTGGACGTTGCCGCCGTGGATATTTCATGGGACAGGGAGCGTATTGCCAAGGTGTTTGCGGAAACGGAATTTTCCCGTCTTCCCATATATGAAGAAAATATCGATAATATTGTGGGCATACTCTATCAGAAGGATTTTTCAAACCATGCCGATATAGATGTGTCCAAGCTTGTAAAGCCTGTTAAGTTCATTTTCTCATCCATGAAAATTTCAAGGCTCCTTAAGCTTTTCCAGGAAAGTAAATGCCACATGGTTGTCGTAAATGATGAGTACGGCGGCACAGAGGGTATCGTTACGCTGGAGGACGTTATAGAATCCCTCGTAGGTGAAATCTATGACGAGCATGACGAAGTAGTTGAAGATATTGTGAAGCTTTCGGAGGACAAGTTCCGCGTGCTCGGAAGCACAAGCATTGATAAATTTATGGAATTTTTTGAGCTTGAGCAGGAGGAAGGCGAGGACGATTCGGATATTACCACCGTAAGCGGCTTTGCGGCACATAATCTGGAAAAAATTCCCGACCAGGGAGATCGCTTTGAATATGAAAATTTGAAAATTGTGATTACAAAGACAGACAGTAACCGGGTAGTTGAATCTGTGGTGACGGTTTTCCCGAAAGAGCCCGAGCCTGAGGAGTGATATTATTAAAAGGTTTTTTAAATTTATATTCGATGTAATGTCCTCCTCCAAAAAGGACAGCATCGGTGCATATACTGCCAATGCGGCGTTTTTCATCACTGTATCGTTTATACCTTTTATAATGCTGCTTATAAGCATACTGAGGTTTTTGCCCTTGGGCGAAAACCAGATGATTGAGCAGATAGCATCAATTTTTCCTGCGGCGGCAAGGGATATTGCATCTACGATAATAGCAGAATCTTATGATAAGGGCGGCAGTGCCTTAATTTCCATTGCGGCGGTAACAACGCTGTGGGCGGCTTCTGTAGGAATTCATTCCCTTTCCAAAGGAATAGACCGCATTTATAATTCGGACAAGCCCAACAGCATCATTAAGCTCCGCCTTAAGAGCATGCTCTATACACTTGCGGTGTTTGCAGTTATGATTTTTTGGTTAGGATTGTTAGTTTTTGGAGATACTGTAAGTGTGACGATAATCAGAGAGTTTCCGCGGCTTTCTCCTGTAGTGAATGTTCTTGCGGATATGCACGGATTTTGGGCGTTTTTAGTGCTGACACTGTTCTTCCTTGCAATGTATACCGTGATTCCATCGAAAAAAGTCCGTTTTATTGCACAGATTCCGGGGGCTTTAATCAGCGGTGTGGGATGCATTGGAATTTCGAGGTTTTTCACCCATTATTATGGTGATGTTCTGGGATTTTCCTCGGTTTACGGAGGACTTACCATTTTGGTTTTCTTTATGTTGTGGTTGTTTTTCTGCCTGTACTCTCTTTTCATAGGTGCAGAAGTAAACAATTGCATGGGTGAAAGATTGGAAGCTGAAATTTAGCGTGCTTTAAAAAAAGAAAAAAATAACTCTTTGACAAAAAATCTCAAAAGTGGTATAATAATTGTAGAAGTTTAGTAGGAGGCGTGCCATGTACAAGATTGGTGACAGCGTTGTGTATCCTATGCATGGCGCAGGGGTCATAGAGGATATTGAACAAAAAGAAATTTTAGGCAAAATGCAGTCGTATTATGTCATGCGTATGCCTATTGGCGATATGAAGGTTATGGTCCCCATGGATAACGCCGTGGAAATCGGAATGCGTGATGTCATTTGTAAGGCACAGGCGGAAAAGGTTCTTGAAAGCTTCCGTACTTCCGAAACCGATGTTATACAGAACTGGAGTAAGCGTTTCCGTGATAACATGGGCAGAATCAAGAGCGGGGATATTTTCGAGGTCTCAAGTGTTGTTAAGAGCCTTATGCTGCGTGACCGCCAGAAAGGCCTCAGCACAGGGGAGCGGAAAATGCTTTCCAACGCAAAGCAGATTCTGATTAGTGAAATTGTCGTGGCAACGGGCATTACACACGACGAAATAGAACAAAGGCTCGCCAACATGATTGACGAGGAAATTGCACAAGGTTAATAGCAGGGGATGTAAAAACTCGTTTTTACATCCCCTTTGAACGTAGAAAAGGAGGAAAAACCATGTATAATAACAAATCAGCCTCCGCAGTAATAGTTGCAGCAGGCTCAGGCACAAGAATGGGCAGGGACAAGCTGCTGATTGAATTGTGCGGAAAAACCACCATTGTCCGCAGTGTGGAGGCTTTTAAAAACACAGGTTTTTTTGATGAAATTATACTTGTAGCAAGTGAAAAAAATATAGATGCCCTGAGTGCTGAAATGGAAAATAACTCTCTTTCGGACAATGTGAAGATTATTCTCGGAGGCAGCAGCCGTGGCGAAAGCTCCTTTTTGGGCATAAATGCCGCAAAGGGTGAATATGTCCTTATCCATGACGGTGCCCGCCCCCTTGTTTCAGCTCAAACCATTGAAGACACGCTTTCCTCTTGCATTAAGATAGGAGCAGCAGCGGCAGGGGTGAAGTCAAAGGATACGATTAAGCAGATTTCCTCCGACAACACCATTTCCGCTACAGTTCCCAGAGAATCAGCGGTGCTGATTCAGACCCCTCAGGGCTTTAAGCGTGAGGAAATTTTGCAGGCATATAACAAATACGGATTTAACGAAACCGACGATTGCTCCCTCATGGAAAAAATGGGTGCAAGCATAGCCATAGTGGAGGGAAGCTATGAGAATTTGAAGCTTACCACAGCGGAGGATGTTGTAACCGCAGAGGGCATCCTTAGAAAACGTGGCGAAGGAAGGAGCGAAGCCCCCATGCGAATCGGAACAGGATTTGATACACACAGACTGGTTGAAAACCGCGACCTTATAATAGGCGGCGTCAAAATCCCTTACGAAAAAGGGCTTTTGGGGCATAGCGATGCCGATGTGCTTATTCATGCAGTGATTGATGCTCTTTTTGGTGCGGCGGCACTTGGCGATATCGGAAAGCACTTCCCCGATACCGATGAAAAATATAAGGGTGCAGACAGTATGCTTCTTTTGGAAGAGACGGCACGGCTGATTCACGAAGAGGGCTATGAGATAGGAAATATAGATGCCACCATTATTGCACAAAAACCCAAAATGGCACCTCATACCCAAAATATGTGCCAAAATATTGCCGATGCTTTAAAAACAGATGCTTCACGCATCAGCATTAAAGCGAAAACCAACGAACAAATGGGATTTACAGGCAGAGGCGAAGGAATCGAAGCCCGTGCCGTAGCGTTATTATGCCGCATTTGAATTTAAAACCTCATAAAACCTCCCCCTTTTGGACACCCTATATCCAAAAGGGGGCTTTTTCTATGAAAAAAATTATAAAAATTACTGCCGTGACTGCCTTGTGTCTTATGGGCATATTCGTGGCTTTCACCATAATCTATGGTACGCTTTCGGGCATAAATATTAATAAAACTACCCCCGAAAAACTCGATTCCTCTGCCAACCTTTCCGTAGTCCGCCGTGACAGCGGGGCATTTATAATGGCACCCCGTCTCAGAGAGGATATGCTCGAGGACGCTCTCCAAAGTGTGGTTGGAATATCCTCTGCCGACACTTCAGTGAGTAAAGAGGGCGATACCTGGTACATGGGAAGCGGTGTTCTTGTCAGCCCCGACGGGTATATAATCACCAATCATCACGTAATCGGTGCCCGCCCCAAAAGGATTGTTGTCACCCTCCATAACGGGGACGTCACCGAGGGGACTACCGTCTGGAGCGAAAGCTCTCTCGATTTGGCAATAGTAAAAATCGATGGAGATGGGTACACCTGCTCCAAATTGGGCGATGCGAAAAATCTCCGCGTGGGTGAAAGCGTAGTTGCAATCGGAAATCCCCTGAGTCTGCAATTTCAGCGGACAGTGACGGCAGGTATCGTCAGTGCATTGGGGAGGAGCATCAGCATAGAAAACGAGGACGGAACCTCCTCCTATATGGAGGACTTGATTCAGACCGATGCTTCCATAAACCCCGGGAACAGTGGCGGCCCCCTCCTTAATGACAACGGAGAAGTTGTGGGAATTAATACCGTCAAGGTTTCCTCGGCAGAGGGAATGGGCTTTGCCGTCCCTGTCAACGTGTGCGTTCCTATTATGAAAAGACTTCGCACTACAGGCAGCTTCCACACCCCTTATCTGGGTCTGTATGCCTATACCCCCACCGCCGCCCGATATCTGGAAGAAAACGAAAATATGAAACAAGGGCTTTTTGTGGCAAAGTTAGACACCAAAGGCCCTGCCTTTGCTGCAGGAATACGCTATGGAGATATAATCACCGCGGTTGAAGATGTGGAGGTTAATTCCATGCTCACCCTCCGCGAAGAATTGTATAAAAAACAAAAGGGTGATAAAATCACCCTCGAAATCGTCCGCGACGGAAATATGCGTAAAATCTCCGTCCTCCTTTCCGACTGACCGCACTCCCCAAAGCCTCCCCTGTGTTGTAGGGACAGGCGTCCCGACTGTCCGTTGTCAGCGAAGCTGACGGAGGGGTTGTCAATCCCCCAACACAAAAAACCGACTTTCTTCCTATTATATATAATGAACAAACTCGGCTTACCGAGTTTGCACCACAATTTTCCATTTTCCATTTTCGATTTTCAATTGTTCTGCGAACTTGCCAAACGGGGACGGCTCCTGACAGCGAAGCTTTTGTCTTAGGGCTTGCCCGTGGACAAAACAGGACCGTCCCCACAGACTGTCGCCGCACATCCTCCAGCCCTGTAACATACCCCCCACTTATATGTTACTTATATTACAAAACATTACAGTTTTATTACATCTGCAAAAAACCTATTGACGTCACAAAAATTCGGTGCTATAATCGCAATAGAGTAAAGGGGGAATTCCCCACTCAAAAAATTTTAATTTTATAGGAGGAAGAGATTATTATGATGAATCTCAAGAAGACACTCGCAGTTGTTCTTGCGTTCGTAATGGTTCTCGGCATGGGTGCTATCAGCACATTTGCTTACTCAGACGTTACACCTGGAACAATCACAGACGAAGCTGTTAGTATCCTTTCAAACCTTAACATTCTTACAGGTTTCGAAGATGGTACTTTCAG
Organism: Clostridia bacterium; assembly: GCA_045638945.1. GTDB lineage: Bacteria > Bacillota > Clostridia > UMGS1883 > UMGS1883 > UMGS1883. Next base: position 40,299 of record JAZUCF010000001.1, on the reverse strand, counting down.
ACCTGAAGAAACTGTAACAAGAGCTCAGATGGCTGCTATCATCTGCCGTACTCTTGGTTACGAATCACAGGCTGAATCAAGCAAAGGCTTCACAGTATTTAACGACGTTGCAGCTGATCACTGGGCATCAGGTTACGTTAACGTAGCTCAGGCTCAGGGTATCATCAACGGTTACGGTGATGGTAACTTCGGTCCCGAGGATCAGGTTACTTACGAGCAGGCTGTTAAGATGATCGTTTCAGCTCTTGGTTATGACCTTGCAGCTCAGGGTAGAGGTGGTTACCCCACAGGTTACCTTGCAATCGCTTCAGCAGAAGGCATCACAAAGAATGCTAACGGCCGTGTAGGCGATGCTGCAGCAAGAGCTACAATCGCAGTTCTTGTTTACAACTCACTTGAAGTACAGCTTATGGACCAGACTTCTTGGTCTACAGGTACAGAAGGTGACAAGTACGAGCAGACCGATGAAACAGTTCTTTCTAAGTACCTTGACGTTGAAAAGGTAGAAGCAGTTGTTGAAGCTACACCTTTGTCACTTGCAGTTGCTAACAACACTTACGAAAAAGACGCTGTTAAGTATGTTACACTTGATGGTGACAGATTCTTCTACAACAACGACATCTACGACGATGCTCCTTACTATGGCACAGTAGATGCAAGCCTTGTTAACTCTGACAACCTTCTTGGTAAGACTGTAGTTGCTTACGTTGGTGCACATGCAGACAACGAAACAGGTCGTAAGATGGTTTACGCTATGACTGAAAAGCAGGGCGCAAACACAGTTACAGTAATCAACGCTAACCAGCTCGTAGAGTCAGGCCATGCTGATTACAACACAGAGAACCAGATCAGCTACACTAAGGAAGGCGCAAGAAAGGCTACAGATATTAAGCTTGCTTCTGCTCCTGTTACTGGTGGTGGCACTGTAACAACCGCTGAGGTTTACTTTAACTACGCTTCATTTGATGAGTCTGTACAGGGCGACAATGATGGTGAGATCGCTACAGGCGATATCGCTGGTGCTATCGCAAATGGTGGTGTTATCGAGCTTATCAGCAACGATAACGACAACATTGTTGACTACATTGTAATCACAGCTTATGCTAACGAAGCAGTTATCGAAAAGGTTACTGATGATGAAGGCATCATGATCTATGATGTTTACACAGGTTACCTCAACGAAATCGATACAGAAGATGAAGACGAACTCGTTGTAGTTTACAAAGATGGCGAACTCGCTGACGTAAGTGCTATCGCAGAAAACGACACAGTTTCTGAAATCTCTCTTATCAGTGGCGACATCCGCGTTCTCTACGTTTCATCTAAGACTGTAACAGGTGCAGTTGAGTCTTACAGCACAACAACTGATGATGTTACAATCGCAGGCGATGATTACAAGCTTTCAGCTGCATTTATCGGTGGTTATGCAGGTGTAGGCGCAGTTCAGGTTGATAACGCTATTTCTGACTTCGACGGTGAAGAAGGTATATTCTTCCTTAACGTTGATGGCCAGATCGCTTGGAAAGAAGCAGACGCTACAATTTCTGGTAACTACGCATACGTTCTTGCAGTAGATTACGAAGGCGGCATCTCAGATGCTTACACAGCTCAGGTTATGACAGCTGATGGCACAGTAGCTGTCTACGACATCTCTTCAAAGGCTAAGCTCATCAACTCTTCCGATGCAGAACTTTCTGCAACAGATTGGGAACTTGCTGGTGCTCTTGCTAAGAAGATAGCTAACGCTGCTTATACTCAGGGTACAACTACAGAAGCTGGCGTAAAGGCATTCTTCACATCTTCAGCATCTAAGCTCGTTTATGATTATGCAGCAGCAGCAATGCTCAAGGTTAGAATCAAAGACAACAAGATCGTTAGAGTTGAAGAACTCGCAGGTAGCAACTCAAGCAACACTAAGAAGTATGACGCTGAAACAATGACATACCAGGGTTACGAACTTAACGATGAAATCGTTATCTTCAGCCTTGATGATACTCTTACAACAGGTGACGAAGTAACAGCTGACGACATCACACTTGGTACAGTAAACACATTCTTCGAAGATGGCGAAGGATACACATTCCGTGCATTCGACATCGACGATCAGGTTCCCGGCATAATCCTTGGTTACGACCTTGCTGCTAAGATCAACCAGGGTGGCGACGCAGTTATCATCACAGACGTAAGAAAGATCTCTTATGACGATGATACAGCTGTTTCTATCACAGGTATCCAGGGCGGCGAAGAAGTAGCATATACTCTTTATGATGCAGATGCAGGTATCCCCACAGGCGCAGATTCTGCAGGTAACTCTGTAAGCGCCTCTGCTCTTGCAAAGGGTGACGTTATCCTCCTTGCTGCAGCTACAGGCGAAGGCGTTGTAGATGACTTCGAACTTCTTCATGACGCTGCTACAACTAAGAATACTATCTTAAGCGAAATCGATACAGTTTATGCAACAGCAGTTGCTGACGAAATTGCAAACGGTTACGGTGTGCTTGATACTACAAACACAACAAACAAGGTATTCGTTATCAACGATGCAATCGACACAAGCACTTACGAATTTGCAGCAGCTAACGCTCCTATCGCTATGATAGCTGGCGCTAACTACACACTTGTAGACTTCACAGAGAGCACAGATTATCCGGAAATTTCTAAGAAAGCTCCTGGTACTGCACTCTTCAGCAAGTCTGTAACATATCAGACTGAAGTATTCGTTCGTGTATACGACGGTGTACTTGTTGACGTTGTAGTTTACAGATACAATGCTTAATCGATAAACTGACTATCTAATAGTAGTTTAATAAAAGGCACATCCTTCGGGATGTGCCTTTTGTGTTGCGTGAAAATAGCCAAAGACACATTGGGGACGAACAGATTGGGGACGCGAACAGATTGGGGACGTGTCACTTTCTGTTCTTTTTTGTTGACAGACGGCATATCAAAATGTTATAATGAACAACAAGAGGTGAGAACATGGGAAGACAAGCGAGAAAAATTAGCAAAAGTGGGCTATATCATATTATTTTCAGAGGAATAAGTCGACAGAATATTTTTGAAGAACCGGCTGACTACGAAAAAATAAAGCAAATAATTCAAAGAGTAAAAGCAGAAACAAAGATGCAGGTATATGCATACTGCCTGATGAGCAATCACGTTCATATGTTTATAAAAGAGAATGAGGCGGGGCAAATATCAAGCATAATGACTAAAATACTGAGCCACTACGCAACGTGGTTTAATATAAAATATTTACGAACCGGCACCTTGTTTGGAAGCAGATATAAAAGCGAACCCGTTGAAGATGAGTGTTATTTTCTTAGTTTAGCAAGGTACATACACCAAAATCCTGTAAAAGCAGGAATGACTTTAAGTGCAAAAGATTATGAATATAGCAGTTATAATGATTATGCAAACAATTTGAAGGGAATAACCGATGTTGACTTTTTGTTGGATGTACTGAGTGCTAAGAGAAGTAAGGCGATAGAAGTGTTTGTTGATTTTCACGAAAATGAGGAAACAGAGGATTTTGAAATTGTAAATGCGCAAGGGAAGAATTCAGCACAAATCAGAAGGCTTATAATGAGCGAGATAAACGGAAAATTCCCCGAAACAATTAAAGAAATGCCGAAGCAAGAAAGAAATGATCTGATAAAAAAGCTTGTTGATGAAGTTGGGATTTCGAAAAGTGCACTGGAGCGGGCTACCGGCATTTCGCGGGGCGTAATAATAAGAATAATGAAGGAAATGTAACAGAAAGTGCCACGTCCCCAAACTGTTCGTCCCCAAACTGTTGCAGAAAAAAAGAGTTATGGGCCAAACTGTTGCTGCTTGACAGCGGGGGAAGAATGTAGTAAAATATATCCATAATCCTTATTGGAGGGGATAAAATGACAAAGCGTATTATATGTATACTGATGATGCTTATATTTGTATCGCAAGGATGTTTTGCACAGGACGTGTTTTTTGGAAAAGCCGAAACGCAGGAATATATTCCGATTAGCGGTTCGCTTTTTGAAAATGCCGAGGGTATAGCCTGCGAGGAAGATGAGCTTTACATAAGCTTTTTTAACAATTTATCTTTTGAGGAATATATTCTTCAGGCGGTGACTGAATGTGAGGAATTCCCCGAGGAGATTACGGGGCTGGGTCAGTACGAGCTTAAGGCGGAAGATTTTTTGAAATCATACAGAGATGTTGCGATGAGGCATCCCGAGGCATTTATAACCCCATCATGTACGTACTACTATAACAATAGCGGAATAGTCGTAAAAGTAGAACCCGTGTATGTTATTGAGAATAAAGCTGAGGTAGCTTCTGCTATTTCACAAATGAATGAGGCAATAAAGGAATACACAGACCTTGCTGCAAAGTATGATACAGAGCTTGAAAAATTGCTCGTAATCCATGATAAAATGGTTGCCGAATGTGACTATGATGTGAATGTGCTGAATGAAGCAACTGAGAGTTTGGCAGAGCGTAGTGTGTACCATGCCTTTGGTGCTTTGTGTAAAAGTAAAAAGAAGGCAGTGTGCCAGGGGTATTCACAGGCACTTTATATGATTGCCAATGAAATCGGTATAGAGATTGATTTTTGCCGCTCTGCAGAGAGAAAGCATATGTGGAACTATGTGAAGCTTGATGGCAAGTGGTACCACATGGATATGACCAATGACGACCCGTTAACCAAAGATGAAAACGGACTTGTTTCAGCAAGAAAAGACCCTCGTGCGAAGCATAGTTACTTCCTTGTGTCGGATAGCGGCCTTGAAAAGAGTATACATGGAACGGATTACGGCAATATCTTCGGCGAAAGATATGCTTGTAACGATAAGCAGTATGAGTCGGACCATTTGTTTAATATGAGTCTGGTATTTACCGCAGAGAAAGATGAAAATGGATATTATACAGTTGTGATGGAAAATGTAGCGGGACCTTTGGGGACAGGTATTGACATTCCGTTTAAAAGCAGTAGCCTGTATACAGGCCCTGTGGTGACCTCTCCGTTTGTAACGGAGACTCCTATAGGTGTAACGGAGAATAATGAGTTTATAATAAAACCGTGTCTTTATCTGGCACAGTATGCGACAAAGAATATCCCTCCTGTAATTCCTTTTATAAAAACTAAGGAATGGATAAAAGCCTATTCTTTACAGGATGATTTCATAAAGGATAGCTGCTACATGATAGGTATAGCAAGAGATATAGAGAATAATCCCATCCCGAAATTTACATCATTTATTTTTGAAGATGGAACACTTTGTCCGTACGCATTAAAGAAAAATTGGGTTTGTGATAACGAGGGTTCTTGTCGAGAATTTCAATAATCAGAAAAAAGTGCAAAAGAGACACAGGGGGACAGTCCCATGTGTCTCTTTTGGACTTTTTATGCAAAAATAGAAAATTATACTTGACATTTGCCCTCTGCGGTGGTACATTATTGTTAGCACTCGAGCTGATTGAGTGCTAACAAAGGAAAAACGGAGGTGAGCGTATGGAGCTTTCAGACAGAAAAAAAGCCATTCTTCAAGCGATTATTGAGGACTATATTCAATCGGCAGAGCCCGTAGGCTCACGAAATATTGCGAAAAACCATGACCTTGGGCTTTCGGCGGCAACCATTCGTAACGAAATGGCGGATTTGGAGGAAATGGGCTATCTTGATAAGCCCCACACCTCTGCCGGCAGAATCCCCTCGGAAATGGGCTACAGATTCTATGTTGATAGCTTAATGCACCGCTACAGCCTTACCATGGAGGAAATTTCAAGCTTGCAAAGCAGTATGGACAGAAAGTACAGTCAGCTTGAAAATGTGATTTCCGAAATTTCCGACATCATTTCAAAAACTACAAACTACCCCGCCATCGTGGAGCTTCCCGCGGAAAACTCCTGTAGGCTCAAAAGCGTGAAAATGATGCTTATTGAGCAGGGAAGCGTGCTTATAGTTGTGGTGACCGATGCGGGCGTTGTGCGTAACCGCCATATGAAGGTAGGCTCAAATATTGATTACGAGGTCGTAGATTCCATATCGGAGTTTTTGTCGGGACAGCTTACGGGACTTTGTGCGGAGGATTTCACTCCTGCACGCCTCATGCTTATATATGAAGCGATGGAGTCCTATGGTGACTTTTTGAAAACCGTTATCGAATTTGTGCTTGAATGTCTGGGCAATTCAAAAAGCAGGGTTTACATCGGCGGAGCTTCCAACATTCTTAACAATCCCGAATTTGAAAATATAGACCGTGCAAGGGAGTTCTTAGCTTTCATTGACAGAAAAGAAAATGTCTCCCGTATGCTTAGTCTTACAGAAAGTGGGAATGATGAACATATCAGCATCAAAATCGGAAGCGAAAACCAAGCCCCCGAAATGCGTGATACAAGTCTGGTAGTTGCCAATTACAACGTAGGCGGTAAGCTTTACGGAAAAATCGGCATAATAGGTCCCAAACGTATGAACTACGCCAGAGTGGTTTCATCGCTGGAGCTTATCAACAGTCAGCTTAGCGAAATTTTGGGAAGAATGCTTTACGGCGATAAAGAGTGAAAGGAATGAACATAGATGGCAACCAAGAAAAAGGCAGAAGAACAGGAAATCAAGGAGCAGGAAGTAACTGAAAGCGAAGAAGTAACCGAAGAAGCTCCTTTGGAAGAAGAAAACGAATTTGAAAAAAAGTACAACGATGTAAACGAGAAATATCTTCGCACACTTGCCGAATATGATAACTATCGCAAGCGTACCATTAAAGAGAAGGAAAGCATTTACCCCGAAGCAAAGGCGGTGGTGATAGAGAAATTCCTACCCGTGCTTGACAATTTTCAGCGTGCGATTGAAAGTGCAGAGAACAAGGATGCTTTTTATGAGGGCGTAGTAATGCTGAAAAAACAGATGGACGAAGTCCTCGGTGCCTTGGGGGTAGAAGAAATCAAAGCCGTGGGAGAGGAATTTAACCCCGAAGTTCACAATGCCGTAATGCATGTGGAGGACGAGGAAGCAGGCGAAAATATTATCGTGGAAGAATTTCAGCGAGGATATAAAATCGGCGATAGAGTAATTCGCCACAGTATGGTAAAGGTAGCAAACTGACATAGCTTATAAATTTTTTTATATATTTGGAGGTATACAATCATGGCAAAAATTATTGGTATTGACTTGGGTACAACAAACTCATGTGTAGCAGTTATGGAGGGCGGTGAGCCTGTAGTAATTGCAAACGCAGAAGGTGCGAGAACTACACCTTCCGTTGTAGCTTTCACAAAAACAGGTGAAAGACTTGTAGGTCAGGTAGCAAAGAGACAGGCAGTTACAAACCCCGACAGAACAGTTATCTCTGTTAAGAGAGAAATGGGTACTAATTTCAAGGTAAACATTGACGATAAAGCTTATACTCCCCCCGAAATCAGTGCAATGGTGCTTTCAAAGCTTAAGGCTGATGCAGAAAGCTACCTTGGCGAAACTGTTTCGCAGGCAGTAATCACAGTTCCTGCATATTTCTCCGATGCACAGCGTCAGGCTACAAAGGATGCAGGTAAAATTGCAGGTCTTGAAGTTCTCCGTATTATAAACGAGCCTACAGCGGCTGCATTTGCTTACGGCATGGATAAGGAAAATGACCAGAAAATCATGGTATACGACCTTGGCGGCGGTACATTCGACGTATCAATCCTCGACATCGGCGACGGTGTATTCCAGGTTCTTGCAACAAATGGTGATACACGCCTCGGCGGTGACGATTTTGACGAAGCTATCATTAAATATCTTGTAGATGAGTTCAAGAAGGAAAGCGGAATCGACCTTTCTACAGACCGTATGGCTATGCAGAGACTTAAGGAAGCGGCAGAAAAAGCAAAAATCGAGCTTTCAGGCGTTACAACAAGTAACATCAATCTTCCTTTCATCACTGCAGATGCAACAGGCCCCAAGCATCTTGATATTACCCTTACAAGAGCGAAGTTCAACGAACTTACTGCACAGCTTGTAGAGCGTACCATTATCCCCACGAAGAAAGCCCTTCAGGATGCAGGCCTTTCAACAGGCGAAATCGATAAGGTTCTTATGGTTGGTGGTTCCAGCCGTATTCCTGCGGTTAACGAAGCTGTTCAGAAACTTATCGGCAAAGACCCCCACAAGGGAATTAACCCCGACGAATGTGTTGCACTTGGTGCGGCTATTCAGGCAGGCGTTCTCGGTGGTGACGTTACAGACATCGTTCTTCTTGACGTAACACCCCTTTCTCTTGGTATCGAAACAATGGGTGGAGTTTGCACAAGACTTATCGAAAGAAATACAACAATCCCCGCAAGAAAGAGCCAGATTTTCTCTACAGCGGCAGATAATCAGACCAGCGTAGACGTTCACGTTCTTCAGGGTGAGCGAGAAATGGCGGCAGATAATAAAACTCTCGGAAACTTTGTCCTTTCAGGTATTGCACCTGCACCCCGTGGAGTTCCGCAGATTGAAGTTACCTTCGATATTGATGCCAACGGTATCGTAAACGTAAGCGCAAAGGACCTTGGAACAGGTCAGGAACAGAAAATTACAATCACAGCCTCCTCCAACCTTTCCGACGAGGATATTGACAAGGCTGTAAAAGAAGCTGAGCAGTACGCGGAAGAGGATAAGAAGCGTAAGGAAGCTATCGAAATCCGCAATAATGCCGATCAGCTTGTATATCAGAGTGAGAAAACTCTTGCAGAGCTTGGCGACAAGGTTGAGCAGGCTGACAAGGATGCAGTTCAGGCTGAGGTTGACAAGGTTAAGGAAGCCCTCAAGGGTACGGATAACGAGCAGATAAAAGCGGCTACAGAAGCACTTCAGCAGAAGTTCTATGAAATCAGCACTAAGCTTTATCAGCAGGCTAATCCTCAGGGCCAGCCCGGTGCAAATGCACAGCCCGGCGGCGAAAATGTGTACGATGCAGATTTCACAGATACAAATGACAATAACTAATTGAACGAAAAGACAGGGACGGCGACCTTCGCCGCCCCTGTAGTCCTTTGAGGTGACATTATGGCAGATAAACGAGATTATTATGAGGTGCTCGGAATTAATAAGGGCGCTTCGGACGATGAAATAAAAAAAGCATACAGAAGGCTTGCCAAGCAGTATCATCCCGACCTTAACAAGGATAACCCCGATGCTGCTGATAAATTCAAGGAAGCCTCCGAGGCTTACGACGTTTTAAGTGACAGCGAAAAGAGAAGCCGTTATGACCAGTTCGGTCATGCAGGGGTAGATCCCAATGCAGGCTTCGGCGGTGGCGGTTACGGCGGTGGCTTTGGCGGCTTTGACGTGGGCGATATTTTTGAAAGCTTTTTCGGCGGCGGTTTTGGCGGCGGCAGAGCAAGGAGAAACGGTCCTGCCCGCGGCAGAGATATACAGCAGGCAATCGAGCTTACCTTTGAAGAAGCGGCATTTGGTTGCAAGAAGAAAGTCACCGTAATTCGTGGAGAAAAGTGTACAGAGTGCAGCGGCAGCGGTGCAAAGAAGGGCACTTCTCCCGAAAAGTGTTCAAGATGTAATGGTACAGGACAGGTGCGAAGTGTCCAGAATACGCCGTTTGGTCAGTTTGCAAGCACTTCTGCATGTAATCAGTGCGGCGGTAAGGGAAGCACGATAAAAGACCCGTGCCCCATATGTAACGGAAGCGGACAGACGAGGGAGCGTCGTGTGATAGAGGTTGACATTCCCAAGGGAATTGACCATGGACAGACCTTTGCCGTACACGGCGAGGGCGAAGCAGGAACACGGGGCGGCGGAAACGGTGACCTTCTCATAACCGTTTACGTGAAGGAAAGCAGTGTGTTCCGCCGTGATGGATTTAACGTTTACGTTGATGTTCCCATTACCTTTGTTCAGGCAACCTTGGGCTGTGAAATTGAAATTCCCACCATTGACGGAAAGGTATTGCAGAAGATTCCCGAGGGAACACAGCCGGGAACAAAATTCCGTCTTAAGGGCAGAGGTATCCCCTCAACCCGCGGAGCTTCACGAGGCGACCAGTATGTACGCATAATTGTGGAGATTCCCAAAAATCTTTCGGCAAAGCAGAGGGAAATCCTTCAGAAGTTTGCAGATGAAAGTAACGAAAAGAACTATAATCAGCGTAAAAAATTCACAGAAAAGCTTAAGGAATACTTTAAATAAGGAGGGCAGTTCTTATGGATTGGCTTGCGGTAAGCATATATACAACCCCCGAGGGAATAGACCCTCTTTGCGGACGTCTTTATAATCTGGGAGTTACTGGTGTGGAAATTCAGGACAAGGATGATTTTGAGGATTTCCTTGAAAATAACAAGCAGTACTGGGACTATGTGGATGAAGAGCTTCGTGAAAAAATGAACGGCGAAACCCGTGTAAAAATATATGTCAGCGACAATGAAAACGGGCATAAGCTTCTTAGCGGTGTGCGTGATGACCTTGTGTCCTTTAAAAGCCTTGATGGCGGTAATGTTTTCGGCTCACTCAGAGTGGAAATCGACACCATGCACGAGGAGGACTGGGAAAATAACTGGAAGCAGTATTTCAAACCTATTTATGTAGGCGACAGGCTTGTTATCAAGCCCGAATGGGAAACCATAGCTGACGGAGAGGGAAAAATTGTATTTAATATTGACCCCGGCATGACGTTTGGAAGCGGTCAGCACGAAACCACACGCCTTTGCGTGGAAACTCTTGATAAAACTGTGAAAAAGGGTGACAAGGTTCTTGACCTCGGCTGCGGCAGCGGTATTCTTTCGATTATTGCCCTTATGATTGGTGCAGGCGAAGCGAGAGCCGTCGACATTGACCCCAACTGCAAAAAAATAGCCTATTCAAATGCCGCTCTTAATGGCATCGGGGAGGATGTATACACCGTTCTTGACGGAAACATTCTTATTGATGAAGAATTTAAGAGCAGTACTGAAAAAAGCGGGCCCTACGACATTGTGGTTGCAAATATTGTGGCGGATGTTATTATCCCGCTTGCGAGCGATGTAAAGCGTTATCTTAAAGACGGCGGTACGTTCATTGCCAGCGGTATTATAGAGATGCGTATTGATGAGGTAAAGGCCGCAATCGAAGAAAACGGATTTACCATAGAAGAAATAAAGAAAGAAAATGACTGGTACTGCATAGTGTCAAGATAGGAGAGGTAATATGCCCAACTTCTACATAAATAAAAATGATATTACCGAAAAACAAGCGCTCATCACAGGCGAAGAAGCACAGCATATAAGCCGTGTGCTCCGCATGAAAAAAGGTGATGAGGTAACTCTTTGCGACGGAGAAGGTAATTTTTATGAGGCGGTTTTGTCGGATTTTTCAGACAAAAGTGTTACAGCCGACATACTTTCTTCACGCAGGGCAGAAACCGAGCCCGAAACAAAAATCACGATTTTTCAGGGAGTGCCAAAGAATCCCAAGCTTGAAACCATCGTGCAGAAGGCTACGGAAATCGGTGTGGTACGGATTGTGCCTGTAGACACTGTGAGAACAGTGGCAAAGCTTGACAAAAGTGCCAAGGTGGACAGACTCCGCAAAATTGCAAAGGAAGCGGCTAAGCAGAGTAAACGCGGAATAATTCCTTATGTAAATGATGCCGTTAGCTTTAAAGAAGCGATAAAAATGGCATCGGAGGCAGACCTTGCATTGATTCCCTATGAGGAAGAAAGAGAAGTTTCGCTGAAAAAGGCACTTTCGGGGAAAAATCCCAAAACCATAGCCATTATGATTGGTCCCGAGGGTGGATTTGAGAAAGAGGAAATCTGCCTTGCAAAGGAAAGCGGCGTTATAAGCGTAACCTTGGGGAAAAGGATTTTGCGTACAGAAACTGCACCTATTGCAGTAAGTGCGGCAATTCTTTACGAGCTTGGAGAAATGGAATAAAAGGAGAGAAAAAAATGGCAATTTTTAATAAAGCGGATATCATGCTTCCCAAGGAAGCGGACCTTACAAAGTGGAGTGTAGTGGCGTGCGATCAGTACACATCACAGCCCGAATACTGGGAAAAGGCACAACAGCTTGTAGGTGACAGCCCCAGTACTCTTAACCTTGTATACCCCGAAGCATTTCTTTCGCAGGGGGACGGCAGGATTGCCGAAATTAACAAAACCATGAAAAGCTACTTGGAAAGCGGTATTTTCAAAACCTATGAAAACGCTTTTATATATATTGAAAGAACTCTTTCAGGCGGCAGAGTGAGAAAGGGAATAATAGGTGCGGTTGACCTTGAAGCATACGATTTCCATAAAGGAGTTAAATGCCCCATCAGGGCTACCGAGGGAACAGTTCTTGAAAGAATCCCCCCAAGAGTAAAAATCCGTCAGGATGCACCATTGGAGCTTCCTCATGTAATGCTCCTTATTGATGATGCGAAAAAATCCATTGTTGAGAACGTAAAAAAGGGCGAAAAGCTCTATGATTTTGAGCTAATGGCAAACGGCGGTCATCTTGCAGGCTGGCTTGTTGACGATGCCGATGAGTTTGAGGCAAAGCTTGACGAGTTTGCAAGGAATGCGGCAGACGGTCTTGTATTCGCAGTAGGTGATGGCAACCATTCTCTTGCAACGGCAAAAACCTGTTGGGAAAATATTAAAGGTACTCTTACAAAAGAAGAACAGGAAACGCATCCTGCACGCTTCTGCCTTGTGGAAATTGAAAATATCCATGACGAGGTTTTGGAATTTGAGCCTATACACAGAGTTGTTTTCGGAATTGAGGACGAAAAGCTCTTTACCGATACTCTTATAAAAGAGCTTGACTGCACAAAGGAAAATAACGGCGGTCAGGAGATTGTTCTCGTAAAAGGTGATAGTAGGAAAACCTTTTATATGCAAAACACCTCAAGTCCCATCAGCGTGGGAACACTTCAGAAGTATTTAGATACTCTTTCATATGAGGTTGACTATATTCACGGCGATGATGTGGTAGCATCTCTCAGTGCAAAGGACGGAGCTGTGGGATTTCTTCTTCCCAAGCCCGAAAAGAGCAGCCTTTTTGAAACCGTTATTAAGGACGGAGCACTTCCCAGAAAGACGTTTTCCATGGGCGAGGCAAATGAGAAGCGGTATTATATGGAAGCAAAACGCATCAAATAAATGCGTTGCTGAAAAACGGCACCGACCGCAAAACACTGAAAAATTTTCCAAAATTATTACGAAATTTACATAGAAAAAGGCATAAAATACGTTCTTGCTGATAAAATGTAACATAAATCAAAAAACAAGAAACCCCTATATATTGGGTTTCTTGTTTTTTTGCGACACAAGTTTTTAAGAAAATGTTACAAAGTTATAACAAAAACCGCAAAAAAGCTTGACAAACGTCGTATTGTTAAGTATAATGATTCACGGCAGAGACGGTTGTCTCTGAAAATCAAGTTCGGCTAAAGGACGTGATACAATGTTTATCAGCAAAAAGATAAAAAAGGCTGTGGCTGCCACAAGTGCGGCTATAGCGATTTTAATGAATACAGTTACCTCAATTGCGGCTCCCTTCACTTATGGCAGTGCCGATGATATCCGTGCAAAGGCTCTTGGCGAATATCTTTCTTCAAGCGGAATTATCCTTGCAGGTACGGATTATCATTCAAGCTCGAAGAATGAAGCTGAGGAAGCTTCAACGAAGCAGGTAACTGAAACAGAAAAGGTTTCATACAACACAATCAAGAGAGTAAACACATCTCTTCCCGCAGGATATACTAATGTTATCCGTGAGGGTGTTGAGGGTGAAAAAAGCGTTACTTACAAGGTAAAGTATCAGGGCGGCAAGGAAGTTTCAAGGGAGATAATTTCCGAAACACTGCTCAAAGCACCTGTTGACAAAATCGTTGAATATGGTGACACTGATGCTAAGGTAAGCACTGCATCCGATAATACCTCTTTCAGCTATAAGTATGTTATCGAATGTAAGGCAACGGCTTATGACCTTTCCGCAGAGGAAAACGGAGGCTATGCAGGGCAGACTGCAACAGGCGTTCCCCTTGATAAGGGCGTAATCGCAGTTGACCCCAGAGTTATCCCTCTCGGCTCCAGAGTTTATATTGAAGCTCTCGACGGAAGCTGGTCTTACGGCTATGCGGTTGCGGCAGATACAGGTGGCGCAATCAAAGGAAAGCGTGTAGACCTTTGTTACAGAACTCAGAGAGAATGTATTCAGTTCGGTGTAAGACCTTGCAGAGTATATGTGCTGAGTTAATCTAATCATAAATTTAAAATCACCTCATACACATAGAGTGTATGGGGTGATTTTTTATGGACAATGCGGCAAAGCTTTTGAAAAATACGCTCTTAATTGCTTCTGGGAGCATAATTCTGCGTCTGTGTGCACTTTTCTTTCAAGCGTATCTGGCGGCACAGGCGGGGGCAGGACAGCTTGGATTTTACGGCATTATTTCCTCGGTGGGTGTTGTTTTTGCAACTATTGCCATTTCGGGGGTGCGTTTTGCCGTTACAAGACTTGCTTCCCAGCAGTGCAGCTTAGGGAACTCATATCCCCATTCTCTGATGAGATGTGCCTTTTTCTATGGATTGATGTTTGGCGTGCTTTCGGGAGGAGTGATGTACTTTGCCTCGGATGCCTTGTCACGCTATTGGGTTATGGAAACATCGGCTGCCATGCCACTTCGTATAATATCCGCATCCATGCCCTTTATTTCCATAGGTGCAGTGATTGAAGGCTACTTCACAGCAAAACAAAAAGTTTTCAGATTGGTGATGTCCGGAATATCATCACAGCTTATACGGATATGCTTTGTTGTAATTTGTTTTGCAAGTTTTGACAAAGAAAATGTCATGGGAATTTTGTCGGCAGGCTCCTTTGCGGGCGAGCTTTCCCTTTCCCTTATCTTACTTATACTTTATTTCTTTGAAAGCTTCGGAAAAAAAGAAAGGAGCAAAAGCAAAAAAAATCTCTCCGCCCTTGCAAAAACGGCACTTCCCCTTGCCGTCAGTGCATATATGCGTACGGGGCTTAGCTCCCTCGGGCAGATTATTATTCCTAGGGGACTAAGAAAGTCGGGAATGGGGGCAGACGCGGCGTTTGTTACCTATGGTATAATAGGACAGATGGCTTTCCCTGTAATAATGTTTCCCGCGGCACTTTTAAATGCGTTGGGGGATATCCTTGTGCCACGTCTTACGGGGGCGCAGACAAACGGTAAAAAAATAGGCATAGCCCACATTGTAAACCGGGCACTTAGAATAGGCATTATATTCAGCTTCGGGGTAATGGGGCTGATGTTTTTCTATTCGGATAGTCTGGGAGAGTGTTTTTATAAAAGTGCAGAGGCAGGAAAATACATACGCATTTTTGCCCCCCTTATCCCTATTATATATATTGACTGCGTAACCGACGGGTGCCTTAAGGGGCTTGGTCAGCAGGTCCATTCCATGGTATATAACGTGCTGGAGGGGATAATCAATGTCACGCTGTTGTTTTTGCTTCTTCCCACCATGGCTATTCGTGGATATATTGCAGTAATGTACATAAAAGAGGTTTTTAATGCAGTGCTTAGTATTAGGAGACTTAGTATGGTAACATGCGTGGATAAAAATATAGCGGTCTTTATAAGTGTTACCGCAGCGGCATATTTATCCTATCTGTTTTCGGGTATTGTGGCACCGCTTGCACATCTTTGGACAGCGATTTCTCTGTATGCCCTGTTTTATATTATTCTTCTTTACGTGCTTAACACTGTCACCCGCGAGGACCTGAAATGGATTGTTTCTCTCTTTCGGCTAAATGAAGAAAAAACCAAAAAATCTGCTTACCGGTGTTGACAAAAGCGAAGCATATTGATAAAATTAATAGATAGGTAGTACAGAAAAGAGGCGGCAAAATGAAAAATCTGATTTTACCCAAGGAATATTGTGCCAAATTAACGCTCAGGGAAACTCAGCGTGCAATTAAAATAATAAAGGATAATTTCCAGAAGAAGCTGGCAAAGGAGCTTAACCTTGACCGCGTAACGGCTCCCGTTATCGTTACCAAGGCAAGCGGTATTAACGACGACCTTAACGGCGTTGAACGCAAGGTGGAGTTTGATACCAAGGAATGCGGCGAAACGGTTGAGATTGTTCAGTCCCTTGCAAAGTGGAAGAGAATGGCTCTTTACCGCTACGGCTATAACCCCGGCGAGGGCATATATACGGATATGAATGCCGTACGCCGTGATGATAAGGTTGATAATGTACATTCCCTCTTTGTTGATCAGTGGGACTGGGAAAGAGTGATAAGCAGAGATGAAAGAAATGAGGAATTTCTGAAAGAAACCGTAAGGAAAATCGTCAGAGCGGCGGCAGATACGCAGGATATTCTTTGCGAGGAATTTCCTTTCCTCGAAAAGACCATTGAAAGAGATGTATTCTTCATCACCGCACAGGAACTTGAGGATATGTATCCCGGATTTACCGATAAGGAAAAGGAGGATGCTATTGTAAAAGAGCATAAAACAGTTTTCCTTATGCAGATAGGAAAGGCACTTAAAAGCGGTAAGCCCCATGACGGCAGAGCACCCGACTATGACGACTGGACATTAAACGGCGATATTCTCATCTGGAACAGCGTTCTGGGAAGAAGTCTTGAGATTTCCTCTATGGGAATCCGTGTCGATAAAAATTCCTTAAGAGCACAGCTTGAGGAGAGGGACTCTCTTGACAGGATGAAATACGACTATCACAAAATGATTGACAGCGAAACTCTGCCCCTTACAATAGGCGGAGGAATCGGACAGTCAAGACTTTGTATGCAAATTCTCGGCCGTGCCCATATCGGTGAGGTACAGGTAGCCGTATGGCCCGAACAAATGCGTAAAGAGTGCAATGATAACGGAATCTTCTTATTATAACATCGGGGATGTAAAAAAGTCCAGACCGCAAAAAGACATCCTAAACATAAACATAGATAGAGCAGAATTTAAAAATTTCATATTATTGTTGAAGAATCGTATTTTATACGATTCTTCTCTGTTTTTAAGTCTTTTTGCTACGAACAAACTTCACCTCTCGACGTACCCACGTACGCCTTCGGGTAACCCACGGCAAGCCGTGGTTCAGTTTGTCCGTTCTGAAACATTTTTCCTATCCCCGTCCCACCAATTTATCATTGATGTTGACAAAATCAACAAAAAATTAGAAATAAAACCCGCTCCTTTGTGCAAAATGACGAAAGAAAAAATAAATTATTGTATAATCTACGGATATATAAAAACTGTAATTTATAGTAAAATTATACTACGGAGATATTCTTCGGAGTATAATATAAAAAACGAAGCGGATTGGGCGGAAGCCTCCGCCGGTGCTTCGTAGAAAGGCGGTTACAGCAATGAATGTATTTAGTGGAGAAAACATCAGAAACGTAGTAGTATTAGGACACGGCGGAGCAGGAAAGACATCGCTTGTTGAAGCGATTTTACATAAAGCCGGTGCATCTGACAGATTCGGCAAGATTGCAGACGGAACAACTGTAAGTGACTATGACGCAGAAGAAATCAAGAGAAAAATTTCAGTTAATCTTTCCATGGCACCCTGCGTGTGGCATACTCCCAAAATAGCAGATTCAAAGCTGAACCTTATAGACACTCCCGGTTACTTTGATTTTACAGGGGAGGCTATGGGTGGCATCCGTGCAGCGGAAAGTGCCCTTATCGTGATAAATGCTAAAAACGGTGTGCAGGTAGGTACGGAGAAGGCGTGGAAATACGCCACCGACCGCGGTATGGCACGCATGATGTTTATTAACTTTATGGACGATGAAAATGCCGACTTTGATAAGGTTGTAGACCAGATTCATGATAAATTCGGCGCAAGTGCGGCTGTTTTCAGAATACCCATTAAGGAAGGCAAGGAAATGCGTGGTTATGTCAATATCGTAAGCGGTAAGGCATACTCCGTTTCAAACGATGTTGAAACTGAAATCCCGATTCCTGACAATATGAAGGCATCTTACGATAAATATCACGATGCTTTGGTTGAAGCTGTGGCACTGACAAGTGATGAACTTTTGGAAAGATATTTCGCAGGCGATGTTATCACGGACGAAGAAATGCGTGCAGTTCTTAAAGGCAGTGTTAAGCAGGGACAGGTAGTTCCCGTATATGGCGGCTTCTGCGTGGATAAGACTTTTGCGGTACGTTCACTTATGGACGCTATGCTTAAGTATCTTCCGTCTCCCATTGAAGCGGAGACAAATCCCGTGTGCGATGCATCTGCACCCCTTAGTGCCATTGTATTTAAAACATTGGCTGACTCCTACGGAAAGATTTCTCTTATCCGCGTAATGAGCGGCACTCTTAAGGCTGATTCCACGGCATATAATGCTACAAAGGACGTTAATGAAAGAATCGGTAAGCTTTACGTAATCCGTGGTAAAAAGCAGATTGAAGTTCCCGAGCTTAAAGCTGGCGATATTGGTGCGGCTACAAAGCTTTCATATACTCTTACTGGCGATACCCTCGCAAAGCAGGGCGGAGAAAAGCTTGACGGCATTGAATTTGCAGAGCCTGTTATAAAAATGGCGATTGTTCCTCAGGCAAAGGGTGACGAGGAAAAGATAAGTGCAGGTCTTAATAAGCTTCACGAGGAAGACCCCACCTTCTCCGTACTCAATAATCAGGAAACAAAGGAGCTTACAATTTCAGGAACAGGCGAGCTTCATCTTGATGTTATTACAAGCAAGCTCAAGAGCAAATTCGGCGTTGCCGTTAATCTTCAGGCTCCCAAGATTGCGTATCGTGAAACTATCAGAAAGAGTGTAAAGGTTCAGGGCAGACATAAGAAACAGTCAGGCGGTCACGGCCAGTTTGGCGATGTTTGGATTGAATTCAGCCATCACGACGGAAGCGAGCTTATATTTGAAGAAAAGATTGTAGGCGGTGCAGTTCCCAAGAACTATTTCCCCGCTGTTGAAAAAGGACTTCAGGAATCCATTACAAAGGGCGTTCTGGCAGGCTATCCCGTAGTGGGACTTAAGGCAGTACTCGTTGACGGCTCATACCACCCCGTTGATTCTTCGGAAATGGCATTCAAGGTAGCGGCAGGTATTGCGTATAAGGACGGTCTTACTCAGGCAAGCCCCGTTCTTCTTGAACCTATCGGTCATTTGGAAGTAACTATGCCCGAAGACCTTATGGGTGACATTATAGGCGATATCAACAAACGCCGCGGCAGAATCTTAGGTATGAACCCCATCGGTGACGGACTTGGCGAGGTTATCGCAGAGGTTCCCGAATCCGAAATGGTTAAATATGCTACCGACCTTCGCTCTATGACAAGGGCAAGAGGCTCCTTCACCTTCGCTTTTGAAAGATATGAGGAAGTTCCCGAAAATATTGCGCAGAAGGTTATTGAAAACGCAAAGGCATAATTGAAACTAATCGGGGGAGGTGATTGTGCCTTCCCCGAAAATATTTTTCAAAATATGGCATATAATTAAAAACAGAAAGTGAGGTTATGAATATGAAAAAATTTTTTACTCCCATTGCTTTGGTGATGGTGCTTCTTCTTTCAGCTTGCGGAAATAATGGCGGCAACACAAAAATTTCCGAGGAAAAAGCCAAGGAAATAGCTCTTGAAAAAGTTCCGGGTGCAACAGTGCAGGATATACGCCAATTCAAGAAAGACCGTGACGACGGAAGATATGTGTATGAGGGCGAAATTTTGTATAACAAAATGGAGTACGATTTTGAAATTGATGCCGAAAGCGGAGAAATTATAAGCTGGGATCAGGAAAGTGCAAAGATATTTGATTGATGAGTAAAAAGTGCAGATTGCGGCGGAACATATGGGTTTTTTGCCGTAATCTGCTCTTTTTTGTTCTGCATTGACGAAAAACGATAAAAAAATACCGATATTACACGCTTTTTCATACAAAAATGCTTGCATTTATGCACAATAGTGGTATAATAAATAAGATAGTGCTGAAAGTAGGCTCTGTTGTAAGATAGCGTTATAATTTTTAAGATATATTTATAAGGTGGTTTTAATTATGAACAAAAAGACTATTGAAGACATTCAGGTTCAGGGAAAAAAGGTCCTCGTTCGTTGCGACTTTAACGTTCCCCTTGATAAAGAGGGAAACATCACAGATGAAAACAGAATTGTAGGTGCTATGCCCACAATCAAATATCTCTCTGATAACGGTGCAAAGGTTATCCTTTGCTCTCATATGGGCAAGCCCAAGGGCGAGCCTAAGCCCGAATTCTCTCTTGCTCCCGTAGCAAAGAGACTTTCCGAGAAACTCGGCAAGGAAGTTGTATTTGCGGCAGATGCTAACGTTGTTGGCGAAAACGCAAAGAAGGCAGTAGCAGAAATGAAGGACGGAGATATCGTACTTCTTGAAAACACCCGTTACAGAGCAGAAGAAACAAAGAACGTTGAAACCTTCAGCAAGGAGCTTGCTTCTCTGGCAGAAATCTTTGTTAACGATGCATTCGGTACAGCACACAGAGCGCACTGCTCCACAGTTGGTGTTACAGAGTATCTTCCCGCAGTTTGCGGTTACCTCATTCAGAAGGAAATTGAGTTCCTCGGCAATGCAGTAAATAACCCTGTTCGTCCCCTTGTTGCAATTCTTGGCGGAAGCAAGGTTTCAAGCAAAATCAGCGTAATTGAAAACCTTCTCGACAAGGTTGACAAGCTCATCATCGGTGGCGGTATGGCTTACACCTTTATGGCTGCTAAGGGCTACGAAGTAGGCGACAGCCTTCTTGAAAAGGATTATATCGACTATGCTAAGGAAATGATGGCAAAAGCAGGAGATAAGCTTCTTCTTCCCATTGATACAGTTGTTGCAAAGGATTTTGATAACGACGCAGAGAGCAAGGTTGTAGCAGAAGGCTGCATCGAGGCAGGCTGGCAGGGTCTTGACATCGGACCTAAGACAATTGAGCTTTTCTCCGATGCAGTTAAGAGTGCAAAGACAGTTGTATGGAACGGACCTATGGGCGTATTTGAAATGAGCAACTTTGCTAAGGGTACAAATGCAATTGCACAGGTTCTTGCCGAAATCGATGCTACAACAGTTATCGGCGGCGGCGACAGCGTTGCAGCAGTTAACCAGGCAGGTCTTGGTGCTAAGATGAGCCATATTTCTACAGGCGGCGGTGCAAGCCTTGAATTCCTTGAAGGTAAGGAGCTTCCTGGCATAGTAGCACTCGCTGATCGCTGATTTCGAAGCAAAAGTTTTATTTCATAAAAGCATTTGCTTCGAGAAAAGGGCTTTCGCTCGCACACCGCTCACCGCGGTAGCCCTTGCAAGGAGTTAAAATCGAGGTGCACGCCCCCGATTTTAACGAAATTTATGTTAAGGGGACACCCCTTAACAATCCCCGTTAATGAAAGGAATTGAAAACTATGAGGAAAATTCTCGCTGCAGGCAACTGGAAAATGAATAATACCCCCTCACAGGCAGAGACTATGATTAATGAACTTAAGGCAAAGGTTAAGGATGCTAAGAACGACGTTCTTATTTTCACTCCTTTTGTTTGTCTCCCCGCTGCACTTAAGGCTGCAGAGGGCAGTAATATAAAAATCGGTGCGCAGAACATGCACTTTGAAGATAAGGGTGCATTCACAGGCGAAATCAGTGCCGAAATGCTTAAGGAAATCGGCGTAGAGTACGTTCTTATCGGTCACAGCGAAAGAAGAGAGTACTTTGCTGAAACAGACGACACAGTAAACGCAAAGGTTATACAGGCTCTTAAAAACGGTCTTACACCTATGGTTTGCTGCGGTGAAACTCTCAAGCAGAGAGAAGATACAATCACATTTGATTTTATTCGCAGTCAGATAAAGATTGCTTTCCGTTCTCTTTCCAAAGAGGACGCGTTAAAGGTTGTAGTTGCATACGAACCCATCTGGGCTATCGGCACAGGCAAGGTTGCAACAAGCGAGCAGGCTGATGAAGTATGCCGTGATATCAGAGAGTGCCTTGCAGGCATCTATGATGAAGAAACTGCATCTGACATCCGTATTCTTTACGGCGGAAGCGTTAACAAGGACTGTGCGGCAGAGCTTTTTAGTATGAACGATATCGACGGCGGTCTTGTAGGCGGAGCAAGCCTTAAGGTTGAGGACTTCTCCATCATCTGCAACGCATAATCTGAACTTAAGCAGGGCTTTTTGGCTCTGCTAAAGGCTGTTGAACTTAGCTTGGCTCTGCTCAACGGCCTTTTTGTCCGTTTTTGCGGACAGAGAAATTTTACTTGTCTGCGGTGAAAACAGTTATGCAGACGGAAAGGAATAAAGAAATGACAAAGAAGCTTACAATGCTTATGATACTTGACGGTTACGGATATAACAAGGCTACTGAGGGTAACGCAATTTACAGTGCGAAGACTCCTAATATGGATAAAATTCTTTCCGAGTGCCCCAATACTCTTATTAATGCAAGTGGTATGGATGTTGGACTTCCCGAAGGACAGATGGGTAACAGCGAAGTAGGTCATACCAATATCGGTGCAGGCAGAATTGTGTATCAGGAGCTTACCAGAATTACAAAATCCATTAAAGACGGCGACTTTTTCACAAAGGATGCTTTTGTGAAAGCTATAGAAAATTGTAAAAAGCACGATAGTGCCCTCCACCTTTACGGGCTTTTATCCGACGGCGGTGTACACAGCCATATTACACATCTTTATGCCGCAGTTGAGATGGCGAAGAGAAGCGGACTTACAAAGGTTTATGTCCATGGCTTTATGGACGGCAGAGACGTTTCTCCCACCAGCGGTATTGACTTTGTGAAAGAGCTTTCCGAAAAGCTTAACGAAATCGGTGTAGGTAAAATCGGTGTTCTTTCGGGAAGATACTATGCAATGGATAGAGATAACCGCTGGGAAAGAGTGGAAAAGGCGTATGCCGCACTTGTTTATGGCGAGGGTGAAAAGAACCCAGATGCGGTAGATGCTATGCAAAAATCCTATGATAACGGCGTTACGGACGAATTTGTTGTTCCCACAATCATCACTGAGGGTGCAACTATAGGCGAGAATGACAGCGTTATTTGCTTTAACTTCCGTCCCGATCGTGCCCGTGAAATTACCCGTACTTTTGTGGATGGTGATTTTGACGGATTTGAAAGAAAGAACGGATTCTTCCCCGTATACTATGTATGTATGACCCAGTACGATGCTAAGATGCCCAATGTGGACGTGGCATTTAAGCCTGAATCTCTTTCTAACACTTTTGGTGAATATATTGCCGGAAAAGGTCTTACTCAGCTTCGAATAGCGGAAACAGAAAAATATGCACACGTTACATTTTTCTTTAATGGCGGCGTAGAAGCTCCTTATGAAAATGAGGACCGTGCACTTATCGCTTCTCCCAAGGTTGCTACCTATGACCTTCAGCCCGAAATGAGTGCTCCCGAGGTTACCGAGGAAGTTCTTAAGAGAATTGACAGTGAAAAATATGACGTTATAATTCTTAACTTTGCAAACTGCGATATGGTAGGACACACAGGCGTATTTGAATGTGCAGTTAAAGCTGTGGAAACAGTTGACGAATGTGTAGGCAAGGTTGTAGAAGCAGTTAAGGCAAAGGGCGGCATCGTTTGTATCACCGCAGACCACGGAAATGCAGACCAGATGGTAGATCCTGAAACAAAGGATGTGTTTACGGCACATACAACAAATCCCGTTCCCTTTGTTGTAGTGGGTAAGGAATGTGCTCTCAGAGAGGGCGGAAGACTTGCAGATATTGCCCCCACACTTCTTGATATTATGGGACTTGAGAAGCCCGCCCAGATGTCGGGAGAAAGCCTTATTAAGTGAATTGAAAATGGAAAATTGAAAGTTGAAAATTATATTTCCGGATTGGAGTAATTTATGAAAAACAACCCTATCGGAGTATTCGACAGCGGACTCGGGGGACTTACGGCTGTAAGAGAAATTCAAAGGATTATGCCCGGTGAGGACATCATATATTTTGGTGACACCGGGCGTGTCCCTTACGGAACCAGAAGCCGTGAAACCATTATCCGCTACACAAAAGAGGATATTGATTTTTTGCTTAAGCATGATATTAAGCTTGTTGTTGCCGCTTGCGGAACGGCGAGCAGTGTAGCGCTTCCCGTGCTTTATGACAAGTACGATGTAAAGATAATGGGAGTGCTTGAAGCTGCATGCAAAAAAGCAGTCAGTGTCACAAAAAACAATCGGATAGGTGTAATAGGAACGGCAGGAACGGTTAAAAGCGGAAAGTATGCCGAGCTTATAAAGGAACAGAGTCCGAAAATACAGGTGTTTTCCGCAGCTTGTCCGCTCTTTGTCCCTCTTGTGGAAAACGGGTACAGTGAAAGTAAGGCGGCAGAGCTCATTGCAAAAGATTACCTGCTGCCCCTTAAAAATGAAAAAGTGGATACACTTATCTTAGGATGCACACATTACCCCTTGCTAACCAAGGTAATATCGGATATAATGGGAGATGAGGTAACCCTTTTAAGCCCCGGAGCACTTGCGGCGGAGGCGGCAAGGGAGTATCTTGAAAAAGAAAATCTCCTTTCAGACAAGAAATCGGGAACAAGTCAGTTTTTCGTTTCCGACTCTGTGGAAAACTTCGCAGAGCTTGGCGGTACATTTTTAGGAAAGCCAATTATGGAAAGTGTGCATTTGGCGGAGGCATTCAGACAATGAAGAAAGATGTTTATATATCAATAAAGGGCAGTCAGGACTATGGCGAGGATAACAATGCCATGGAGCTTACCACGGCAGGAAAATTCTATGATAAGGACGGAAAGTTCTATCTCAGCTATAATGAGGGTGAGCTTTCAGGCATGGAAAAATGCTCAACCACTCTTAAAATCTGTCCCGACGGAACCGTTACCATGATGCGTCACGGTCAGACGAACACCCACATGATTTTTGAAAAGGGAAAATGCCATATCGGTCATTACGAAACCCCCTATGGTGATTTTACAATCAGTGTGACGGCAAATGATATTAACGTTTCCCTTGATGAAAACGGCGGCAATATTGATATTGATTATATAATGGATATTAACAGCGTGGCTCGCTCCCGTAACGGAATTTCCCTTACGGTAAGAGCATAAGGCATACAGGGGCTATATCCCGTGTGCTTAAGTACATAAAGACGAAAGGAAGATTTTTCATGGCAAATACGCTTTCTATGAAGAAATCACAAATATATGATGCGGCAAAAAATGCGGCAAAGGCGGCATTTCCCGAAATTGAAATCCCCGCATTTGCAATTGAAGTTCCCAAGGATAAGGGGAATGGAGATTATGCAATAAACCTTGCAATGATGCTTGCAAGAGCTGCAAAGTCAAACCCCCGTGCTATTGCGGAAAAAATTGTGGAGGGTATTGATAAGGAAGCTTTGGGAGCTGAAAAAATTGAGATTGCAGGCCCCGGCTTCATTAATTTCTATCTTGACAAGAAATACCTCTACAATGTTATTTCTGAGATTGAAAAGGAGCAGACCGCATACGGAAATGTAGACATTGCAGGCGGCAAAAAAGTGGTTGTGGAATTTGTCAGTGCAAACCCCACCGGACCCATGCATATGGGTAACGCACGCGGCGGTGCATTGGGCGATACTCTGAGCAATGTCCTTGCACGCGCAGGCTGGGACGTTACCAAGGAATTTTATATCAACGATGCAGGTGCACAGATTGATAAGTTCGGCAGAAGCCTTGATGCCCGCTATATACAGCTTCTTAAAGGTGAGGACGCAGTGGAATTCCCCGAAGATGGTTATCAGGGTGACGATATCCGCGTTCATGCACAGAATTATATTGATAAATACGGGGATATTCTTCTGGATAAGGAAGAACAGGAGAGAAAGGACGCTCTTGTAGCATATGCTCTGCCCCTTAATATTGCGGCATTAAAGGAAACTCTTACGAAATACGGCATAAATTATGATGTGTGGTTCTATGAAAGCACACTTCATAACGGCGGAAGCGTAAGCGAAACCCTTGAAAAGCTTAAAAATAGCAATATCACCTATGAAAAGGACGGCGCACTGTGGATTAAATCTACCGAGTTCGGAAGCGAAAAGGATGATGTTCTCGTTCGTGCCAACGGTATTCCCACATATTTTGCCGCAGATATTGCATACCACAGAAATAAGCTGGAGGAACGTAATTTCGACCTTGCAATAAACATATGGGGTGCTGACCACCACGGACACATTGCCCGTATGAAGGGTGCAATGGAAGCAGTAGGCATCAGCGGAGAAAGACTGGATGTTCTTGTGATTCAGCTTGTACGCCTTATGCGTAACGGCGAAATTGCCAGAATGAGTAAGAGAACGGGGAAGATGATTACGCTTGCAGATTTGATTGATGAAATCGGCGTGGATGCGGCTCGTTTCTTCTTTAATATGCGTGCGGCAGGAAGCCATATGGATTTTGACCTTGACCTTGCAGTAAGCCAGACCAACGAAAACCCTGTTTTCTATGTTCAGTATGCTCATGCAAGAATCTGTTCAATTATCAGAATTCTTGAGGAAAGCGGCGTCAAGGTTCCCGCATATTCCGAAATCGATGCATCGCTTCTTAATAAGGAAGAGGAAATTGCACTTTTGGAAACCCTTGCACGGCTTCCCGAAGAAATCAGTGCGTCGGCACAAAGCTTTGACCCCAGTAACCTTACACATTATCTTATAGATGTAGCATCTCATTTCCATTCCTTCTACAACGCATGCCGTGTGCGTGACGAAGAAGAAAAGCTTATGTGTGCCCGTCTTAAATTGATTGAATCTACCAGAATTGTTATTAAAAATGTACTTGATATACTCGGCGTAAGTGCTCCCGAAAAGATGTAATTATCTTTTGGAGTCATTTGCCGAAAGGAGGGTGTTTATATATGAAAAAGAAAATATTATCCTTGTTACTGGTGCTTAGTATTGCCCTTGGCTGTGTCGCTTTCGGTGAAGAATCCGCACCCTCGGCAGTTGAAACACCCGAGCAGCAACAAGCAGAGGTTGTAGAGTATTCCAACAATATGCAGAAAAAAATTATCAAGACATATGCACATGCTCTTGCTGATAATTATTATTACGGAATTGCGGATGAAGAGCTTCTCTTTTCGGTTATATGCAGTGTTATTGATGAAGGAAAGCTGGATATAAACAAAGCAATTGAAGCAATGATAAAAGCACTTGATGACGAGCACGCACAGTTTTATACGCCCCAGGAATATCAGGCAATGACCGAGGATATAGCAGGTTCATTTTCGGGTATCGGCGTCACAATCCGTGATCACGACAAGGGAGTTTTAGTCCTTTCTGTTATGGAGGGCGGTCCTGCATATAAGGCAGGTATGATGGCGTATGACTACATTGTGGGCGTGAACGGACAGGATGTTAGAAATCTTAATTCTGCACAGGTTCGCGAACTTATTGTAGGTGAAACGGGAACTGAGGTTAAGGTTAAGGTTCTTCGCGGAGAAAATGAGATTGAGTTAACATGCATCCGAGATACAGTGGAGGTTTCACAGCTTGAAACGAAGATGCTTAATGAAAAAACTGCATACGTAAAGCTTTTGCAGTTTACCTCTAACTCTCCCGAAGAAATGGAAGCTTATGTAAAGGAGCTTCGTTCTAAAAGTGTAAAAAATCTTGTTTTAGACCTGCGTGATAATCCGGGCGGCGACCTTCAGGCGGCAGTAGATATCGCAAATATCTTTATAAGTGCAGGTGCTATAGCGGAGCTTCGTTATAAAGATGAAACGCAGAATAAGGTTCTCCGCAGTAAAAATTTTAATGCACCCAACTTTAAAATGCTGGTGCTTGTAAATGAGCACAGTGCATCTGCCAGCGAGTTTCTCGCGACAGCTATACAATCCAGAGGCGTCGGAAAAATTCTCGGTACACAGACCTACGGAAAAGGAAGTATGCAGATTCTTAACCGTGCGGTAACAGGTGCAGGATTCAAATATACTATCGGCGAATTTTATTCCTACAAGGGCAAGCGTGTTCATACTGTGGGAGTTACTCCTGATATCGTTGTAGAAAATGAAGAGATAAAGGTTGACGAATCAAAATTTGAAGCAATTGATATTAACAAGGCGACTGCAGGTACTTTGGATGAACAGATGATTCTCGCTCTGGAACAGAGGCTTAATGCACTCGGATATATAGAACAGGCTGACGGTGTTTTCGATGAGCAGACAAAGGATGCCGTGTCGCGTTTTCAGGCGGTTTTGGGGCATGAGATAACAGGAACACCGGGAGTTTATGAATATATTTATCTTAATGATTATAACTACGCAGAGCTGACTACTATTGTAGATAATCAGATTGATGCGGCAATCGAATATTTTAAATAATATCATGCAGAAGCTAAAAGTATTGACAGCCCTTATTGAAAAAGAAGACAAACGTGCCGCCATTTCCCTGTTGAAAGATATCTACAAGGAAAATGAGTGTGAAGGTTATGCCTCGGCACTTGAAAAAATACTTCTTATAGAAACGGCAAAGGAACTCAATGACAAAGTAAGCGGTTTTTATATCGATGCGGAGGAAATGAAGAATGTTTTGTTTTCCGAAAATCCTCCTGCATCGGAAGAAATAGTAAATCACCTTTGCTTAGCCATAAATGATGCGGCATCTACGCAGAGAGTGAACGCATATGAAAAAGCCCGTGCGTATATCAACCGTAAACTGACGGATAATCAGCTTACAACAGGAGCGGCAGCGGAATATGCAGGAGTTACTCAAAGCACGCTTGCAAAGCTGTTTTCCCGCAATGCAGGGGTCACCCCCGCCTATTACCTGAATAAGCTAAGGGTAGAAAAGAGTATGGAATATCTTAAAGAGGGCATATCTGTTGAGAAAACCTCTCTGAAAGTCGGATTTTCCTCCTGTGAAACATATATACGTGTGTTTAAAAAACTTACGGGGAAAACTCCGGGAGAGTGGAAAAGAAATAATACTTCAATGGCTAAGTCCTGAAAAAAGAGGTGACAAGAGTGAAATTTGAAATGTTAAAAGCGAATAAAATAAAAGTTACGATGAATGCAAGTGACTGTGAGGAGCTTGGAATTTCCTTTGACGCTATGGCAAAGAATTCTCCACAGTCAAGAGAAGTATTCTTTAAGCTGTTACGCCGTGCGGAAAAGGAGACAGGCTTTACCTGCCAGAACGCCCGCCTTGTAGTGGAAGCGGCAATCCGGGCTGAAAAAAGCGAAATGACACTCTTTGTTACCAAGGTTGATAACGAGGAGGAAAAGGAGCTTTTTGATAAGCTTGCTCATATCAATCTGCCTAATATTTTAAATGATGAAGCCAAGAATGACCCGCCTAAAACCGAGAAAAAAGCTTCCACCATGGTGGAACTTGCGGACTTTGAGGATGTAATAAAAATGTGCCACTGTATGAGGGAGTGTTTCTGGGGAACGCTTTACAGTTATAAGGATAAGTATTATATGACAATGCTTCCCACCTACATACCCAAGGCATCGGAGTTTGGCTCGCCTTGCCCGGAGGGCTATCGCCCTATAGTAGAAGAACATGGCAAAGCAATAGTAAAAAACAGTGCGTTCTTATTTATAAGAAACAGATTTAGTGAATGAATATAAACAGAATAGTTGTAAATAATAGAAGGGCGGTCTCACAAAAGTGAGACCGCCCTCATTAGCTTTCGTTTAGTCTTTTAAAACTTTGCCTTTGCCATCACAAGCATAGCACTCATCAATTCCGTAAGTACAATTAACACATCGTCTGCCATTGGATTCTGAATTTCCGTTGCATATGCTACATACAACATGACCATCACCGCCGCATTTTTTACAAACGGAGTAATATGAGCAAGCATTGACAAACAGTAGATTGGCTATACATAATAAACCTATTAAGAATTTCTTCATATTATTGACCTCGCTTAAAATACACAAGATGCTTTCCCTGTGCACCGATAAACCCATGGTCGCCTGCAGAAAGATAGAGCTTTTTTGATGCAATCAGCTCTTTGCGTATTCCGTCGCTGAACTCAGCTAAAACTATCATATCACCATTCTTAGCACGGTTTATAATTTCAATTATTTTACCGTTTTCCTCAATAGGCGTACCACTCCATTCTTTTATATAAAAAAACGGAACGATAAGACCGGCGACAACAGCAATAAATCCAAACGCACACATAAAGGCAGGGAGTATTGTAGCCCATGCCGGGGCTTCCTCATATGCCATTTCATATGATTCTTCGAACATTGAACCCATGGATGCTCCCCATATAATAACACCAATGCCTGCAATTACGAATACAAAACCCAACAAAATTCCTGTTGAAATAATATTTGATTTTTCTCTCATTTTTCTTTCCCTTTCTGATTTTATACTAAGGATTTGCAAATTCTTATCTTTAACACAATTATACAGCAAAAATATGGTAAAGTCAAGTTAAATTCTGATTTTTAACATATTTTGAGGTGCTTTATGAAAATTTATGATTTCAATGGAAAGAAAAATATCTGTGGAAACCGAGTGAAAGTAGCTCGGCAAAGACAAAAAATCACACAAAATGATCTTGCAGCAAGGTTGCAAATCGAGGGAATAACTATTGAGCGTGACAGCGTAAGCCGTATAGAGATAGGCACACGCTTTGTAGCAGATTATGAATTAACGGTACTTGCCAAATGCCTAAATGTATCGGTAAATTGGTTGCTGGAAATTGAAAATGAATAGCTGTTGGCTAAACAAAAAACACTTTGGGGGCTTCCCCAAAGTGTTTTTCTCTTTTTTCGTTTTGCGGTCGGTGCTGTTTTATACACCCGTAAATTATTTAATAACTCTTACTTTAATTATTCCTTCAATTGCTTTCAATTCATCTGCAATTGCTTCATCAGCATTTGCCACATCAAGGATTGTGCAAGCGTAATCGCCACGGCTCTTATTAACCATATTTTCAATATTAATACCCTTAGCCGCAAATGCTGCTGTGATGCTTGTAATCATGTTGGGAACATTCTTATGAAGAACTGTGATTCTTGTAGCATCAGCAGTTCTGGGAAGCTCACAGTTAGGATAGTTTACGGAATTTACAATGTTTCCGTTTTCCATATATTCAATAAGCTCTTTTGCCGCCATAACAGCACAGTTATCTTCGCTTTCCGCACTGGAAGCACCAAGATGGGGGATAGCTACCACGTTTTCAAGACCGATTACCTCATCGGAGGGGAAGTCTACCACATAAGAGGAAATAAGACCAACCTCAAGTGCGCTCTTAAGTGCGGCTGTGTCAACAAGCTCACCGCGGGAGAAGTTGAGAAGCTTAGCACCCTTCTTAACTGATGTCTTGAAGAGTTCAGCGTTGAACATTCCTCTTGTTGCATCCATAAGGGGAAGATGAAGTGTGATATAATCTGCTTCAGCAAGGGCATCCTTAAGGTCATTCTTGATAATTGTATGTCTGTCAAGGCTGAGAGCCGCCTTAACGGAAATATAGGGGTCATAACCGATTACTTCCATGCCAAGGTGATATGCCGCATTAGCAACAAGAACACCGATAGCACCAAGACCGATTACTGCAAGCTTCTTACCCTTGATTTCACAGCCTGCAAAGTTACCCTTGCCCTTTTCAACCATTTTGCCTACTTCCGCACCGTTACCCTTGAGGGTTTCAGCCCACTTGATACCGCCTACGATATCACGGGAAGCAAGGAAAAGACCTGCAATTGTAAGCTCCTTAACTGCATTTGCATTGGCACCGGGAGTATTGAATACTACAATACCTTTTTCACTGCACTTGTCAAGGGGAATATTGTTTACACCTGCGCCTGCACGTGCAACTGCCGCAAGTGACTGGGGAAGCTCCATGTCATGCATGTTGAAGCTTCTGAGGATAATGCAGTCGGGATTTTCACAATTGTCCGAAATTGCATATTTAACTTTGTCAAAATTATCAAGACCGCATTTTGCAATCTTATTAAGCGTCAATAAATTATACATAGTTATCAGTTCCTTTACTTGTTTTCGTTTTCAAACTTAGCCATAAATTCTACAAGTGCCTCTACACCCTCAAGTGGCATAGCGTTGTAGATGCTGGCTCTCATACCGCCCACTGAGCGGTGTCCTTTAAGGTTTACAAAGCCTGCATCTGCGGCTTCCTTACAGAACTTCTTATCAAGGTCAGCGTCGCCTGTAACAAAGCATACATTCATCATAGAACGGCACTTTTTGTCCGCTGTTGCTTTGAAAAGAGTTGAGTTATCAAGGAAATCATAAAGAATATTTGCTTTCTTTTCGTTCCTTTCCTTCATTGCCTCAAGACCGCCGTTATTAAGTGCCCATTTATAAACAAGACCTGCAATGTAAATTGCGTAGCAGGGAGGGGTGTTATACATTGAGTCGTTATCAGCCATTGTTTTATAATCGAGCATTGTGGGAATATCCTCACGTGCATTTCCCATTAAATCCTCGCGGATAATAACAACTGTAAGACCTGCGGGAGCCATATTCTTCTGTGCACCTGCATATATAACGCCAAACTTTGTAACATCTACAGGCTCACTTGTAATACAAGATGACATATCTGCAACCAGTACCTTGTCGCCTACATTGGGAACGGAGGGGAATTTTGTTCCGAAAATGGTGTTGTTGTAGCAAACATGAACGTAATCAGCATCCTCACGCACCATATCGGGTGTAATTTCGGGGATATAGCTGAATGTCTTATCTTCCGAAGTTGCAATACACTTCGCATCGCCGTATTTCTTAGCTTCCTTGAAAGCTTTTCCTGAGAACTGACCTGAAACAACATAGTCAGCCTTTCCTGTTTTCATAAGGTTAAGAGGAACTGCCGCAAACTGTGTTGAAGCACCGCCCTGAAGGAAAAGCACCTTATAGTTATCGGGGATATTCATAAGCTTTCTGAAATTAGCTTCAGTTTCTTTGATTATTGCATCGTAAACAGGAGAGCGATGGCTCATTTCCATAACGCTCATACCGCTTTCGCCGTATTCAATAAGCTCTTTCTGTGCGGTTTCAAGCACCTCAAGGGGAAGCATGCTCGGACCTGCGGAAAAATTATAAACTCTTGACATAAAAATTGCCTCCTAATAATAAAAAGATTACTATCTATTATACTCTTTATTTCAAAAGGTGTCAATTTAATTCGATACTTTTTCAGCGATTTTTTCACTTTTTGGTGGAATTTAAAAAGGAAAGAATCAACTCACAGTTGATTCTTGCCTTTTTTTTCCTTTAGCCCGACACATATTTCCTTTATTCCGAAAATAAGTATAAATAACCCAAAAAGCCGACCCATAATACGCGAAGAAAGATTGGTTGAAATGTATGCCCCCAAAAGTGCAAAGGGGACACCTGTGATTATAATGGGAAGTGCCGTTTTAAAGCTTATATTCTTATTTTTTATATGCACAAAAATTGCACACAGGGCAGAGGGGATGAAGCAGAATAGATTCAGGCTTTGCGCTTTATGCTGTGAAAGATTCAGAAACATAGTTGCCGCCGGAATAAGAAGCATTCCTCCGCCTACCCCCATTCCCCCTAATATACCTGATAAAAATCCGATTATTGCAGTAAACAATTGTACTTCGCTCCGCTTCGTAATTAAAATATCAGCATTTTTACGGATGCGGCAATCATAACACCGCCAAACCCGATTCTGATAAATCTTCCCGAAAGACGGGAAAGGAGTTTTGCCCCCACAAATGCACCCAATGCCGCACCCGATGCCGCTTTAATAATAACCGGCATATCGGAAAACCCTGCCATGGAATAAATCAAAACACCTGCGAGGGTTAGCGGCAGTATAATTATAATAGATGTGGCGTGTGCTTTTTTTTCTTCAAGGGAGAAAAATTTTTGAAGTATCAATACGGCTATTATTCCGCCGCCGGAGGCAAAAAATCCATTTATAAATCCTATAGGGATTCCCCAAAGCAGTCCTTTTTTCTTCATTATCAGGATACCAGCATTTCAAGCCTTAATTTATCTGCAATCATTGCAATAAATTCCGAATTTGTAGGCTTGCCCTTGTTGTTGCTTACAGTGTAGCCGAAAAGCTTGTACAGTTCCTCTTCATTGCCGCGGATACATGCCACTTCGATTGCGTGGCGGATTGCCCTTTCAACACGGCTGGGAGAGGTGTTGTGCCTGTTTGCCACACGGGGATAAAGCTGTTTTGTAACTGCGTTTATCAGTTCCGTGTCCTTAATGCTCATTATAATTGCGTCACGGAGGTATTGATATCCTTTTATGTTTGCCGGAACACCCACTGAATGAATAGTTTTTGTCACTGTTATTTCAATGGCTCTGTCACTGGGGCGGTCGCCTGAGGCGGTGCTTTCAGCGGGCATAATTTCATGGAGCTTTCCTTGGGAAATCTGAGGTATACACAGAAGCTTTATTCTTTCGTACAGGGTTTCATTGTCGCAGGGCTTTATCATAAAATAGTCTGCACCAAGCTGCATGCAAAGGTTTGTTATATGCTCTCTTCTTGTGCCGCTCATCACCATTATCACAGGTCTGTGTGAACGGGGAAGTGAATTTATTGCCTTAAGAAGACCGATTCCGTCCAGCCCCGGAAGGACAAGGTCCATTAAAACGACATCGGGATGATATTGTCTTATTTTTTCCAGTGCTTCTGTTCCGTCTGACGCCGTTGCGATCAACTCTATATCGCTTTTGGCGTCAAAAAACGATTTCATTTGTGTCAATAATTCGTGGTTACTGTCTGCAATAAGCAGTTTTATCTTGGTTTTCATACTCTTTCCTCCATTTTTTCTTTGTTGTATTAAGCATATTACCATATTTTGGAAATTAATGCAAGAACTTTTTCCCAAAATTTGGTAAAAATATAAATTACGACTTTTTGCCACGATTTTTACCGCATAAAAAAACAGATACACCAAAAATTCGATTCACAGTTTGGACGGGGCAGTTTTGCTACATTTTCCGATTTATCTTAAAATAAAAAATCCTGAGCATTTATTTGCTCAGAATTTTTTATTTCATTAATTAAAGAACAAGCGAAGGTGCCGTATATACACGCGTTGCAAGCTCGGAATTAAGCATATAAAGGCTCTTGGGGTCGCTTCCGAAGAGCTCCATTTTTGTAATCATATCGTTGGCGTTGGTTTCTTCTTCGCCCTGCTCCTTTACGAACCAGTCAAGGAACTGCATTGTGCGGAAATCCTTCACATCGTATGCAGCGGCGTAGATGTCATTAATGAGAGAAGTAACATATTCTTCATGCTCAAGCCCTGCCTTTAAAACTGTCATATCGCTGTCGAGCACCTTGTCGGGCTTTGCAATAGCTTCAAGAGTAACCTTTTCGTTGTTGTTAAGCAAATAGCGGTAGAACAGCATTGCGTGGTCCCTTTCTTCCTGTGCCTGAATGTAATACCAGTTTGCAAAACCGTCAAGCCCTCTGTCCTCAAAATAATTTGAGAAATCAAGGTACAGGTACGCTGAATACAGCTCCTTGTTAATCTGCTGATTAAGTAAATCTCTTACTTTCTTATCCATCATTTCTATTACCTCCTTTTATGAACATTATGTTCATTAATATTATCATATCACATAAAAAACAAAATATCAATAGTCGTGTGATAACAAAGGTTGGGGGGGCGGCATTTTTTGTTCCCTTTTTGACAAAGAAATAGCACCTGACTCTTAATCAGGTGCTACTATTATTACTGCAAATAACTGCATGCGGCAAGTGCCGCAACTGCACCGTCAGCGGCGGCTGTTGCCACCTGACGGATTTTTTTCTGTCTGCAATCTCCGGCAACAAAAATGCCGGAAACGTTTGTAATGCATTCCTCACCGCTTACCACGTAGCCTCTTTCATCAAGAGTAATAATGTCTGAAAATTCCTCATTCTGCGGAATCAGACCAATCGCTACGAAAAGTCCGTCAAGGGGAAGCTCTTTTTTTCCGTCTTTTCCCGAAAGACGGACACCCTGGAATTCATTTTCTCCCAAAAGTCCGTCTACTACGGTGCCCAAGATTACCTCAATGTTTTCCCGTTCTTCTACGGCTTTCTGAAGCTTATCCTCACCTGTCAGGAAGTCAAGATTCTGGATCACATATACCTTTTCGCTTGTCTCGGAAAGAAGAATAGCCTCTTGGAGCGCACTGTTTCCTCCACCCACTACGCCGACGGTTTTTCCTTCGTAAAAAGCTCCGTCGCATACTGCACAGAAAGAAATACCCTCTCCGATGAAGTCCTCCTCCTTGTCAAGCCCCAAAAGGCGGTGCTTTGTTCCGGTGGCAATGATTACTGCTTTGCCCTCAAACTCACCGTCATCGCATATAACGCGGTGGGGAGTGCCGGGGATAATCTTCTTTGCCTCCATACATTCGATTTGGGCATCAAGTGCCATTGCCTGTGCTATAAGCTGCTCGGCAAATTCATTTCCCGTTACGCTTATAAAGCCGGGGATATTTTCTACCTTGGGAGAGGAAGTAATCTGACCGCCAAAGGTTCCTTTTTCAATTACCAATACCTTTTTATTGGCACGTCCTGCATAGATTGCGGCGGTCAGCCCCGCAGGGCCGCCGCCGATAATGATTATATCGTAAACATTCATTTGTTTCACGCCTTTAAATATTTCTTTATATCTGATACTCCGGCATATTTCTGAACAGTTCCGTTCTGAACAACCGCCAGTGTAGGAGCCTGCTTGATTTCAAGTGCGGTTGCCGCATCCTTGTTCTCATTTGCAAGAAGCTTTTCATACTGTACGCCTTCTTTGTCAAGAAGTGTGGAAGCAATCTTACAATTGGGGCAGGTAGCCGTTGTGAAAAGGTAGATACCGTCATTTATTGCACACATGGATTCCACAGTTGTCTGAACTGCTGCTTCCTTGATTTTAGAAGAAAGCTTGGAATTTGCAATGTCGTATACCTTACGTTCCTTGTATTCCTGACTCTTACCGTCGTTCCAGTTCTGAACAGGGCGGTAGTAGCCTGTGATACGGCTGTATACCTCGGTTGTTTCTCCACATTCGGGGCATGTAAATACCTCGCCTGCTATATAGCCATGGTTCTTACATACAGAGTATGTGGGAGAAAGGGTGTAATAGGGGAGTGAGTAATTTTCCGCAATCTTGCGAACAAGATTTGCTGCACTCTTCCAGTCGGGAAGCTTTTCGCCGAGGAATGCATGGAATACTGTTCCCGATGTGTAAAGAGTATGAAGCTCGTCCTGAAGGTCAAGTGCAGTGAAGATATCCTCTGTATAACCAACGGGAAGATGAGAGCTGTTTGTATAATAGGGAGTGCCGCCCTTTTCGCCTGCGGTAATGATGTCGGGATAGTGCTTAAGGTCGTGCTTTGCAAGACGGAAAGCAGTAGATTCAGCAGGAGTAGCTTCCAGATTGTAAAGGTCGCCGTATACCTCCTGATAATCGGAAAGGCGTTCCCGCATATGGTTAAGAACATCCTTTGTGAACTTGGAAGCAGCTTCGTTTGTGAGGTCCATACCAACCCACTTTGCATTAAGGCAAGCTTCGTTCATACCCACAAGACCGATTGTGGAGAAGTGGTTGTCAAAGTTTCCGAGATAACGCTTTGTGTAGGGGTAAAGACCCTCCTCCATAAGCTTGCTGATAACAGTTCTCTTAACCTTGAGAGAACGTGCAGCAATATCCATCATGCGGTCAAGTCTTGTATAGAAATCTGCTTCATTTTCCGCAAGATATGCAATTCTGGGCATGTTGATTGTAACAACGCCTACAGAGCCTGTGGATTCACCGCTTCCGAAGAAACCGCCCGACTTCTTACGAAGCTCACGAAGGTCAAGACGCAGTCTGCAGCACATACTTCTTACATCACTCGGCTCCATGTCGCTGTTGATGTAGTTGGAGAAGTAGGGAGTACCATACTTGGAGGTCATCTCAAAGAGAAGACGGTTGTTTTCCGTGTCTGACCAGTCAAAATTATTTGTGATTGAATATGTGGGAATGGGATACTGGAATCCTCTGCCGTTAGCATCGCCCTCAATCATTATTTCGATGAAAGCTTTGTTAACCATATCCATTTCTTTCTGACAGTCTTTATACTTGAAATCAAGCTCCTTACCGCCTACGATACAGATAAGCTCTGCAAGGTCAGCGGGAACAACCCAGTCAAGAGTAATATTTGAGAAAGGTGCCTGTGTACCCCAACGTGAAGGTGTGTTTACACCGTAGATGAAGGATTCAATACATTTTTTAACCTGGTCGTAGCTTAGGTTGTCCACCTTAACAAAGGGCGCTAAATATGTATCAAATGATGAGAATGCCTGTGCACCAGCCCATTCATTCTGCATGATTCCAAGGAAGTTTACCATCTGATTGCAAAGCGTTGCAAGATGGCTTGCAGGGGCAGATGTAATCTTTCCGGGAACTCCGCCCAAGCCTTCCTGAATAAGCTGCTTAAGCGACCATCCTGCACAGTAACCCGTAAGCATGGAAAGGTCATGAATGTGAATGTCGGCATTGCGGTGTGCATTACCGATTTCGTCATCATAAATTTCGGAAAGCCAGTAGTTAGCTGTGATGGCACCGGAGTTAGAGAGGATAAGACCCCCTACTGAATATGTAACGGTGGAATTTTCCTTAACACGCCAGTCGTTAATATTAAGGTAGTTATCTACAATATCCTTGTAGTCTACCATGGTAGCACTGATGTTACGGATTTTTTCTCTCTGGCGGCGGTAAATGATGTAAGCTTTTGCCACATCGTCATAACCTGCCTTGATAAGAACGGATTCAACGGAGTCCTGAATCTTTTCAACGCCGATTTTGGAATCCTTTACCTCGGGTTCAAATTCTGCCGTAACTTTTAATGCAAGGAAATCTATTATGTCGTCGTTATACTGTCTTTTACAAGCGTCAAATGCCTGTGAGATTGCGGTGCTGATTTTCTTAATGTCGAAAAGTGCCAGCTTGCCGTCTCTTTTCACTACGCTATACATAGTATTCTCCCTCTCTTTTGCTAATATTTTCTAATTGTGAGCGAGTTTATTGTAGCACATATATTGTGCGTTGTCAATAGGAAAACACAATATAATGTGTTTTTTTGTCAAAAAATACAAAAAGGATAACGCATGAAATTTGCTGAAAAAACGCCTTAAAACAGCTTTTTACAGCTATTTCAAGGCGTTTCCTTGCTTTTTCCAATATCTTGTGGGTGGGATAAGAGCGAAGATTACATACCACGACATATGGTGTTTGGTACATATTTTTTTGCAATTTGCTTCATGTTTTCAAGCTCATCTTCTGTAAGCGGATGCATATTCTCGCATAGCACATCTCCTGAATCCTTGAAATTCTGCAAAAAATACCTTTTCGCACCTTTTATCATTTTGCCGATGCTCTCCATATTCTCGTAAGTGTGAAGCTCCTTAACAAGAGTTGTGCGGAATTCATATTCAACTGCACCCGACATAAGAAAATCAATGCTTTCCTTGATATTATTAAGGTCGGTTTTTATACCGGTAGTTTTGTCATAGTTATCAAAGGAATTTTTAATATCCATTGCCACATAGTCCACCAAGCCCTCACGGACAAGTGATTTAAGCCTTTCGGGAAAGCTTCCGTTGGTATCTAATTTCACGCTGTAGCCTAAAGACTTTACTTTTCTTATAAAATCTCCCAATTCTTCATATAAGAGCGGCTCGCCACCTGATATGCACACGCCATCCATTACGCCCTTACGCTTTTTCAGAAATGCGAGAACTTCCTCCTCGGTTATTTGCGGTTTTTCTTCCGCCCGTACCAACGATGCATTGTGACAGAACGGACAGCGGAAATTGCAGCCCATGGTAAAAAGTATGCACGCCACCTTTTCTGGGTAGTCAAGAAGCGTTAATTTTTGAAATCCTGCAAAAAACATATTAATTACTCCTTGGAATCATTTCAAGGTCATTATAACATTTAAAAAAAAGCTTGTCTATATATTTTATGAAGATTTGTGTTGCTATACATAAGGGACTCGAACAGCGTAAACTCTGCTACCGCAGTTTAATAGGTAGCTACAGTGGAAACGACACCTTGTAGCAGCGAAGGTATTGCAGACTACCAACTTCGCACGCTCAGTTGGCATAGCACATAAACACAATAAGAGGCACGAATTAAGTCCCTGATGGCGCGCCAATAAAAAAAGCAAGCCTTTCGACTTGCTTTTTTTATTGGTGCGCCCTCAGGGGCTCGGACCCTGGACACCCTGATTAAAGGTCAGGTGGTCTACCAACTGAGCTAATGCCACATATATGGAGCTGCCCAGCAGATTCGAACTGCCGACCTCTTCCTTACCAAGGAAGTGCTCTGCCAACTGAGCTAGGGCAGCAAAATTGGCGACCCGGAAGGGGCTCGAACCCTCGACCTCCAGCGTGACAGGCTGGCG